>DASXNR010000032.1:0-24461 GCA_036494925.1 Acetobacteraceae bacterium
CAGCGGACCGGAATACCTATGTGGCGGTTCACGCTTACCCGCCGGTGCAGATCCAGCGGGCCATCAATGCGGGGATCCAGTGCATTGAGCACGGGCATCTCATGGACGAGGCGACCGCCAAGATTATGGCGGAAAAGGGCATATGGCTCAGCACGCAGCCGTTCGTCAGTGAGGACGACGCACCTCCTATGATCGGTCAAAGCCAGATCAACCTGCGCCAGGTAATCGCCGGCACGAACACAGTTTACACTCTGGCGAAAGAGCACAAGGTCAGGACTGCGTTCGGAACCGACCTGTTGTTTTCCAGTACCATCACCGAGCGCCAAGGCTTCATGCTGACCCATTTGACCCGCTGGTACGATAATGTCGATATCCTGAAGATGGCGACTTCCGTCAACGGCGAGCTATTGGCGATGTCCGGTTCGCGCAACCCCTACCAAGGAAAGTTGGGGATCATCGAAGAGGATGCGCTTGCAGATCTGCTGGTGGTCGACGGCAATCCCATCAGCGACATCGAGCTTGTAGCAAAGCCGGACAAGAACTTCATGGTCATCATGAAGGATGGAAAAATATACAAGAACACCCTGCTTGCAGTGCACTGAGTCCGCCCAACGCAACGCCGGCCCATCCGGCGACGTCACACACTCTCCACCTCCACGCGCGTATCGTTGAAGCACGCGCCTTCCGCCAGATCGGCACGCATTTCGGCGGACACCAGCGCCGAGATGGTCTGACCGGTCCGGCTGGTGGCCAGCCACGCGCCCTTCTCGCTCGACACGACGCCCGGCGGCACATCGTCGGTCACGTCGAGCGGCAGGATCACAGTGCCCCGCTCGTTCCACACCTTCACATCGCCGCCCGCCGCGAGCCCCCGCGTCGCTGCATCCTGCGGATGCATCATCAGCCGCGGTCTCGATCCCGCAGATCCAAGTGTCGATGAGATCTGCCGATCCGACGCCGGCGAGATCAGCATCAGCGGATAATCCGACGTCCGCTCGCGCCACGCCGGCAGCAGCGCCGCTTCGCCCCACCGCTGCGCCAGCGTCTCGGAGCGCAGTTCGATTTGACCCGACGGTGTAGCGGGGAACACGTTCTCGAACAGCACCAGCGGCCTGCCGTCCCTGCCCTTCATCTGCAATGCGTTCTCGGTGGAAATCTCGCTCGGCCGCACCTGGCCGAGATCGACCGCGGCATCCATCAGCTCCGCATCCGATGCCTTGAAGCACGGTTCGTCGAACCCGAAGCGCGCCGCGAGACGCCGAAAAATCTCGGTATTAGGCAGCGACTCGCCCACCGGCGGGATCACCGCTTCGGCGCGCTGCAGCCAGTGATGGCCGTACGACGGATACAGATCGGCAGATTCGAAATGCGTTGCCGCCGGCAGCACGATGTCGCAATAAGCCATGCTCTCGGTCATCGCCACGTCGACGCCCACCGCGAACACGTCTTCGCGCGACAGGCCACGGCGCATGCGGTTCTGATCGGGATGCACCACGATCGGATTGTGGTTGTAGATGAACACCGCACGAAGCGGCGGATCGATATCGTCTTCTGCCAGATGACGCCCGACGTCGATCAGGTTCAGCGTGCGCATACCCGGCGGTGCCAGATCCGGCCGCTGCAACCGCAGCATCGTCTTGGGAAACGCATTGCTCGCGCCGAGCACGATGCCGCTGCCGTTGCCCAGCTTTCCCAAGAGCGCCGGCAGCGCGATCAGCGCACGGATCGAACTGCCGCCATTGCGTCCGCGCTCCAGCCCATTGCCCGGCGCGAAGACCAGCGGATCGGCTTCGGCCAGCCACTGCGCGAATCTGATGATTTGCTCTTCGCGCAGCCCGCACGAAATCGCCGCGCGCGCCGTTGGCCAAGCACGCGCCTTGGCCATGAACTCCTCGAACCCGAGCATATGCTGTGCGATGAACGCGGCATCAAGCGCGCCCATCCGTTCCAGCTCCGCTGCCAGTGACCACGCCAGCAGCACGTCAGTGCCAGGCAGCGGGGCCAAATGGAGATCCGCCTGCTCGGCGATCTTGGTACGCAACGGATCCACCACCACCAGACGTCCGCCGTTACGCTTCGATTGGCGGATGCGTCGTACCAGGTGCAGGTTGGTGACAGTCGCGTTGTTGCCCCACACCACGTTCAGCTTCGCACCCGCGGCGAGCTCCGGCGGACAGCCGGGCACCGTGCCATAGGTACCGGCCCAGGCCTCGCTGCGCACGCCGCCGCACATCGAACGGCGATACAGCTGCGTTGCGCCGAGCTTGTAGAAGAAGCGTGACGACATGCTGTCACCGGCGAGCATCCCATGCGGGCCGGCATAGTTCAGCGGCGACACCGCCTGCGGCCCCCAGCGCTCGATCACCGCGCTGGTGCGTGCGTGGATTTCGTCCAGCGCTTCCTCCCAGGTGATGCGCTCGAATGCGCCCGAACCTTTCGTGCCGGTGCGGCGCAGCGGATGCAGGATGCGCTGCGGTCCGTGGACGAACGCGGTCATGTCGCGCGCCACCTTGTTGCAGATGACACCGGCGGTGAACGGCGCCGCCTCGGAGCCGCGCACCTTGGTGATGCGGCCGTCATCGACGGTGACACTCAGACTGCAGGTGTCGGGGCAATCGAAGGTGCAGACACTGGCGCGTTCGATGACTGACATAGGACCCTCCAAACTCACGTCACCCCCGCGCAAGCCCGCTTGCGCGGGGGTGACGAGTGGCGCGGTGTACACTACGTGTACTTGTTCGGCAGTGCCGATTGCCGGTCACGTGGCTAGACCATCGTCACCGACCCCGGGAAGTGACACGCGACGAAGTGCCCGGCCGCTGCCTCGGTCAGCGCCGGCGTTTCCTCGGCGCAGCGCACAACGGCGGCGGGACAGCGGGTGCGGAAGCGGCAGCCCGAGGGCGGGCTCACCGCGTTCGGCACCTCGCCCTGCAACGCGATCCGCCGCCGGCCACGGGCCAGGTGCGCGTCGGGCACTGGCACCGCCGAGATCAGCGAATTGGTGTAGGGATGCAGCGGCCGGGCAAACAGCGCCTGCGACGGGGCGGTTTCCACCACGCGGCCGAGATACAGCACGACGATGCGATCGGATATGTGTCGCACCACCGCGAGATCGTGTGCGATGAACAGATAGGTCAGCCCAAGCCGTTCCTGCAATCCGATCATCAGGTTGATGATCTGCGCCTGGATGTTGACATCGAGGGCCGAGATCGGTTCATCGCCGATGATGAACCGCGGCTCCACGGCCAGTGCGCGCGCGATCGAGATGCGCTGCCGTTGGCCGCCGGAGAACTCATGCGGGAAGCGCGCGGCGGCGGCTCCCGGCAGCCCGACCAAATCGAGCAGCTCCCGCACCCGTTCATTTGCACCGCCGGCCGGCACCAATCCGTGCAGCCGCAGCGGGCCGCTGAGGATCTCGCCCACCGTCATGCGCGGATTGAGCGACCCGTAAGGGTCCTGGAAGATCATCTGCATGCGCCGGCGCAGCGGACGGAGCTCCGCCTGGCTCATGTGTGTGATGTCCTGGCCGTCGAAAATGATGCGGCCTTCGGTTGGCTCGGTAAGACGCATCACCACGCGCGCCAGCGTCGATTTGCCGCAGCCGGATTCGCCGACCAGGCCGACCGTCTCGCCGCGGAATACGTCGAAATCTACTCCGTCCACCGCGCGCAGGATGCGGTGCGGCTCCAGGAAACTGTCGCGCGGCAGCTCGAAATGCTTGGCGAGAGCCTGCACCTGCAACATCGGCTGACGCGCCGCGGCGACGCGCGTCTCGGCGGCGGTACGGGCGTGGGTGGGTGGCGGCAACGTCTCGCCCCCTTGGGTGACCCAACAGCGGGTGGAGCGGTCCACTCCCACCGGCAGCAGGGCGGGGTGCTCGATGCATTGCGCCACGGCGAACGGACAGCGCGCGCGGAAGCGACAGCCTGCCGGCCAGTCGCGCGCATCGGGCGGCTGGCCCTCGATCGTGGTCAGCCGCCGGTCGCCATCGTTTGCCTGATCCATCCGCGGTGCGGCGTGCAGCAACGCCCAGGTATACGGATGGCGCGGATCGCTCAGCAGGTCCCCGGGCGAGCCTTCCTCCACCACCTCGCCGGCGTACATCACCAGCACGCGCGAGCAGACATCGGCGATGACACCGAGATCGTGGCTGATCAGGATAACCGCGGTGCCAAGATCGGCGTTGAGTTCACGCAGCAGATCGAGAATCTGCGCCTGGATCGTCACGTCCAACGCCGTGGTGGGTTCGTCGGCGATCAGCAGCGTGGGTTCGTTGGCGAACCCCATCGCCAGCATCACCCGCTGGCGCATGCCGCCGGAGAACTGGTGCGGCCAGGAATTCACCGCGCGCTCTGGTGTCGCAATGCCCATACGCCGCAACAAAGTCACCGCACGCGCACGCGCCGCCGTCACGCCGAACCGACGGTGTGCCGTCATCGTCTCGATCAACTGCCGCGCGATTCGCAGCACCGGATTGAGCGACGTCATCGGGTCCTGGAACACCATGGCGATCTCGGCGCCGCGGATCTCGCGCAGTGCCTCGTCGTCCAGGTGCACCATGTCGCGGCCGCGGAAGCTGATCGTGCCCTCGACGATGCGGGCGGGCTCGTCGAGCAGGCGGATGATCGACTTGGCCGTCACGCTCTTGCCGGAGCCGGATTCGCCGACGATGCCGAGCGTCTCGCCGGGATGCAGCGAGAAGCTGACGCCGTCGACCGCGCGCACGACGCCAGCGTCGGTGAAGAACCAGGTATGCAGGTTCTCGACCTGAAGGATCGGTTCAGCGGCGTCGTGCATGCGGATCGAGCCAGTCGCGGATGCCGTCGCCGACGAAATTGAAGCCGATCACCACGGTGAGGATGGCGAGGCCGGGGAAGGTCGCGACCCACCACTGGTTCACCAGTTCGCGCCCTTCCGACACCATCGAGCCCCATTCGGGCGTGGGCGGCACCACGCCAAGGCCCAGGAACGACAGTCCGGCAAACACCAAGATCGCGTTACCGAGGTCGAGCGTGACCAGCACCACCAGCGGACCGACGGCGTTCGGGATGATCTGGCGAAACAGGATATGCGCTGGGCCGAAGCCGATCGCCTGCGCTGCGGCGACGTATTCGGCGGAGCGCTGGCCGATGACCAGGCTGCGTGCCAGGCGGGCAAATTTTGGCCACCACACCACCAGCATGGCGATCACAGTGTTGCGCGTGCCGATGCCGAGTGCCGCGGCGATCGCCATCGCCAGAATGATCGGCGGGAAGCAGAATACCAGGTCGGTGGCGCGCATCAGGGCTTCTTCTGCCCAGCCGCGCATATACGCCGCGACGGCGCCGAGCAGCGTACCGAACAGCCCGCCCAGCAGCACCACGATGAAGCCGACCGCGAGCGAGGTGCGCGCGCCGTACAGCACGCGGGTGAACACGTCGCGGCCAAGCACATCGGTGCCGAGCCAGTGCAGGTCCGACGGTGGCAGCAAACGGCCGGCGACGTTCACCACATCGGGCGGATACGGCGCGAGCCACGGTGCCAGGATCGCGGCAATGGCCCAAAGCGCGATCACCGCGCCGCCGAGCGCGGCCAGACCATAGCGGCGCAGCCAGCGGCGCCGGCGCGCTCCGGTGCCGGTTTCCGCGGTGGCGGCAAGCAGGGCGGTCTCGACGCCGCTCATCGCCGCGACACGCGCGGATCCAGCGCCGCGTACGACAGGTCGACCAGAAGGTTCACCAGCACGTAGATCGCCGCGACGACGAGGGTAATGCCCATGATGGCGGGAAAGTCGAGCCGCACCGCGCTCTGGAATGTGTAACGACCAAGGCCGGGCCAGGAGAAGATCGATTCGGTGAGCACCGTGCCGGTCAGCAGTTGCGCATAGGCGAGCCCGCCCAGCGTCACCACCGGCAGCAGCGCGTTCGGCAGTGCGTGGCCGAGCATGATCGCGCGGCGCACCAGGCCCTTGGCCCTTGCGACACGGATATAGTCCTGCGACAGGGCCTCAAGCATGGCGGCGCGCGTGGTGCGGGTGATCAGCCCGAGCGTGCTGGCGGCAAGCACGATCGATGGCAGGATCAGATGCGACGCGGCGTCCCAGAAGGTGTCCCAGTCGCCGGCGAGCGGTGCGTCGATCAGCATGATGCCGGTGACGGTCGGTGGCGGGAATGTGCTGGCGCTGATCTGACCGGGACCGGGCGCCCACTCCAGCGCGCCGTAGAACACCGCGAGCATGACGAAGGCGAGCCAGAAGGTCGGCGCGGACACACCGACCAGCGAAACGCTGCGTGCCAGGTGATCTATCCAGGTGTCGCGCTTCATCGCCGCCACGACGCCGAGCGGCAGGCCGACGATCAGCGCGAGCAGGAAGGCGACGGTGGAGAGTTCCACGGTGGCCGGTGCGTATTGCGCGATGTCCTCCAGCACCGGACGTTGCGAACCGATCGAGATGCCGAGGTCGCCGTGGAACAGGCCGACGAGGAAGATCCAGTAGCGGTCCCACAACGGCAGATCGAGCCCCCATTTGTGACGGAACGCCGCGACCATGTCGGGATTGTTCGCGGCGATGTCGCCAAGCTGGGTCAGCACCGGATCGCCCGGCACCATGTTGGCGATCAGGAAGATCACCAGCGTGGCCAGCAGGACCATCAGTGCGGCCACGACCAGGCGAGAGACAAGGTAGCGAAGCATTCGGCGGACTATTGCCGATCGGATTGCGCCAGCCAAGTTGTGTCCCCGCCGCACGCGGCTATGATGTCAACGCGACGCAAGAACAAGCTCTGGAGGCACACGTGCGGGAAATCGGCTGGATCGGTCGGCGGGATGTGATGCGCCTGCTCGGCGTGGGTGGCGCGGCGTTGGCCGCGGGGTTACCCGCTCGGGTTCACGCGGCGGCGGCGAAGAACACGCTGGTGCTGGGCCTCGACATCAGTGATTCCATCAGCTTCGATCCGGCGCGCGAGGCGCAGTACACCCCGCCGTTGACGCTGACCGCCGCCTACGACTCGCTGATCACCATGACGCCCGGCGACTATCTCAACGTCAAGCCGACGCTTGCCAGCGCGTGGGCACGCACGCCGGACGGCAAGGGCTGGCGCTTTACGATGCGGCCGGGAACCAGGTTCAACAGCGGCAACCCGGTCACCGTCGATGACGTGAAGTGGAGCCTCGAGCGGGTGATCAATATCAAGGATCAGCCCTCCCAGTACGTGGCCCTGGTCGATCATGTCGCGGTC
Source organism: Acetobacteraceae bacterium (assembly GCA_036494925.1). Lineage (GTDB taxonomy): Bacteria > Pseudomonadota > Alphaproteobacteria > Acetobacterales > Acetobacteraceae > JAMXLO01. The sequence goes on from DASXNR010000032.1 coordinate 7,218, forward strand.
GTCGATGACAAGACCATCGACGTGATCATGAAGGATCCCTCCGCGCCGCTGCTCACCGTGCTGTGCGGTCCCAATTTCGGTGTGATGGAGCGCAAGGTGGTGGAGGCGCACGGCGGCACCAATGCGCCGAACGCCAATACCGAGGACAAGGCCACCCAGTGGCTGGACCAGAACTCGGCCGGCGCGGGTCCATTCACGCTGGCAGGTTGGACGCGGAACGCCCAGATCCTGCTGACGCGCAATCCGCACTACTGGCGCGGACCGGCGCATTTCGAGCACGTGGTGCTGCGCCACATGGGCGACAGCGCGACCCAGTTGCTGGCGATCAAGCGCGGTGACATCGATGCTGCGTTCAATCTGATCCCCGAACAGGTGGCGACGCTGAAGGGCGATCCGAACGTGCGCGTCGAGGGGTTGGAGAGCCTCGACTTCGTCTACATGGCGCTGACCTGCGAACCCGCCTTCAACAAGGCGTTGGCGGTGAAGGAGGCGCGGCAGGCGATCTGGAACGCGATCGACTACGACGGGATCATCAACAGCATGCTGGGCGGCCAGGCGATCCGCTGCGCCAGCTTCATCCCGATCGGGCTGTATGGCTCGACGCGCGAGACCACGAAGCAGTTCGGCTATCACCAGGACCTCGACCGTGCCAGGCAGTTGCTGCAGAAGGCCGGCTTTCCTGACGGGTTCGAGTTCAAGCTGAGCTACGGCGATGCCGCGGTATCGGGGCTGTCCTATGCGGTGCTGGGGCAGAAGCTGCAGTCCGACCTGGCGCGGGTCGGCATCAAGGTGAACCTCGATCCGATGGATCAGGTGAACCTGCGCACGCAGTACACCACCGGCAAGTCTACCGCGGTGCTGACGTTCTGGAATCCGTCCGGTGTCGAGACGGATGGTTGGGCATCCGCCACGGTGCAGCGCGTCGCCAAGCGGGTGCACTGGACGCCGCCAGAGGACCTCGTGAGGCTGGTGTCGCAGGCAGCTGCGGAACCCGACGCGGAGAAGCGGTCCGCCCTTTATCTGGAATACGAGAAGACGATGATCGACCAGGCGAACCTGATCGTACTGTTCCAGCCGATCTATCAGTTCGCGGTACGGGACGTGATCAAGCAGTTTCCGCTGACCGCAGCGGGGTGGGAAGTCGAGCTGTTCGAGGCAAGCACATAGATGGCGTATCAACCGTTCGATCTGACCGGCAAGGTGGCCTTGGTGACCGGTGGCAATCGCGGCATCGGGTTTGGCATTGCGCAGGCGGTGGCCGAGGCCGGCGCCGATGTGGCGATCTGGGGCACCGACGCCGCGAAGAACGCCGAGGCGCAGGCGGAACTGGCGAAGACCGGGCGCAGCGTTGTGGCGCTGCAATGCGATGTCGGCGACGAGGCGGCAGTCGACGCGGCGTTCGCGCGGACACTGGAGGCGTTGGGACGGGTAGATGGCTGCTTCGCCAACGCGGGGATCGGCGGAGGCGGCGCGAAGTCGTTCCTGGAGATGAGCAGCGAGCTGTGGCACCGCGTGCTGCGCGTCAATCTCGACGGTGCGTTCTACACGTTTCGAGCAGCGGCTCGGCACATGGTGGAGCGGGGAGAGGGCGGTGTGTTGGTCGGTACCGCGTCGCTGGCGGCGATCGAGGGTTCGCCGCGTAGCGAGCACTATGCGGCGACCAAGGGCGGCCTGATCTCGATGGTGCGTTCGCTGGCGGTGGAATTCGCGCGGCACAATGTGCGCGCGCATGCGATCCTGCCTGGGTGGATCGAGACCGACATGACGCAGCGGCTGACCACGAACGAGACGTTCCACGGCAAGGTGATGCCGAGGATTCCGATGCGGCGCTGGGGGCGTGGCGACGATTTCGGCGGGATCGCCGTGTATCTGATGAGCTCGGCGGCGCGATATCACACCGGGGATACGTTCGTCATCGACGGGGGTTATTCGCTGTTCTGATAAGCAAAGTGATGGGTTCAGCTGCGCTATATCCATCTTACGGCAACCCTTGCGCGCCGACTTGTAGGATGGGTAGAGCGCAGCGAAAACCCATCGAGCCAAGCTCGCGCGATTTGCCGGTCATCCTGAAAATGCTCTACTGGCCGAGCCAATCCCTGATGCGCCCATACACCACCCGCGCAGTCACCGCCGACCGCCACAGCGCGTGGAACGGGATTTCCTTCATCGTGGTGATCGGCATGTCGATCTCGGCCGACCTGCCGCCGATCACGCGTCGCGCAAGCTGCGGTCCCATCGCGGTGCTCATCGCCACGCCACGGCCATTATAGCCCAGGCACACCAAGACCGATTCGTCCGGCTCGTGTAGATGCGGGTAGTGGTCGGAGGTAATTGCGAGCTGACCGCTCCACGCATGTGACCAGCGCACACCGCGCATCTGGGGCCACAGAAGTTCTGCATAAGCGATCAGGTGTCGCAACTCGTGCGGTTCGGTGATGTCGCGCTGCATGCTGCGGCCGCCCATCAGCAGGCGGTTGGCACGGTCGAACCGGTAATACACCGTGACGCGACCAGTCTCATACAGCACCGATTGCATCGGTGCGCACGGCAGCGGCTCGCTCGCCACGATGGCGCTGTATACCGGCACGATACTGCGGCGCAGTCCGGGCCACACGTCGTCCGAGTAACCGTTGGTCGCCAGCACCAGCTTGTCGGCACGCACCGTGCCCGTTGGCGTCCGCACGTCCCAGATGCCGTTGCGCTTCACCTTCAACGCCGGCGTCGCGCCGTGCACCACGGCACCCGCCTGCATCGCCGCCTGCGCCAGGCCTCGCGCATAGCCCAACGGATTCACCTGCCCGCCACGACGGTCGAGCATGGCGCAGACATAACGCTCGGTGCCGGTGACATCCCGCGCTGCGTTGCACTCCAGCAGGCTCACCGGTGCGTCACGGCGCATCCACTGTTCGGCTGACGCGCGGATACCAGTAGCGTCCCGGGCACCAAACGCCGCGCGCAGCGTGCCCGATTGCAGCGCGTCGCACTCAATCTGATGCCGCTCGATCAGCCGGAACACCACATTCGGCGCATCGCCCGACAGCGCCATCATACGACGGCCCAGATCGGCGCCGAAATCCGCCTCCACCTGATCGGGATCGTGCTTCAGCCCCGGATTTACCTGCCCGCCGTTGCGCCCAGACGCACCCCAACCCGGCTCGTTCGCCTCCAGCACGGCGACATCGACGCCCTCCTGCGCGAGATGCAGCGCCGCGGACAGCCCGGTGAACCCGCCACCGATCACGCAGACATCGACGCGCCGATCGCCATCGAGCGGCGGTGTAGTGGCAGCCGGCCGCGCCGTCTCGGCGTAGAGACTGCGCGGCAGCGGACGACGTGTCACGGCAACGAGTCGACGTACTTCACGGTCTCATCCAACGCACGGGACAGGCGTCCCAGCATGTCATCGATCTCGGCCTCGGTGATGATCAGCGGCGGGCTCAACACGAGCTGCTCGCCACGGCCGCGCATGATCAGCCCATGCTCGCGCGCCCGCTCCTCGAAGTACGCGCCGACGCCGGCCTTGGCATCGAACGGCTGCTTCGTCGCCTTGTCACGGACCAGGTCGAGCCCGGCCATCAGGCCGATCGCGCGCACTTCGCCCACCAGCGGATGGTCGGCAAATTGCCGCACGCCGGCAAGGAACCGCGGTGAGATGTTGCGCACGTGGCCGATGATGTCGCGTTCCTCGTAGATGTTCAGCGTTTCCAACGCGACGGCGGCGCACACCGGATGGCCGGAGTAGGTGAAGCCGTGAATGAAGCTGCCGTTCTTGTCGGACTGCGTCGCCAGGCCTTGATACAGCTTCTCGTTGATCACCGTGGCCGAGATCGGCAGGTACGACGAGGACAGCGCCTTAGCGCAGGTCAGGATGTCGGGCTCGATGGCGAAAGTCTCGCAGCCGAACATGTTGCCGGTGCGACCGAAGCCACAGATCACTTCATCGGCGATGAACAGCACGTCGTGCTTGCGGAGCACCTCCTGTATCTTGGCGAAGTAGGTGCGTGGTGGAATCACCACGCCGCCCGCACCCTGCACCGGTTCGGCGATGAACGCGGCGACCGTTCCGGGGCCTTCGCGCTCGATCAAATCATCGAGGTTGTCCGCCATCCGCGACGCGAAATCTTCCTCGCTCTCGCCTGGCTTGCCGTAGCGCCAGTGATGCGGGCAGTCGGTGTGCCGAACATTGGGGATCGGCAGGTCGAAGTCCTGATGCACATAAGGCAGCCCGCACATGCTGGCCGACGCGACGGTGATACCGTGATAGCCCTTCATCCGGCCGATGATCTTCTTCTTGCGCGGCCGGCCGATCGCGTTGTTGTAGTACCAGACCAGCTTAGCGGCGCTATCGTTCGCCTCGGAGCCGGAGTTGTTGAAGAACACCTTCGACATCGGCACCGGCATCAACGAGATCAGCTTCTCGGCCAGTTCGATCACCGTGGGATGCGAACGCTGACCGAAGGTGGACGCGTACGGCAGTTCCAGCATTTGTTTGTACGCCGCCTCGGCCAGGCGCTTCTCGCTGAAACCCAGGCTGGCGCACCACAGCCCGGCGAGGCCATCGATATAGTCCCGCCCTTGCTCGTCATAGATATGGATACCGTTGCCGCGCGTGATCACGAACGGGCCTTCGCTTTCCAGCCGCCGCGCATTGGTGAACGGATGCATGTGGTAGGCGATGTCGCGGGCCGACAGGCTCGCGTTGCTGGCCGGGCGATCGAGCATTTGGGGTACCTTTCAGGAGTTCGCCGGCGATCGTACAGCAGTTCGCAACGGCGGGAAACGGCGGGCATGCATGAACAGGGTATCGTCGAGCAGCGCATCCGCGGTACCAACGCTGAACAGCGCCGGCGGCGTATTCAGCAACTTGCAAAGAGCGGCGAGATGTCGGGATCGCGCCGGTCGATGTCGTAGGCACCGTATACCAAATTGGCGCCGCGCAAGCCGGTGTAGCCGTGCCGGTCGCGCATCCGCAGCAGCGTCATCGCGCCCAGATGCGCGCCTGCCGACTCGCCGCCGATGGTCAGGACGTCCGAGCCGAACTCCACCTTGGCATTGCGGGCAAGCCACAGCGCAACCGCCTCGCAATCGTTCAGGGGCCGCAGGATAGGGATACTCGGGTGCCAGGCGATATTCGGCACTGACCGCCGCCAGGCCGGTGTTGTCGGCGATGCGCTCCAACTTCGGGTCCTGCAGCCGGCGAGGCGTGTACTGACGCGTAGCGCCTGTCGGTGGGCGGGAGGGTGACACTCGCGCACCGCAATGCCTTAACAAACCGCCACCTTCGGCCTCACGGCAAACGTGAAGACAACCCGGTGTCGTCGGTCCCGTTCATGCGAGGACGGGCGAGCCCGTCGCAGCGTTCAAAAAGGAGAACTTGCATGGCTGAACAGCGTCATACCGGCAATTCGGGCAATTCTGCCGAAGACCGTGAGAAGGCTTCGCGCGCCGGCCAGACCGGCGGCCAACACAGCCCTGGCAATTTCGCCAATGACCGCGAGCGCGCGGCTGAGGCCGGACGCAAGGGCGGTGAACAGAGCCATGGCGGCGGTGGCGCCGAACACAATCAGGGCAACCTCACTCAGGATCGCGAGCGGGCATCGGAGGCCGGCCGCAAAGGCGGCCAGCGCTGATCGCGGAGGGCCACCCGGCGTTTGCTGGGTGGCCCGTTTCGCCGACCGCGCAGCTGCTACTCAGGCGCGCAAAGGGGTGCGGGATGCGAGCGCACCCCTATGTCACCCCGGTTGGAGGATCCCTGCATTGCAAACGATCCCATACAAGGAAGGTCCCGTGATAGGTGCATTGCATGAGGTGCGCGCCACATTCCGCGATGCCGATGCGATGCAGCGAGCCGTGACGCAGCTGGAAGTTTCAGGCTTCGACCGTGCCGACCTAAGCTTGCCGGAGGCGATGCCGCCAGCGAAGCGCGCCACGCCGGAACAGGGTGCCAAGCCAGTCGACACTGAGGAAGACGCGAGGCAAACGCGAACCTTGCACGTAAGCGGCGCCGCAGCCGCAATGGCGTTGGCGGCCGCCGGGGTGGTTGTCGCTTCGGGCGGCGCCGCGGTACCGGCGGTGGCGGCAGCGCTGCTTGGCGGGGGTGCCGCCGGTGGCGTTGCCTACACGCTGAGCAGCGCGTCGAACGCGGACGAACAAATGGATCGCGAGCGCAAGGCGGCAAGTGGCAACCTGATCCTTTCGGTGCGAGCGCCAAATCCCGAAAAACGGGCAGAGGCGCAATTAATTCTGCGTGCGGCGGGAGGAATGGAACTGGAGGTGCAATAATGCCGACGTCCAAGGACGACGAGAAGCAGGACCGGGCAATCGAGGACAGTTTCCCAGCGAGCGATCCACCCGCGAGGAGCGGTGTCGTGGGACCGCGGCGCGCACGCACTCAAGGGCCGCAACAGCCGCATGAGCGGGACGACGAGGCTCGCCCCAAGGGAACGCCAACGCACGATCGGCATGCCACGGAGACGGCGTACCACTCAGAGAAAGAGAACCCACGGTAATGCGTCAAGGATGATAAGTCTCCCGCGAGCGGCTATGATGACGTCATGGCACGCCTGCGTCTGTTGGCTGACGACCTGACCGGCGCGCTGGACAGCGCAGCCAGGTTCGTTCCGCTGACCGGTCCGGTTGCAATAACCTGGCAGGATGTCGGCACCGAGGGATCCCTCGCGATCGACAGCGGTACTCGGGATCTGCCTGCCGAAGCGGTAGGTGTTCGCATCGATCGTTTCGCGCCGTCGCTGGGCGGTGGCGATCCTGCATTCAAGAAAATCGACAGCCTGCTGCGCGGCCACGTGGCACTGGAACTCGCCGCCTGCATGCATTGGTTTGATCATTGCGTGCTGGCGCCGGCATTCCCCTTCCAGGGCCGGATCACCCGGGACAGCAGGCAGATTGCGCGCAGCGGCGATGGATGGCGCGACACCGGCGTGGATCTGGCGGCGGAACTGCACGCGCATGGCATCGAGGCGCAGATCCACGATGCCGAGACGGATGCCGACCTCGACGCCATTGTGGCCGAGGGCCGCCGGCTGAACGGACGCGTGCTGTGGTGCGGGACTGGCGGCCTTGCCGGTGCGCTCGCCGGCCCTGGTCTTGTGCCGCGACCCGCTCTCCCGACGCCGCGCCTGGCGCTGATCGGCAGCGATCATGCGGTGAGCCGCGCGCAGGTCGCCGCCGTTCCGCTCGACTTCCAAGCGTCCGTCGTTATGTGTGACGTGCCCCCCGGCATTGACCGGCGCGAGGCGCGCCAGCGCATCGGCGAGAGGTTTTCCTTGCTGCTGCGACGGATCCAGCAACCGGGAACCCTCTTTGTTACCGGCGGCGAGACACTGCGCGACATTTGCGATGCGCTCGGCGTGACGCACCTCGAGGTGGACGGCGAGCTCGAACCGGGCGTGCCGACGTCGCTGATGCACGGCGGTAGCTGGGATGGCCAGCGCCTGGTATCCAAATCGGGCGCGTTCGGCGATACAGGGTTCATCGCAGAGCTGCTTGGAGAAACGCGATGAGCGACCGGGTGCCACGGCTGGCAATCACCATGGGCGATCCGGCTGGCGTCGGGCCCGAGATCATCGTCAAGGCGTGCCGCCGCGTGTTGCCGCGGATTGAGGCGGGCGGACTGCGCCTGCTGGTGATCGGCCACCGTTCGGCGCTGCACGCCGCGCTGACGCTGCTGCACGAGACTCTGGAATTCGCGGTGACCGGGGATGCGCCACTGGCCTTCCTTGCTGCGGGCGAGGAGGCGGAGCCGGTCGCCGTCGGCAGGATAGCGCCGGAGGCCGGGCGCTTCGCCTATCTCGCAGTAGCTCGGGCAGTGGAGCTGGCTCAGGCTGGACAGATCGACGCGATCGTCACCGCGCCGCTGAACAAGGAGGCGCTCAACCTCGCCGGTTACCATTACGCCGGCCACACCGACATGCTGGCGGCGCTGACCAGCACGCGCAGCTCCGTAATGCTGCTGGCGCACGGCGACATGCGGGTGGGACATGTCACGACCCATGTCGCATTGGCCGACGTGCCGAAGCTGCTCACGCCGGAACGGCTGCGCCGCACCATCGATCTGACGCACGCGGCGGTGCGCGATCTCGGCGTCGCGGAGCCACGGGTGGCGGTGGCGGCGCTCAATCCGCACGCCGGCGAGGGTGGCCTGTTCGGGCGACAGGACATCGAGATCACCACGCCAGTGGTGGAGCAGTGTCGCGCCGAAGGATTGGATGTCAGCGGACCGGTGCCGGGCGACACCGTGTTCGTAAAGCTGCGCGCCCGCCAGTTCGACGCCGTGGTGGCGATGAACCACGACCAAGGTCACATACCAGTGAAGCTGCTAGGCTTCGATGTCGATCCCGCCACCGGTACCTGGCGTGCGCTGTCGGGAGTGAACATTACGCTGGGGCTGCCGGTGATCCGCACTTCGGTCGATCACGGCACGGCATTCGACATCGCTGGAAAAGGGATCGCCAATGAGGAAAGCCTGATCGAGGCGATCGATTACGCGGAACGCCTGGCCGCGACACGGCGGGCAGCAGTTTGATCGAGATCAATGGCAACGCCCCGTGAGCATGCGACTTTAACTGCTGCCTGGCCAGCCAGGCTGGAGGGACGGACACATGAACCGTGAAATGGCGGAGATCATCCGCAACCAGACACCGTTGACGCTACCACCCACCGCGACGCTCCAGGAGGCGTGCAAGCACATGCATGCCCACAAGTTCGGCGCCGTGTTGATCACCGGTCCCAAAGGGGAACTGGTCGGTATCTTCACCGGTCGGGACGCAGTCAGGGTGCTGGCCGAGGGCAAGGACGCGGGTGCCACATTGCTGCACCAGGTGATGACGAAGGATCCCGCGCACCTGCCACCGCGCCATACCGCGATTCACGCGCTCCGGCTGATGCGCGACGGCGGCTTTCGTCACGTGCCTGTCGTGCACGAGGGCATCGTTATGGGCATCGTCTCGCGCGGCGACTTCCGTGGGCTGGAACAGGACCGGCTAGACGAAGAGACCGGGATCTGGGAGCGAATGCGATAGCGCTCAGCGCCGCGCCCGCCTGAACAGGTCGAAGGCCAGTCGGAGCACCTGCGTTGCCAGCGCGGAGAAGGCGAGGCTGCCGGTGGCGCCTTCCAGCGCGCGGTTGCGCACTGCCAGCGCTTCGATCTCCAGGCGGCCGGGCGAGGACCGTGCAGCAAGCATGGCGAGTAGCCCGGCCACAACGAGCTCCGCGCCAGCCAGGATGAGCGCTGCCGCAGGCCGGTTCCAGGACACGCGCAGCCAATACCAAGCGGCGATTTGCAGGAATACCAGCGCGCAAAAGAGAAAACCGAGCGCGATCAGTGCGAGCATCGCGCGGATCGCGGCGCGTCGTCCGCTGTAGCGCAGGCGAAGTCCCTCCGCCTCCGCCGCAACGCGCGCCAGGCGGAGGGTACGCATCGATCAGCGTATCGTCCGGCCGAGCACGAAGCCGACGGCAGCCGCGATCAGGACCGCCAGCAACGGCTGCTCGCGCACCTTGCCGGACACCGCATCGGCTTGGCCCCGGACCACGCCGGCTGCACCATAAACCGCTGACTCGGCGCGTCCGGCCGCGTCGGCGAGGGCCGGGGTGACCCGGTCCTTCATCAACGTCTCGACCTGCTCGCGAAGCCGGGCGATCTGCACATTTGTGTCTAGTCCATCCATGGCTCGAGTTTCCTCTGTTGCAACAGCGTGCAGGCTGGCCGCGACTCATGGCAAATGTGAGGACTGTGTCGCCGCCTCCGCGCACGGTTGCGCGAGCACGCGCTATTCGACGGGCTCGGAGACCGCAATTTCTATCGGTGGGGTCAGCGTTATGGCGATCGTATCCAGCACGCCGATAACCGCCTCGCTTGGCACGGCCGGACTGAACAGGTAGCCCTGGACCTCGGTGCAGCCGGCGCTGACGAGGAGATCGAGTTGCTCGCGCGTCTCCACGCCCTCGGCGGTCGTCGCCATCCCGAGTTCCGCGCTAAGGCCGGCCACGGCTCGCACGATCGCGCCACAGTCACGCCTGGTGGAGAGTTCGCGCACGAAGGACTGATCGATCTTGATGCGGTCGAAGGGGAAGCAGCGCAGATAGCTCAGCGAGGAATAGCCGGTACCGAAGTCGTCCATTGCTATGCCGGCACCGAGGGCACGCAACTGGTGCAGCGTCGCCATCGTGGCATCGGTATCCTGCAACATCACAGTCTCGGTGATCTCGAGCTCCAGTCGCTCGGGCGCAAGCCCGCTTGCGCGAAGCGCCTGGGACACGACGGCCACTAGATTGAGGCTTTTGAATTGCGCCGCCGAGAGATTCACGGCGACGCGGATGTCGCTCGGCCAGGATGCGGCGGTGGCGCAGGCCTGGCGGAGCACCCATTCGCCGATCGGGACGATAAGACCTATCTCTTCAGCCAGTGGAATGAATGTGGCCGGCGATACCAGGCCGCGCTCCGGGTGGTGCCAGCGCAGGAGCGACTCAAATCCGGTGACCTCCCCGATGCGCAGGTTGACCTGTGGCTGATAAAACAGTTCAAATTGGCCAGCACTCAAAGCTTGACGAAGGTCGAGTTCCAGTAGCCGGCGTTCCTGCATCTGCGCGTCCATTTCAGCACGGAACAGCCGATACACACCACGGCCGTCCAGCTTGGCGCGATACAGCGCGAGGTCCGCACTTTTCAGAAGTTGATCGGCATCGGCGCCGTCTTGCGGCGCGAACGCGACCCCGATGCTGGTCCCGATCACGATCCTGTGCCCGGCCACGTCGAATGGCTCATCGAACAGCTCGATCAGCCGATCGGCAAGACCGACCGCCTCGGTCAGCTTTGCGATCGGTGCCTGGATGATGGCAAACTCATCGCCGCCGAGGCGAGCCACGGTATGCGTCTCCCGCGTGCGCCGCACCAGCCGGTCAGCCACCGCCAACAGCAGCGCGTCGCCGACCGGGTGCCCTAGCGTGTCGTTGACCGCCTTGAACTGGTCGAGGTCGAGGCAGAGCAGCGCCAGGCATTCACTCTCCCGGGCGAAGGCGAGCGCGTTTTTCAGTTGCTTGTGAAAAAGCGCGCGATTCGGCAGATCGGTCAACGCATCGTGGTGCGCGAGGTGCACCATTCTGGCTTCTGTCCGGCGGCGATCGCTGATCTCCTCGAACGTGGTGAGCCAGCCATCCTCCATCGGCTGGTGAGTCATCGCGAAGGCGCGGCCGCTGGAGATCTCCCAGGTTGCGGTTGCGTGTTCATTTCTGGCGACCAGTTCCGCGCGATGTTCGCGGACCCCGGTCATGTCTTCCGCGGTGACCTGACCGGCATCGATGATACGATCGGTCACCTCGAGATACGTCATGCCAGGCAACAACGTCCCGTCCGGGACGCCGAACATTTGGGAAAAGCGGCGGTTGACGACCAGCAACCGGCCGTCGTGGTCGAACATGAGCAGACCTTGCAGCATGTTGTTCAGCGCGGTGTCGAACCGCTGACCTTGCCGGTGCAGAGCGTGCGCGCCACGCTCGCGCTCCTCGGCGCGCGCCTGCGCGGCCTCGGCCGCCTGGAGCTTTTCATAGCCCCGCAGATGGCGGACCGCGAGCACGACGGTCGCGGCGATGACCAGCTCCAGAAAGGCAATCACGATAGCGAACGCTCGAGCTTTGCTGCGCCAGGCCTCAAGTGCCCCATCGGTGGTGTTGGTAACGGCGATGATCAGTGGGTAGTGGGCCACGCTGTGGCCGGCAACCAGGCGGTCCTTGCCATCAAACATGCTGGTCAGCCTGGCAATGCCGTGATCGAGAGCGCCAAGCATGCGATTGTAATTCTCGGTCTGGCCAAAGACCGTCCCGATCCTGGGATCCACATGTGGATAGCGAACGAGCAGCATCCCGTCACTGCGGTAAACCGCGAAGCTGCCATCGTCGTCCACGGTAAGCTGGGAAAAGAGCCGCTCGAAGTCGTCTGCCTGGATCAAACTGACGATGATGCCGATCAGTTGCCCGTCGGGAGCTTCGAATCTGCTGCTGAAATAGATGGTCCATCTGCCTGTTGCCCGACTTTGCACCGGCTCGCCGATGAACAGCTTCGGGGCGTCTGGGGCCAAAACCGCGCCGATAAAGTCTCGGTCGTGGGCATCGATTTGCGGAGGCGGCCAGAACCGCGAGAAGTTGATCAGGTTCCCGTGCCTGTCATGCAGCGACAGCGCCGCAATCTGAGGCAGGCCGGCAATCCGTTCGGTCAGATCCCGGTGAACCTCGATCGTTCGCATTTGTTGTTCGAACGCTTCCGGTGATGCGATGCCGAGCTGCCGCAGGTGTTCGATCAGACCACGATGCAGTAGGTCGAGTGCCTGAAGGCGGCGATCCATCTCCTCCGCGAGAATATACGACAGATTCGTCAGATTCTTTTTCTCATGGGAGATATGATCCAACCGCAGGTCATTGATGATCCAGACACCAACCGCCGCCAGTGCGACGCCGAGCAGCAGGCCGCAGGCGACGACGAGATTCCTGGCGCGGGCATGACCGACCAGCGCGGCGAGCCTGGCAAAGCGAGAGAGCATAAGGGACTTTCCCTCAATGCTCCTGCTTTGCCAGAAAGCCCTGAACCCTCGGTTAACGGCGGCGTCGGCGGATTGCGGCGGGTCATTCCGGACGGGTATCCGGACGACCCGCCGCCATGGTGGCCGACTGTCAGATGACGTGGAACAGATAGAGCAGAATGATAACCGGAATCGGAATGCCGATAGCCCAAAGCAGAATGCCGCGCATGTCGAACCTCGAAGGTGGCAATGCTGCCGATGTCATGCGTCTGCATGGCGGAACGATGGCAAACCGCATCACGATCCGGTGGCCGCTAGAGTCGCACTCGTACCCCAGCCAAGAATGAGGGGCCTGGTGTCTGGTAACCGTTCACCGGTTCGAACCGTGAGTAGAATAGGTTGCGGCCGTTCGCGAAGACCTGGACACGGGGAGCCACCTCGTAGGTGATCGTGAGATTGGCGATCACGCCGTGCGGTGACGATATGATCGTGCCGGTCGCATTGCCACCGTTGTCCACCAGGAAATCCTGGAACGCGCCAGTAATCAGCAGCTCGGGGACAATGGTGAGGCCGGGCACCGGGGTGATCGTCGCATCGAATGCGGCTGTGTTCAGCGGCCGGCGCAGCAGGAGTGAGCCGGTGTCGGCGTTCTGCGCGTCGGTGTAGGTGTAGCTGGCCTGCAGGGCGAGCCAGTTCGTCGCGTGCAGCGTGAGTTCCACTTCGACGCCCTGGATGTGTGCGGAGCCGACGTTCACCGCGGTGTCGACGGGAAATGTCTGGGCAACGATCAGGTTGTTGATCTGTTCGTTGAAATAGCTCGCGCCGAAGCTGGTGGCACCGATGGTGGTGGTGAAGCCGATTTCCCAGCCCTGCGCACTTTCGGGCTTGAGGTTGGGGTTGCCGACATAGCCGAACGAGTCGACGCCGAAGCGGTCGAACAGCGAGGGTGCGCGGAAGGCGGTGCCGTAGGCCGCCTTGAAGCGGGTTGAAATCTCCGGAACGTCGAACACGGCGCCGAGACGCCAGGTGAACGGCGCGTTGCCGCTGACCCAGTCCTGGCGGATCTGCCCGGTAAACGTCAGGCGCTGCAGCAACGTGGTCTGCAGACCGGCGTACAGCGCATCGTCCGTCATCGACGCCTTGGCCGACTGCGCGAACGGGAAACCGCCAAAAGACTGGTTCACCTTCACGTTGATGTTGTCGGCGGTATACTCGTAGCCGTAGGTCAGATCGGTCGCCGACAGCGCCGGAATGTCGACCAGATCCGACAAATGCAAGGTGTTGTTCCACTGCACGTCCGTGCGGTAGGCGTGATAGCGCGAGTCGTTGCTCTCCTGATTGGGATCGAGCGGGTTCAACATCTCGGTATACCGGCGGTCGTCCTGCAGGCGGCCTGCGAACACGCTCGCCTCGTAGGCGCCGTTGAACAGCTTCGAGGCGATGCCGACCCGCCCGAGCAGCGAGTCGTCATAGCCGGTGGAATTGCTGTCGTCGAAGGTCGGGTTGCCGAGCGCGTTGAAGCCGAACTCCGCGCTGCGGGCACGAAGAAAGAGCGACAATCGGGTGCCGTCGATCGGCGTGTAGCCCAGGTTGAGCGTGCCGACGACGTTGCGGTACGGATCGGGGACGCCGGTATAGATCGACTCGCGCTGCGGCGTGGTGTCGTAGCCGCGCTGCGACTGGCCTTCGACGGTGGCCGAGTAGTCGACCGGGCCTTCGATGCCCGAGGCATTGATGTTGCCTTCGATCTGCCTGGGATAGCCGCCGGCGACTTCGCCGGTCAGGTGGAAGCCGGGCTCATGGCCCTGCCGCGAGATCAAATTGATCACGCCGCCGATTGCGCCGGAACCGTACAGTGCCGCCATGGGGCCGCGGATCACCTCGATGCGCTCGACGTCGGCCAGCGTGTCGATGCCGAAGTTGAAGGCGCCGGAGGCGTCGGATGCATCGTTCAGCGGCATGCCGTCGCGCAGTACCAGCACCTGGTTGGAATTGGTGCCGCGCACGAACACGCTGGCATTGCCACCGGGTCCGCCCGACTGGCTGACGCGCAGGCCGGGGACGGCGGCCAGCGCCTGGGTCAGTGTGGTGTAGCCGCGTTCCTCGATGGTCTGGCGATCGATCACGGTAACGCCGGCGGGAATATCGACCACCGGGGTGGGTATGCGCGTGGCGGTGACGACGGTTTCGGGGATCGGGGGGATGTCGTCGGCGAGAACTGGGGTAGCGACCAGCAGAGACAGAGCGGCATTTGGAAACAGGCGCATACGGACCTCCGTCGTAGGTAGAACGACAGCCCGCCTGCGGGTTCACCCCCGCCGCACCGGTACACCCCGCCCGAGGCACGCGCGCAGTCTCGACGCCGGCCGGTCTCCTGGCTCGCGGGTCATCGCCGGTTCCCGCCTTCTCGCCTTGCGGCAATGGCACGTCGGGAGCCCGCTCGCCGCGCACAGTTGCGGGGGCAGCAGCCTTGCCCTCGGGCTCGACCCGAAGGTCTGGCTTTCCCGTTTCAGCCCTTGCGGGCCACCGGCGTCTGGAACCACAGTAGCGTATCCAAGAGAGCATGCAATGATCCCTCGCATCGATTTCGCACCGGATGCCAGCGCGCCGCTGGATGGCATTCGCGTGGTCGACCTGTCGCGGTTGGTGGCGGGCAACATGCTGAGCCTGCAACTTGCGGATCAGGGCGCGGAGGTGATCAAGATCGAGGACCCGCGCACCGGCGATCCGTTGCGCGCCTGGCGCGTGAAAGGACTGTCGCTGCACTGGAAAGTGTATGCACGCAACAAGAAGAGCCTGGCTCTGAACCTGCGACCGCAGGCGGGGCGCGATGCACTGCACGATCTGCTCGCGCAGAGCCAGGTGCTGATCGAGAACTACCGTCCCGGCACACTGGAGGACATGGGGCTTAGTCCCGAAGCGCTGCATGCGCGCAATCCGGGGCTGATCATCGTTCGCATCACCGGCTTCGGCCAGGACGGCCCTTATCGCGACCGCCCCGGCTTTGGCACGCTGGTGGAGGCAATGTCGGGGTTCGCCTCGAAGAACGGTTTCGGCGATCGACCGCCGGTATTGCCGCCGCTGGCGCTGGCCGACATGGTGGCGGGGCTGTACGGGGCCTATGGGGTGATGATCGCGTTGCGCGTCGTCGAGCGCGGCGGCAACGGACAAGTAATCGATCTGCCGTTGCTGGATCCGATCATATCGATCCTGGGGCCGGACGCGGCGATCCATCGGATGTCGGGCGAGCGGCCGCAGCGCACCGGCAGCCGCTCGCTGACCACGTCGCCGCGCAATGTGTATGCGACAAAGGATGGGCGATATATCGCGATCTCGGCCTCGATCCAGGCGATGGCGGAGCGGGTGTTCCGCGCGATCGGGCGACCGGAGATGATCGACGATCCGCGATTCCGCACCAATACGGACCGCGTGCGGCATATCGACGAGTGCGACGGTGCAGTCGCGGCGTTCATCGAACAGCGTACGCTGGACGAGAACATGGCGGTGTTCCAGGCAGCCGAGGTGACCGCGACGCCGGTGTACGAGATCGATCAACTCGTCGCGGACGAGCATATCCAGGAGCGCGGGGTGATCGTGGAGGTACCGGATGCGGAGGCGGGTTCGGTGCTGATGCACAACGTGATCCCGCGCCTGTCGGAGACGCCGGGGCGGCTGAGACATCCCGCGCCAGCGCTGGGCCAGCACACGCGCGAGGTGCTGCGGGAGATCGGCTATTCCGATCAGCGGATAGCTGCGTTGGCGGCGGATGGAGTGGTGAACGACGGATGGCGGCTTCCTTGAGCCTGACCGATACCGGAATCGGACAGCCGGTCCGCCGCAGGGAAGATCTGCGCCTGTTGACCGGCCGCGGCCGCTACAGCGATGACATCGACGTGCCTGGTCAGGCCTACGCGGTAATGGTTCGTTCACGGTACGCACATGCACGAATTCGATCTCTCGATGTTGAGTCGACGGCGGCCGCGCCGGGTGTGCTCGCGGTGCTGACCGGCCGAGACATGCTAGCCGACGGATTGCGGCCGATCCCGCATGCGGTGCGGACCGGACATCCGGTGGACATTCAGCTCGAAAATGCCGACGGGTCACCACCATTCATTCCGCCGCACTATCCGTTGGTTACCGACGAAGTGCGCCATGTCGGCGACATCGTCGCGGTGGTGGTGGCCACCAGCCGCGCTGCGGCGAAGGATGCCGCCGAGTTGGTCATGGTGGATTACAACGAGCTGCCGGCAGTGGTGCATTCGCGCGAAGCGGTCGCGCCGGGAGCGCCACACGCCTGGTCGGATGCCGCATCGAATCTATGCCTCGACGCAACAGTGGGCGATGCCGCCGCGACCGACGCGGCGTTCGCCGTCGCCACGCATGTGGTACGGTTCGGTACCTCGGTGCAGCGCATTGCGGGCGTCACCATGGAGCCTCGCGCGGCGATCGGCGAATACGATGCCACGACCGGCCGCTATACGCTGCACGCCGGGGCCGGCGGCGCAGTGCGTCCACGCCACGACATGGCGGTGGTGCTTGGTGTCGCAGACGAGGACGTGCGCATGGTGATGCACGACGTCGGCGGCAATTTCGGCACGCGCGGTGCGTCCAATCCGGAGTTCGCCCTGGTCTGCTGGGCGGCGCGACGTATCGGGCGTCCGGTGAAATGGACCTGCGAACGCAGCGAGGCGTTCCTGTGCGACTACCAGGCGCG
>DASXNR010000033.1:0-5809 GCA_036494925.1 Acetobacteraceae bacterium
GGGCAAGGACTGACCTTCTTGCATATCGAGAACCTGTCGGTATCCCACGCCATCATCGGAATGATCCTTCGCCTGTCGGGGACCTACTGGCGCGGACGCGCCAACGCCGCCCGCGTCAGGCTGCGGACCAACCAGGTGATCTCGCAACGAGTACCGGCTCAGTTCGACGGCTTCACCATCCTGCAGCTCAGCGATCTGCACTCTGACATGAGCGCCGGCGCGATGGCCGAAGTCGCGCGGCTGGTCGCTGGCCTGCGCTACGATCTTTGCGTCCTGACCGGCGACTATCGCGGACTGACGTACGGGCCGTTTCAGCCCTGTCTCGAGGATATGCGGCGCCTTCGGGACGTTCTCTACGGCGACATCTATGGCGTGCTTGGCAATCACGACACGATCCTGATGGTACCCGATCTCGAGCGGATGGGAATCCGGATGCTGTTGAACGAGCATGTCGTGATAGAGCGCGACGGCCGTCAGCTGTTCCTTTCCGGCATCGACGACGCGCATTTCTATCGCGTCGACAATATCGAGAAGGCCGCCGCGGAGATGCCCCAAGAAGCGTTCTCGATCCTGCTGTCCCACACGCCGGAAACCTATAAGCAGGCTGCCCATGCCGGGTTCGATCTGTTGCTGGCCGGGCACACCCACGGCGGACAGATCTGCCTGCCAGGCAGGATCCCTATCGTCCTCTCATCGTCGCTCCCGCGGCGGATGGGCAAAGGACCATGGAAGCACCGCGCGATGGCGGGATACACGTCGGTCGGCGCCGGATCGTGCGGCGTTCCGGTCCGCTTCAACTGCCCGCCTGAAATCACGCTTCATCAGCTCAGGAACACCGGGTAGGCCACCGTCAGCTGTTCACCCGATTGCGGCGCGCGTAGGCTTGCCGCCGGGTGATGGGGGACCGAACGATGGCAACTCCGATCTGGCAATGGTCGGCCGTGGATACGGCAGGCGCGATCCGCGACGGACGCGTGTCCTCGGAAGAGGTCGTACACGCCCACATCGACCGGATGCACGCGGTCAATCCCGCGCTCAACGCCGTCGTGGTCGATCTCAGCGCGCAGGCGACGGACGCGGCACGCGCCGCCGACCGGGCAAGAACGCAAGGCGCCGCACTGGGCAGGCTCCACGGCGTCCCCGTCACTATCAAGATCAACATCGACGTCGAAGGCCAGGCCAATTCGAACGGGGTCATAGCCTTCAAGGATAATATCGCGCCGGCAGACTCGCCGGTGACAGCCAACCTGAGGAAGGCCGGCGCGATCGTCATCGGCATGACCAACACGCCCGAGTTCTCGATGCGCGGGTTCACCGACAACAAGCTGCACGGGATGACCAGGAACCCGTGGGACAGCGCGATCACCTGCGGCGGATCGTCGGGCGGCGCGGGCGCATCGATGGCAGCTGGCATCGGCGCCATCGCGCACGGCAACGACATCGGCGGCTCGCTGCGCTGGCCCGCCTACTGCAACGGCATCGCCACGATCAAGCCGACGCAGGGACGCATTCCCGCGTTCAACCCGAGTGCGCCGGCCGAGCGCCCGTTGATGGCGCAGTTCATGTCCGCACAAGGGCCGCTGGCCCGCGAAGTGCGCGACGTGCGCCTGGGCCTCGAGGTCATGAGCCAGCGCGACATGCGCGATCCCTGGTGGGTGCCGGCGCCGCTCGAAGGGCCACCGCTGGCAATGCCGATCCGGGTCGCGCTGGCCCGCATCCCGGACGACATGGAGACCGACAACGAGGTGCTTGCCCTGCTGCGCACCGCCGCCGACCATCTCGCCGACGCCGGTTACGACGTCATCGAAACAGAATTACCCGACCTCGCGGGCACCTGGAAACTCTGGTGCGATCTTATCATGACCGAACTTTCGGTGCTGCAGGAAGCGCAGATGCGCGAGCATGGCAGCGCCGACTTCTCGCGAACGCTCGACGGCTTCCTGAAGATGGCGACGCTCCTCGACCGGCGCGGCTACATGGAAGCCATCGCCTATCGTTCCCGCGTATTGCGCAATTGGCTCGCGTTCCTCGAATCGTATCCGGTGATCCTGACGCCGCTCTCGGCAAAGCGGACACCCGCGGCAGATGCCGATCTCGGCGGCGATGCGCGGGTTCGTGCGCTGTTCTGGAACGACCTGCGGTTCATGTCGTCGATCAACGTCCTCGGCCTGCCGGCCGCCGTGGTTCCGATCGGCCTGGTGGATGGCACTCCGGTGGGCGTGCAACTTATTGGGTCGCGCTACCGCGAAGACATCTGTCTGGACGCCGCTGCGGCGATCGAGGCCAAGGTGGGCATCATGGCCAAGCGACTGTGGGAGCGGACCTGACGGCAGGCGCCGTCGCCTATAGCCGCTACGACGCAACCTGCCGCGACGGCGGCCGCCAGCCTTGCAGATCGATCCAGTCGCGCTCCAGCCGATCGAAACGTGACAGTCTTAGACTGCCCAGGTCGGCGAATCCGCAAACCCCATCGACCACCAGATCGCGCACCGCATGGCCGGTCGCAGGCGACAGGCCGAAGCCGATGCTGGACAGCGTCGCAACCACCAGATTGTCAGGTGACGCCATACGCTCGATCACCGGACGACCGTCCGGCGTGTTCTCGATGATGCCGGCCCAGCTTCGTATCACGCGCGCATGCGCGGCCCGCGCGAACAGCTCGGCCACACGCGCGGCGATGTTGCGCATCAGCGGCGTGCTCGAGCGGTGCGGCACCGTGTTGTCGTCGATCTCCAGCCATTCGTGCGGCCCGCCGCCATAGGCGAGGTTGCCGCGTTGCGTCTGCCGTCCATACAGACCGTTGCCGTCGACGCCGCCGATCGGCATCAGCGGCAGCGGTTCGGTAACGATCATCTCGGCGCGCGCCGCGACCATCGGCACGCGCACGCCAAGCGAGGCTGCCAGATGATTGATCTGCGGGCCGGCGGCGATCACCAGCGTGTCGCAGCCGAAATCGCCGCGATCGGTGCGCACCTCGGTCACCTTGCCGCCCGCGGTCGAGAACCCCAGCACGGTGGTGTGCTGCAGCACCCGTCCGCCATGGTCCTGCATCGCCCACGCGTACGCCTGTACCGTGCGCTGCGGATTGGCGTGGCCGCCGAAACGATGCAGGTAGCCGCCGACCACGTTGTCGCCGGCGAGCGGAACCAGCGCGCGCACCTGTTGCGCATCGAGTTGTTCCGACACGAAGCCCTGCCGCACGGCGTGCTGTCGCGCCTGGCCGTAGCGCCGCATCTGCTGCTCGTCCAACGCGAGGCGGATGCGCTGTGCGCGGAATTCGGTCGGATAGCCCAGCAGTTCGTCCAGCATCGGCCACAACCGTTGCTCTTCCTGGAACAACGGGCTGAACGGATGCGTGCAACCCCCGCCGTTGCGGCCGGATGCTTCCCAGCCGACGATCCCCTTGTCGATCACCAGCACATCAACGCCGTCGCGCGCGAGCCACCATCCGGCGGAAAGCCCGGTGGCTCCGCCGCCGACGATGATCGCCGAGGCGCCACGTTCCGTCATTCGACGTCGGGCGCCTTGTCGTCTGTTGCTCGCCCGGCAACGGTGTAGAATTCCGGCGCCTCCCAGTGCGGCACGTATTGCGGCGGCATGCCGAACCAGGTGTCCCAATGTTCGGTCATCTCGGCTGCTTCCTGCGTCTCGGCGGCGATCCGCAGCGGGATCGGGCGCACCGGCGCACGATGCGAAGCGAGCGGGATGTGGCGCAGTTCGACGCCAGCGCCGAGTGCCAGCAAGGCAGCGACCTGTTCACGGCAGCGGCGACCTTGGCACACACCCATGCCGGCGCGGGTCAGACGTTTGACCTGGTCCGGATTCGGCGGGGCTTCGCCCAGCATCTGCCGCAGCGTCCGGGTATTGCGACGGTCGTCGGGCCAGCCGAGATAACGCGGCGGGCGAAGTTCCAGAATCTCGCGTGCCGTGACTTCCTCGCACTGGCATACGTACGGTTCGCCGGCGGCATCGATGACGGTCGCGCGCACCCAATCGAGCCGGTAGGCATCGAGATCGTAGCTCGCCGGCTGGAATGCCCGCGGCTCGGCCGGCAGTTCGACCGCGACGCCAAGCGATGCCACGACGTCCATCGCGGCGCGGCGGCCTTCCGCTCGGGCTATATCGGGATCCAGCGTCTTCGCGGACCAGATGCCGGCGCAGTCGCCGATCGCGTAAATTCCCGCCACCGACGTTCGGTGCGCGGCGTCGAGCACTGGCACATGACCGCCGCGTTCCGGCAGGTACGAAATTCGACAGCCGAGCGCATCGAGCAGTTCGATCACCGGCACGACACCGATACCGAGCAGGATGGCGTCGCAGGCAATGCGCTGCTCCTGACCATGCTCGGGCGCGACGACGATCGCCTCGACGCCGTCGGTGCCGCCCTCCGCCCGCCGCACCCTATGGCCGCACAGTATCGGGATGTCCGCCAACTCGCGCAGAAGTTCCGTCGGCCCAACTGGCTGGCGGGCGACCTCTACCAAGGCCGCGACCTCGATCCCGCCAGCGCGCAACGAACGCGCAGCAACCAGCGCCTCGGTCGAAGTGCCGAGGACGACGACACGCCGCGCCTCCAGAACGTCGAAGCGATGCAGCAGGCGCTCCGCCGCGGTGATGCCCAGCACGCCCGGCAACTCCCAACCAGGAAACGCGAGTCCCATATCGCGTCGTCCGGCCGCCACGATCACCCGCTCGCAGCCGAGCATGAAACTGCGTTCGCCGTCGTGCAGTCCGGCGACGGGACCGGGCAGCCAGCCGACGCTGGGGCCGTTGGCGTAGACGCCCCACACCGATGTGCCGAGCCGCACATCGACCCCCGCGTCGAACAACGCGGCGATCGCCGGATCACGCGCAATAAAGGCCTCCAGCATGGCGGTGCGATTGCGCGCAGCCGCACCGTAGCGCTGGCCGAAATGCAACGGGATGTCATCGCCCATCGCCGCGACCGGGACCGGGTTCTCGTCGGCGAGCACGACCTTGATCCCGTGTTTCGCTGCTTCGGCGGCGGCGGCGATGCCGGCCGGGCCGGCGCCTATCACGAGCAGCTGGGTGGTCTCCGCGACCGGAAGCTGCTTGCCGGCGACGGATTTGGGATCGCGAAACTCCGACATCGAGCCGGCGCTAATCGCCGGCGGCTGCCAGACGCGGTCGGGTCGAACGACGATCCGGCCGTTCCGACCGATCCAGATGTCCGCGCACCTCGCCGCAGTACCAGTCGACGAAGCGCATCACCAGCATCTCGGCTTCCTCGCTGTACGGACCGGGCAGGTAGCCGAGCGAGTTGACCCCGCGCTGGTTGTTCTCGCACAGGCTGCGATCCTGCAGGTTGGTCGTGGTCCAGAGCTCGGTCAGGCGCTCCAGGTCGTAGTCCACGCCTTCGACCGCGTCCTTGTGCACCAGCCACTTCGAGGTGACGACGGTCTCCTGCGGCCCGGTCGGCATGGCGCTGAACATGAACACCACGTCGCCGGTGGCGTGAGCAAAGCAGTGCGGCTCGAGTGCCCAGCGCATGGTGCCGATGTCGCCGCCCGCCACGTCGCACATCAATTTGGTGCAGGCCGGCTGGCCATCCATCGACAGCGTGATCGCGCCGTCGTTGAGCGGAAAGCGCATGGCCTGCCACCACGCGCCGTCGGCCGGACCGACCGGCAGGCCAACCTGCGACATGCGCGAGCTGAAGCGTTCGAAGCGCTCGACATCGGCAAACTGCACGGAGCGGCGGCCGCGCACCGGAAACGTCACGGCGAGTTCGGGGTGGCGGGCGCTGCAATGATAGCACTCGCGCGCATTCTCCATGACCAGTTTCCAG
>DASXNR010000034.1:0-4435 GCA_036494925.1 Acetobacteraceae bacterium
TCGGTCTCGACGCTGGCGCGGTCGGTGATGTCGGCCTCGTGGATGCCGCCCTCCGACAAACTGGCCAGGGTGCCGTCGGCTTCCTTCAGCAGATCGACCCTCCAGCGCAGGAGTTTCTGGCGGAAATATTCGACCTGGATGGGGTTCATAAACTCCTCATCCTCGGTCGGGCGGTAGTCTGGGGGTAGGGTGACCATCATAGCGTGTCGAACCTGCTTTCCTCGCGCTGCGCTCCCGCTTTGGACGCCGCGGAACCCCCCGGCCCGTTCATGGATCGCACTTGGCCGGGCTTATAGCGACGGCTGATAGCCGCGCCAAGTGTGGATAACGAAGCTTCAACAAGCTGACATGCAATAATATTTCTGCCGGTCAGATTCCCCGTCGCGCCAGTTCCACCCGTACCCGCAGGATGATCGCCGACACCATGGCGGCGAGCCGGGGATCCGCGGCGCGAGGCACGGCGGCGGCCAGTGCGGCGAGGCGCTGCATGGTTTCGACTGTGTCCGCGCCGCCCAGCAGCGCCCGTTGCAGCTCCGCTAGTGTCGACAGCATATCCTCGCCATGGCGACACGCCTCACGGTCCGCTGCCGCGTCGCCGCCGAATTCCTGCAAGGTCAGCATGGAGCTCAGCGCGACCGCCTCGGTCTGGGTCGTGGCGCCGGCGTGGCCGGTGGCTGACGATTCGGCCGGGACGGCAAAGCCACCCGATCCGGGTCGCGCCGTGCGGACGCTCGAACGCGCCGGCGTCGTGCGGCCGATACCGTCGATCCCCGTCATCCGCGGGCCGCTTCGGTTTGCCCGGACGTGCCGGGCGGCAGGCTTTGCCGGGTCCGGTCCTGGCGCTTTCGGTGGAATACGGTGGGTCTTCGATGGCACGGCATTTGCGACCTCCACCAAGAGACTGCCGTAGATTCCTTACGACCCTGCTACCACCGAGGCCCCCGTGATCCGGTTCATCCGTCTTTTGGCCCTGCTGATGCCTCTCGCCGCCGCACTGCCTGCCGCGGCGCAGATCCGCATCAAGGACATCGCCGACGTCGAGGGCGTGCGCCAGAACCAACTCGTCGGCTACGGCCTGGTGGTCGGGCTGAACAACACCGGCGACAAGCTGGACAACGCGATCTTCACCCGCGAGTCGCTGATCGGGATGCTCGAGCGGCTGGGCGTCAACACGCGTGACCAGGCCTCGAAGCTGCAGACCAAGAATGTCGCGGCGGTGATGGTGACGGCCGAGTTGCCGGCGTTCGCACGCAGTGGCGGCCGGGTCGATGTGGCCATTTCGGCGCTCGGGGACGCCACCAATCTGACCGGCGGCACGCTTCTGGTGACGCCGCTGCTGGCGGCCGACGGCGAGGTCTATGCCGTGGCCCAGGGCGCTCTGGCCACCGGGGCGATCGCCGCACGGGGCGCTGCCAGCTCGGTGACCCGTGGGGTGCCGACATCGGGACGCATCGCCAACGGCGCGACGGTCGAGCGCGAGGTCGCATTCCGGCTCGACAAGAGCACCGGGCTCCGGTTGGGGCTGCGCAATCCAGACCTGACCACCGCTCGGCGCATCGAGGTGGCGATCAACAATGTGCTGGGACCGGTAGCGAAGGCGATCGATCCGCACACTGTCGTGCTGGAACTCGGCAACCGTGACCCGATCGACGCGTTGGCCGCCGTGGAGGATCTGCGTATCCAGCCGGACAACGCCGCCATCGTGGTGATCGAGGAATCCAGCGGCACCATCGTGATGGGTGACAACGTCCGGATCAGCACTGTAGCGATCGCTCAGGGGAACCTGACGATACGGGTGACCGAGACGCCACAGGTCAGCCAGCCCGGCCCGCTGTCGAACGGCACGACCGTGGTGGTGCCCCGCACGCAGATCCAGGTCGACGATCAGCACGACAAGAAGCTGGGCATCCTGCAAGGCAGCGTGACGTTGCGTGATCTGGTCGCCAGCCTGAACGCACTGGGCATCGGACCGCGCGACATGATCAGCATCCTGCAGTCGATCAAGACCGCGGGTGCTCTGCAAGCAGATCTGGTGATGCGATGAGCGGGCAGATCCTGCCGGCTGCCGTGTCGCCGCTGGCCACTGGCAGCAACCTGCCGCCGGAACAGCTCGCGAAGCTCTGGCAGGGGGCGCAGAACTTCGAGGCAATGGCGCTGGGACAGTTGCTGCAGCCGATGTTCGACACGGTCGACACCTCGAAATCGGCGTTCGGCGGCGGTTCGGCCGAGACGCAGTGGCGGCCGATGCTGGTTGACGCCATCGGCAAGCAGATGGCGGCGCATGGTGGGCTGGGCCTGGCTGTCCCGGTCTTCAACGCGATGCTGCGGGCACAGGAGCACAGGGGATGAGCACAGACCTGGTCACGGTCGGTGGGGAACTGGTCGAGGTATTGGCAGCAGAGAATGCCGCGCTGGCGGTGCTGGATCTGCCGCGCGCTGTCGGCCTGTTGCCCGACAAGCGGCGGGCGACTGAAGGCTTCGTGGCAGCACAGCGTGTGGCAATCGCCACCGCCCAGCGCGATGCGGCCGAACGTCTGTTCCAGCGGCTGCAATCGCTGGCAGAGGAGAACAAGGCGCTGCTGACACGCGCCATGGCAGCGCAATCCCGCGTGATAGGTGTGATCGCGCGTGCCGCGGCGCCGACGGGCTATGGCGCGGCTCCGACCTACGGCCGCGGTGCACGGCCGGTCGCGTTCGCGTTCGTCGCTCGGGCTTGAACTACCGGCGGCACGCCCGCCGTGTTACTGCGCCTGCATGGACACGCTGGCTCCGGAAACCTGGCGCCGCCTGCTGCGTCGCTTGCCGACGGATGCCGGCGTGTCGCCGCTCTATGGACCGCTGCTGCAACCCCCCTCGGCGGCGGACGGTTGCTTCGTGTTGGGCCGGATCGCGCAGTCGCTGGATGGCCGCATCGCGATCGCGAGCGGCGCCTCGCAATGGATCAGCGGCCATGAGGACATCATGCACACGCATCGTCTACGGGCGTTGTTTGATGCCGTCGTTGTCGGCGCCCGAACCGTGCGTGCCGATGATCCGCAGCTGACCACCCGCGAAGTCGAAGGCCCGTCGCCGGTACGTGTGGTGCTCGATACCGATCGCCGATTGGACGCGCGGTATCGTGTGTTTCGCGACAGCCCGCGGACATTGTTGTTGTGCGCCAGCGATGCCGGCGGCGAGGATTTCGTTGGCAGGGCGTCCGTGCTGCGCTTACCCCGCGCGCGCGAGGGTCTCGATATCGCGGCCGTCCTTCAGGCGCTGGCTGAACGGGGCTTGCGCCGCATCTATGTCGAGGGCGGCGGCATCACGGTGTCGCGTTTCCTTGCCGCCGGCGCGCTCGATCGATTGCATGTGACCGTCGCCCCCCTGGTGATCGGTTCGGGCATTCCCTCGTTCACGTTGCCCCAGGCAGCGAGCCTGGCCGAGGTTCGGCGCTTCGACTGGACCCTGCATCGCCTGGGTGCGGACGTGCTGGTCGATATTCCACTCCCTCGCACGCGGCCCCGGACAACGGATTGATGCGAGCGCGCGCGTTCTGGTTCGTCGCACCGGGTCGCGGCGAAATCCGGGAAGAAGCGTTGCCTGAGGGGGATTTTCGAGTGCGCGCGCTCGCAAGCGGCGTATCGCGCGGCACCGAGGCACTGGTGTTCGCTGGTCGCGTGCCTCGGAGCCAGTACCAGACGATGCGTGCACCGCTGATGGGTGGTGAATTCCCATTTCCGGTGAAGTACGGCTATTGCGCCGTTGGCCAGACCGAGGATGCGAGGCGTGTCTTCGTGCTGCACCCGCATCAGGACGTATTCGTGGCACCAGCGGCCATGTGTATTCCGGTGCCGGACGCCGTACCGACGCAGCGTGCCGTGTTGGCCGCGAATATGGAAACGGCACTCAACCTGCTCTGGGATGCGGCGCCTTTGGCAGGCGAGCGCATGCTGGTCATCGGCGCTGGAGTCGTCGGCCTGATCACCGCATCGCTGTTGGCGCGCATTCCTGCCGCACGCGTCACTGTGGTGGACATCGATGCGGCACGCGGGGCACTGGCACAGCACTTCGGCTGCCGCTTCAGTCTGCCGGATCACGCACCGCATGAGCAGGACCTGATCGTGCATGCATCGGCCAGTGAGGCCGGGCTTCGTCTGGCACTGGCGTGCGCCGCATTCGAGGCGCGCATTGTTGAGGCGAGCTGGTTCGGTGATGCCGCACCGGCCGTGCCGCTTGGCGAAGCGTTCCATGCGCGCCGGCTGCGGTTGATCGCCTCGCAGGTCGGTGCCGTCGCGTCGCCGATGCGCGGCCGGCGCAGTCATGCGGAGCGGTTGGTGCTCGCCCTCGAACTGCTGGCTGATCCGCGCTACGACGCATTGCTGCAAGGGCCGACGCGGTTCGAGGATCTGCCAGTGGCGATGCCAGGCATCCTGGCGCCGGGTGGCCTGTGCCACGT
>DASXNR010000035.1:0-12518 GCA_036494925.1 Acetobacteraceae bacterium
GGCTCAGCAGGAGCATGATCACCGGATCGATCAGCGGATGCAGGATGGGCGTTCCCGAGCCCTGCGCGATCCATCGGTTGATCGTGCTGTCGTGGTGCACCGCGATGTTGGCCCGGTATACAGGATCGCCGGTGATAGCCCAGTAGAGCAGCGCCTCGCCGCCGGCGACAGCCACGAATCCCAATCCGATCACCAGATACCATCGCCGTTCCATGCCATAGCCCGCGAGGAACAGCAGTCCGACCGCCACCAGCGAGAAGACCGTGGTTTCCCGCGACATCAGTGCCAGGCCCGCGAGGACGCCCGCCGACAGCAATGGCGGCCAGGACGCACCGTTGTCCATCGCGCTCGCGATCAGGGCGAACCCCGCGAATACGAACAGAATCTCGATGGGGTCGATCCATGCCGTGCTTGAAAGCACGACGAGCAGCGGATTGGTTACGAGGAGAGCAATGGCGAGGATCGTCGCCCACGCGTCCGAGACTCGCCACGTCCACAGTACCAGCACTGCAATCAACGCGAGAGCGGCAATGAGGGTGGGCAACACCAGCGCGAGCAGACCGTCACCCAGAGCCAGCCGGGACAGTGCCAGCGGGATCACCAGGGTATGACGGAGGGCCCAATGCGAATTCCCCAGATACGGGAAATGTCTCAGCCAGCCCGATGAGGCCTGCCAGTACAGCGTATCGTCCGATCCCAGCGGCCCGGTCCAGAACACGCCGACGACGACCAGGAACGCTGCGATGGCCCCCAGGGTGAGTGCAATGGCCGTGGCCGCCCGCTTCTCGCCCCGCTTGGCGCCCACGGCGTCGCGGACCTGCCCGGCTGCCTCGATATGCTGTGACATGGTGACGATACTCTGCTGAAGGCCAGATGCTTAACCGACGGCCGGCAGCGGCGCTACGCGACAGCGATCTGTTCTGATGCGCGTTGATTGGCAAGCCGGGCGATCGGCGCCAATCTGCTCGGCACGCACGAGGAGGCTCCATGACGCAGCACCACGCCGGCCGGCACTTCCTGCAAATCCCTGGCCCCACCAACGTGCCCGACCGCGTGCTGCGCGCGATCGACAACGCCACGATCGACCACCGCGGCCCGGCCTTCGGCCGGCTGGGCCTGGAGATCCTTACCAACCTCCGCGCGATCTTCCAGACCAGTGGCCCGGTGGTGATCTACCCCGCCTCCGGCACCGGCGCGTGGGAAGCGGCGCTGGCCAACACGCTGTCACCGGGCGACGCAGTGCTGATGTGTCGCACCGGCTGGTTCGCCACGCTGTGGAACGAGATGGCGCAGCGGCTCGGTCTCGAGCCGGTCCTGATCGACACCGACTGGCGCCGTGGCGCCGACGTGGCGGCGATCGGGGCGGCGCTCGCCGACGACCAGGCGCACCGCATCAAGGCGGTCTGCGTGGTGCACAACGAGACCTCGACCGGCTGTACCTCGCGCATCGACGAGGTGCGCCGCGCGATGGACGCCGCGCACCACCCGGCACTGCTGATGGTCGACACCATTTCCTCGCTCGCCTCGATCGACTACCGGCACGACGAATGGGGGGTCGACGTCACGGTGGCCGGCTCGCAGAAGGGGCTCATGCTGCCGCCCGGCCTGTCGTTCAACGCGATCAGCGACAAGGCGCTGAAGGCGACCGAGACCGCCCGCCTGCCTCGCAGCTACTGGGACTGGCGGCCGATGCTGGAGACCAACAAGACCGGCTATTTCCCCTATACGCCCGGCACCAATCTGCTGTTCGGTCTCAACGAGGCGGTGACGATGCTGCTGGAGGAAGGGCTGCCGAACGTGTTCGCCCGCCATGACCGCCATGCCGAGGCGACGCGTCGCGCGGTGCGCGCCTGGGGACTGGAGGTGCAGTGCGCCGACCCGCGGCACTATTCCTCGTCGTTGACCGCGGTGCGCGTGCCGGAAGGCGCCAGCGCCGATGCGCTGCGCGCCATCATCCTCGAGAAGTACAACATGAGCCTGGGCAACGGGCTCGGCATGCTGAAGGACCGGGTGTTCCGCATCGGTCATCTCGGCGACTTCGGCGACCTGCAACTGATCGGCACGCTGGGCGGCGTCGAGATGGGGCTGCGTGCCGCAGGCGTACCGCACCAGCCGGGCGGCGCGCAGGCAGCGATCAACTACCTGGCGGGGAATGCGTGACGGAGCGCGGCCAGCGAGCCCCGAGCGGCCTCGCATCGCCGGTGCGAACCGCGGCGGTCAATTTTAACGCAGAGTCCGCAGAGCCAAGGTCGATGCAGCGCCATCGCTGCCAACCGCCGAGCGCGAAGCGCATAGAATCATTCTCTGCGAGCTCTGCGTCAAAAAAACTCAGATTACTGCCCCCAAACCCGAGGCATTCATCCTTCATCAACCACGCACAGCCTACATCGAAGGACCATGCGCGTTCCCGAGCCTGGCGCCGTTCTGACCGACCGGATTATTCGTCTCGCCATCAAGGTGCACCGCACTCTCGGCGCCGGTCTGCTCGAGTCGCCGAGATCCCACTTGCCGTCAGCTACGAAAATACTCGCCTGAATTGCGGCTATGTTGCAGATGTCATCGTGGCGCAAACTGCGCTCCTCGAACTGAAATCGGTCGAGCGCATCCTGCCCGTGCACGAAGCCCAGACGCTCACGTAACTCCGACTGAGTGGCTGCAAGGTCGGCCTGCTGATGAACTTCAACAGTGTCCTATTGAAGGACGGGCTGCGACGCTTCATCCCCTGATTGCGCGGCGGCTGTTGGCATCTGGGTCGGCTCCGGCCACGCGCAGGACCGACTTCCTTCGCCGCGCGGCCAGCACCCCTGGCCCGACGAACGCAGTTACGTTTATCGTCCTCGCAGCAAGCATCTGGGAGGAGCTCGTATGATCGAAGTCTGGACCTGGCCGACACCCAACGGCCACAAGGTGCACATCGCGCTGGAGGAACTCGGACTGCCCTACAAGGTGATCCCGGTCAACATCGGCAAGGGCGATCAGTTCAAGCCGCAGTTCCTGGCGATCACACCGAACCATCGCATCCCCGCCATCGTCGATCCCGACGGCCCCGGCGGCAAGCCGCTGACGCTGTTCGAGTCGGCTGCGATCATGATCTATCTGTCCGAGAAGACCGGCGGCAAGCTGATCCCGCAGGACCCGGTCGGACGCTACAAGTGCCTGGAGTGGATGATGTTCCAGATGGGCGGCGTCGGCCCGATGTTCGGCCAGTACAACCACTTCGCCAACTACGCGGTGGAGAGGATTCCCTATGCGATCGAGCGCTACACCAACGAGGTGGCGCGGTTGCACCGAGTGCTGGACAAGCGTCTGGCCGAGGCGGCCTGGCTTGCCGGCGACGAATACAGCATGGCCGACATCATCACCTTCCCCTGGATCCGCAATCCCGAGCTGCGCAACGTCAAGCTCGACGACTATCCGAACGTGAAGCGCTGGCACGACGCGATAGCCGAGAGGCCGGCGGTGCAGCGCGGCGTGGCGGTGCTGGCGGACAAGAAGCGCAAGGGGCAGATGACCGACGCCGAACGGGAGGTGATGTTCGGCAGCACCCAGTTCGCCGTGCGGTGAAGCTGGCGGTCCGTCGCCAAACTACGGCGGTGCGTGCACGCTACCGGCGACGCACCAGCCAGCATCCAAGGGAGGATACGACCAGTCCCGTCACTGTCAACGGCGACAGGCGTTCGCCCAACAGCGCCCAGGCCAGCAGTGCCGCCGTGCCAGGTACCAGGTAGAAATTCGCCGTCGCCCTCGCCGCGGTGCCGCGCTCCAGCATCAGATAATAGAGCGCCATGCCGCCCAGCGACACCGCCCCGGCATTCCACGCGACGGCGGCGAGCGCCGGCCATACCCACTCCGCGTGCGGCGTCTCAAGTGCCGCCGTCGCCACGGCACAGGCTGCCGCTGCTGACAGCAGTTGGACCGTCGTCCCCTCCAGGATCGGCACGCCGCGGCAAAAGCGTCCGAAATACAGAGTGCCGGCGCACAGCCCGACCACACCGCCGGCGGTCAGCAGCAGGCCATCCACCTCCACCGGGCTCCGCATCGCCGCCAGGCCGACGACCAGGACGACGCCGGCGGCGCCCAGGAACAACCCCAGCCATTGCAGCAACCGCAGACGTTCGCCCAGCAACGGCCAGGCCAGCAGTGCCGTGAGCAGCGGGTTGAGCGTCTGCACCAGGGCGATCGGTGCGGCGCCGACATGCACCATGGCGTAATGCGCGGTCAGCAGCAGCACGCTGTTGGTCAGCACGCCGGCCACCGCCAGGTGCGCCCACCGCCCTGCCAGCGTGCGCCACGGTCGCCGCAGCGCCGCCATCACGGCAACGAGGATGGTGGCGGCAAGCATCAGCCGCACCGTCACGAACAGCAGCGGCGACAGAAATCGCAGCCCTACCCGGGACGCAATGAACGAGGAGGCCCATAGCAGAACGAAGCCAAACGGCGCCAAGCGAGGCATTCGGTGGTCAGTTACACCAATCGGCCAACGGTCATCCGTCCACTACGCGCCGGGAACGTAGCGCCACACACTCGCCGGCGGGAAGTTGAGCGGTGTCCAGGCCTCCCGCCGCGGCACCAGGGCATGCTTGCGCCAGGGCAGCGGCGACGTGGGGCAATAGCTGTAGTGAAGGAAGCCGCGGCCGGGAGCCACCGCCTCGATAGCGGCGATGAACCGCCGCTGCTCGGCCAACGGCAGCAGCACCAGCGGAATGCCGCACACCACGCTGCCGATCCGGCCGTGCCAGTGACGTGCCAGCAGGTCGGGTAGTTCGCGCGCGTCGCCCTCGATCACCAGGACACCCGGCAGCACGTCGCGCAGGTGATCTGCCATCTCCGGCACGATCTCGACCACGATCAGCCGTTCCGGTGGCACACCACCATCCAGTAGCGCCTGCGAGACCACCCCGGTCCCCGCTCCCAACTCCAGCACAGCCTCGTCCGCGGCACGTTTGGTGTGCCGCACGATCCGCCGGCATAGCGCGGCCGAAGATGGGATCACCGATCCCATCTGGAGCGGATTGACCAGCCATCGGCGAAAGAACAATGCCGGGTTTGCGACGCCACGTCTGACGCGTGGATCCGGTGTCGCTGTGCCGTCACTGCCTGCACTTATCGTCTTTGTCATGGAAGTGACACTTTTACTTCATTTACTACTTGGGATTCGCAGCGACGTTTACAGAAGGCCTTCAATTAGCGGTAGTGGTGCCTGCCGGTTTGATCAGCGGTTGGGCGCTTCCTCAGCATGCCACTGTTGGTTAAACTGACCTGCTTTCAGTGGCCAGCAACGCCACAAGCGCGCAGTAAGGGCGAACCCGCCACCGATGACCGCCAGAATCCTGATTGTCGACGATGTCCCGGCCAACACCCGTCTGCTGGAAGCCAAGCTTTCGGCCGAGTACTTTCAGGTCGCCAGTGCCAAGGATGGGTTCGAGGCGCTCAGCATGGCGCATGAGTGGCAGCCGGACCTCATCCTGCTCGATGTCATGATGCCGGGGATGGACGGGTTCGAGTGTTGCCACCGGCTGAAGAACGACCCGACGACGTTGCACATTCCCGTGGTCATGATCACCGCGCTTGGCGAACCCGCCGAGCGGCTGCGAGGACTGGAGTCGGGCGCCGATGACTTTCTAACCAAACCGGTCGAGTACGAGACGCTGATGGCCAGGGTGCGCAGTCTGGTCCGGCTCAAGCGGCTGCTCGACGAATGGCGCGCGCGTGGCGAGACCGCCCGGGCGCTCGGCCTGACCAACGAGAGCGTGGCACCGCCATCAGTCGCCGGTGCGCGAGCGTTGGTCGTCGATGACTGGGACCTCGGCGCCCAGACCATCCAGGAGGCGCTGGCGCGCGACGGCATCGTGGCCGGCCGTGCCCGTACCAGCGCCGAGGCGATGGAACTTTCGGTCGCCATCCCGTTCGACCTCATCGTGCTGAGCCTGTCGCTGATCGAGGAGGACCCGCTGAAGCTCGCCGCGTCACTGCGCGCAGCCGACGCCACCCATGAGGTCCCGATGCTGCTGATCGCCGAACCGGAGGAGCGCGACAGAATTCTGCGCGGCTTCGATCTCGGCGCGAACGACTGGCTGGTGCTGCCGCTCGACGAAAATGAGTTGCGCGCCCGGGCACGTAACCAGATCAGACGCAAAGGCTACCAGGATCGGCTGCGCTCCGACTTCGGCACGGCGCTCGAGATGGCGCTGATCGATCCGCTGACCGGGCTGTACAATCAGCGCTACCTGATGCGCCATCTGCACGGCCTGCTGGAGATCGGCCAGAACCGCGAACTCGCCGTCCTGATGATCGACGTCGACCACTTCAAGTCGGTCAACGACGAGTTTGGCCACGCCACCGGAGACAAGGTGCTGCGCGCCGTTGCCGATGTGCTGCGGGGCAATACCCGGGTGTTCGATTCGCTCGCCCGCTACGGCGGCGAGGAATTCGTCGTGGTGATGCCGGGAACCGGCGTGGATGACGCCTCGCTCGCGGCCGAGCGGCTGCGCTCGGCGGTCGAAGGCGCGTCCTTTACGTGGGATTCCGGAAGCCGCTCCCGGCTCACTATCAGCATCGGCGTCGCCTGCAGGGCACAGGCTCCGGGCACCCCGGAAGCGCTGCTGCATGCGGCCGACGTCGCGCTCTACGAGGCCAAGCGGGCCGGGCGCAACCGGATCGAGATCGCCGCCGCTACGCCCTCGGGCGGTTAGAGCTTTTTCAAGATAATGGCGGGGCTTGGCCCATTGGCGCTAACTTAAGAGCGCAGGTCGCTCTGTTTTCGTCATGGCCGGGCTTGGCCCGACCATCTACGTCTTCTGCTGGCTGCCGAAAATCCGGAATGGGACGACGTGGATGGCCGGCCCAACGCCGGCCATGACGGCGTGCCTACCTGATCTTGGCTTCCTTGAACGGCACGTGCTTGCGCACGACGGGATCGTACTTCTTCAGCTCCAGCTTGCCGGTCTGGGTGCGCGCATTCTTCTTGGTCACATAGAAGAAGCCCGTGTCGGCGCTCGAGACAAGCTTGATCTGGATGGTGTTGGTCTTCGCCATGACTGGTTCCTCACGATCGGCAGAACATGCGGTTCCGTCGGCTCACGGTCAAGTACCGGATCAGCGTGAGGTGGCCTGCGTGTTGACGGTTGAGACCTGGCCGCTGCTGCCGAACGGCGGCAGCAGCGCGGCGGCGTAGGCAGCGGGGTCGTGGATCAACAACCGCGCCGCGTCGAGGTCCGCCTCGCGACCCTCGGCGGCAGGACAGGCGTTGCGGATCGCCAGGATCTGCGCCGGCTGGAGCGGTGCCCTGGCGGCGCGGTGGGTTTCCAGCGCCTTTGCCATCGTCTGCTGCCCCTGCGCCAAGGCCGCAAGCTGCCAGCTCAGCGTATCCTGCCCCAGGCTGGTGCAGACCTGAGGCAGCACGCCGAGACCCTGGATCGGCCAGCCTCTCGGCGCCAGCACACGGCTCCAGGTGACGAACAGTTCGCCGCCGTCCGGCAGTGGCGCGATCGTCTGCACCAGCCCCTTGCCGAGCGTCGAGCTGCCGATCACCACGCCCCGACCGCGGTCTGCCAGTGCCGCGGCCAGGATCTCCGCGGCGCTCGCGGAGCGACCGTCCACCATGACGACGACCGGAACATCTGCCGCTAGTTGACCCGAGTTCGAGCGCCAGACCCGCGTCGCGTCGGGATCACGTCCGGCGGTGATCGCCACGACCCCGGCGGGCAGCAACGAGTCTGCTGCCGTGACCGCCTGCCGCAACAGCCCGCCGCGATTGCCGCGCAGGTCGAGCACGATGCCCTCGGGCGGCCGCGGGCCAGCCAATCCCTGCTCGATTGTCTCGGCGAGGTGGCTATCGGTGCTGTGGTTGAAGGCGGTCACCTGGATCACCAGCAACTCGCCGGAGCGCTGTGCGAACACCGTCTCCGGCGGTACCACGGCGCGCTCCAGCTCCGCCGAGCGCGGATGTCCGTCGCGACCACGCCAGACGACCGTCAGTCCGGTCTCTTCCGGCCCTGCGATCCAGCCCATCACGGTGGCGGGATCCTTGCCGCGGGTCGACTGACCATCCACCGACACGATCGTGTCGCCTGGCCTGATCCCGGCGAGCGCGCCCGGTCCATCGGCAATGGCCTCAACCACCACGATGGCCGATCCGCGCCGGGCGAGACGCATCCCCGCGCCGGCCTGACCGACCCGGCGCTCGCGGTCCTCACCGGCATCGCGCGGCGGCACGTAGCGGGAATACGCATCCAGATGGTTGAACAGCTCGTCGAAGAAGCTCTGGACGACGCCTTGCGTTCCGGCCCTGCGCACCGGCACCGACGTGCCTGCCGCAGTCAGCGCAAGGTTGGTGGCGATGTCAGCCCAGCCGTTGACATCGCCCTCGGCAGGCGGCGGCAGTACCGCCAGCTCGTGCCCCCGGGATGCGAGGTGGAGCGCGCCATCGCGCAGTTCGGTCGTCAGCTCCGGATCCAGCGCGGTCAGTCCGCGCAGTCCCCAGACGGTGAGTTGCGAAACCGCAACAGGTTCCAGCGTGCGCGGCGCCATGAAGGCGAGTGCGGTGGCGTATACGCTGGTGATGAGTTGCGGGTCGAAGCCAGGCGGGGCAGCGACGGTCTGAGCGTGCGCGGGTATCATGAACAGCAGGACGAACAGGGCGCCGACGCGGATCACCTGGTTCTGACTCGCTCCCCCTTGCGCTGCCGGTCCCGACGCCGATCGGGCGCGCCCTGCAAGATGTTGAATACCAGACTGCCGGTGACAGGACTTGCTTCCTCAAGCCGCACCTCAACCTCCTGCGCCAGACGAAATGCCAGGCGGGTCCGACGTCCTGTCAGCGTTTGCTCCCGTTCATCGTGCTGCCAGAAATCGTCCGGCAACGAGCGCACCGGCACGAGGCCGCTTGCACCGCTCCCAGCGACTGTGACGAAAAGTCCGAACCGCGTCACACCAGAAATTCGAGCAGCGAAATTCTCGCCAACTTTGTCCGCCATGTATGCAGCAAGGTAACGGTCGATGGCATCGCGTTCGGCAAGTTGAGCGCGGCGTTCGGTGGCGGTGATGTGCAACGCAGTGTCGGGGAACCGCGCGGCCTCGTCAGGCGCCAGCGCACCATCGCCAAGTTTCAGGCCGCGGATCAGCGCGCGATGCACCAGCAGGTCGGCATAGCGCCGGATCGGACTGGTGAAATGGGCATAGCGCGGCAGCGCGAGGCCGAAATGACCGATATTGTCGGGACTGTATTCCGCCTGCGACTGGCAGCGCAGCATCACCTCGTTGACCAGCGGGGCTTCCGGCGTATCGGCGAAGCGGCGCAGCACGCGGTCCAGATCGCGTGGATGCACACGATCGCCCGGCGGCAGCGAGACGCCAATCCCGTGCAGGAAGTCGCGCAACGACGCGAGCTTGTCCGGCGACGGCGGAGCGTGCACGCGATACATCACCGGCTGGTGCAGGCGTTCCAGTTCCTCGGCGGCGGCGACGTTGGCAAGCACCATGAATTCCTCGATCAGCCGGTGACTGTCGAGGCGCGGCCGCGGCGTGACGCTGCGCACGACGCCGGCGTTGTCGATCACCACGCGGCGTTCCGCCAGGTCGAGATCGAGCGTGCCGCGCGCGGTGCGGGCGGCGAGCAGGGCACGGAATGCCGCATACAGATGCGCGTGCCTGCCATCACCCGCATCGTGCGCTTGCTGCACGCCTTCGTAGGTGAGGCGTGCCGCGCTGCGCATCAGGCCGCGGCCGAAGCGATGGCCGGTCTTGCGGCCGTTCGCGTCAATGCGGAGTTCGGCGAACAGGCAGCCGCGATCCTCGTCCGGCCGCAGGCTGCACCAGCCGTTGGACAGCGCCTCGGGCAGCATCGGCACGACGCGGTCGGGGAAATACACGCTGTTGCCGCGGGTTCGTGCCGCGTGATCGAGCGGCGATCCCGGGCGGACGTAGTGCGCGACATCGGCGATGGCGACGATCAGGCGAAACCCCGACCCGTCGGGCTCTGCGAACACCGCATCGTCGAAGTCGCGCGCGTCCTCGCCGTCGATGGTGACCAGCCCGGCGCCGCGCAGGTCGGTGCGCTGACCGAGCGGCGCCGCACCGGCGCGCCCGGCTTCGTCGAGTGCGGCGGGTGGGAATTCCTGGGGGATGCCGTGGGTGTGGATGACGATCAGGCTGACCGATCGAGCGTCGCCCATGGCACCGAGCCGCTCGATGACGCGGGCGGGCTTCAGGCCGAGCCGGTGGTGCGGCAACGGTTCGGCGAGCACGATCTCGTCCGGTCCGGCGCCGCCGTCCGCACCGGGCGGCACCGTCCATTCCGCTTTCGCGCGCCGGTCGGTCGGGATGATCCGGCCGTCGCGGTAGATGCCGAGAATGCGGCCTGGCGTATCGGTCACGCGGCGGATGGTGCGGGCCTCGTAGCGACCGGGACCGGCGGGCTTCAGACGTGCCAGCACGCGTTCGCCAGGCGCCAGCGCCGGCTGGCCGTGCGGTTCGGCCGCCATGAAGATGACCGGCGGCGCGCCGTCCGCAGCGCCCCAATCGGCGGGACGCGCGATGGCGTCGCCATCCGGGTCGGTGCCGGTGACGATCACGATGGCGGTCTCCGGCAGGCGAGTGCGTGCCGGTGGAGGGCGGGATCGGGGTGGAGAGAAGGGTGGGTTCACGCGGTGAGCATATGCGCGTTTGCACCGCCGGTTGCGAGACTTCCCGCACGCTCGTCATTCGCGCGTAAGCCAATATGCCGCGATTGCTAGCGTAGCGAGGTAATCTCGTGGACAGAGGCACCCCGGTGGCACGGTTGGGGGTTGGATCGGCCGATGCCAAGCCCAGTAGCAGATCCATCTGCCGATGCGATGGCACGGGGCGTAGGGACGGCTGAGCACGTTGATGCGGCGGCAGAACTGGGCGCATCATACAGCGGACAGAACCCGTCGGAGACGGGCCGCGCCGGGTAACGCGGGTCAGATCGACCGTCCGGCGTATCAACCGCAGAGGTGCGGCATGAGCGAATATGACACCGACATCTTGCTGTGGTCCGAACGCCAGGCCGAACTGCTGCGCCGTCGCGCCGCCGGCGATCTGGAACAGCCTTTGAGGATCACCGACTGTTTTGCGGTCCCGCCCTTCCGTAGATCCGATGCCGGGAAAAATCG
This sequence comes from Acetobacteraceae bacterium, assembly GCA_036494925.1. Taxonomy (GTDB): domain Bacteria; phylum Pseudomonadota; class Alphaproteobacteria; order Acetobacterales; family Acetobacteraceae; genus JAMXLO01. Next base: position 11,133 of record DASXNR010000035.1, read on the forward strand.
TACACCAGCAAACGAGGCGCCTGGGTGATGCAGCACTGCTCTACGAACGGCGGCGGATAGAACCGACCAAATGGATGAAATCCGACGGAAGGGTCCGGTCGCATGGTCCGAGGCAGGCACGAATCTGCAACCACAGATGCTCACAGATGAACACGGATATATCGCGCCGCTACAAAAAAGCAGTCGGCAGGCCGTGCCGAAGCAATGACCCTGTCACGCCGTTCGCCGCCGTGTCGCAGCCTTCTTGCCGCGCACCGTGGCCTTCTTCTTGGCCGGCGCCTTGGCAGCCACCGCTCGCTTTGCGGCCTTCTTCGGTGCCGCACGTTTGGCCTTTGCGGCACGCCGCTTCGCCGGCTTTGCCTTCCGCTTGGCAGGTGCGGAACTGACCTCTCCGGCAGCCGGAGCAGCGTCAATTGCCGGCTTCTTCGCGGGCGCTCCTCGCCCCCGCCGCCCCGCCGCCCCGCGCGGCCGCAACTGCTTGCCCTTCTCGGCCAGCAGCGCCACCGCCTGGTCCAGCGTGATCTCCTCCATCATCATGCCGCGCGGCAGGTTGGCCACCGTCTTGCCGTGCTGCACGTACGGCCCGAAGCGCCCCTTGCGCACCGCGACCAGTTCCTTGTCCGCCGGGTGCGCCCCGAGCGTGCGCACGCTCGCCATCTTGCGCGCGATCAGGTCCACCGCGCGGTTGATGCCGATCGCCAGCACATCGTCGTCGCGGTCGAGCGAGCCGAACACCGCGCCCATCCGCACGTAGGGGCCAAAGCGGCCGATGCCGGCCTCGATCGTCTCGCGGGTTTCCGGGTGGGTGCCGATGGCGCGCGGCAGCGACAGCAGGCCGCGTGCCTGCTCCAGCGTGATCTGCTCGCCGTCCATGCCGCGCGGCAGTGACGTGCGGCGCGGCTTCACCTTCTTGTCCTCGCCGTTCTCGCCCTGCTGCACATACAAACCGTACGGGCCGCGGCGGACGGTGATGTCCTCGCCGGTGTCCGGATGCTGGCCGAGTACGCGCATGCCCTCCTTCAGCGTCTCGCCCTGGTCCTCGCCGTTCTCGATCGCCAATCGCCGGGTGTACTGGCAGTTCGGATAGTTCGAACAGCCGATGAAGCTGCCGTAGCGGCCGAGCTTCAGGCCAAGCCGGCCTGTCCCGCAGGCCTGGCACAGGCGCGGATCGGATCCATCCTCGCGCGGCGGGAAGAAATGCGGCCCGAGATCCTCGTCCAGCGCGGCGATGACGTCGGAGATTTTCAGCTCTTTCGTCTGCGCCACGGCTTCGGAAAAATCCGTCCAGAAGGCGCGCAGCACGGCGCGCCAATTCGCGTTGCCCTCGGCGATTTCGTCGAGCTGTTCCTCGAGCGAGGCAGTGAATCCGGTATCCACATAGCGTGC
>DASXNR010000036.1:0-12612 GCA_036494925.1 Acetobacteraceae bacterium
GCGGGGCGCGCTCGCCGGCGGCTATGTCGGCCTGCTTGGCTCGGTGATCCTGGTGACGCTGGGGCCGACGGTCTGGGGCAAGGTGCTGGGCATGGGAGCGGCAGTGTTCCCGATCGACATGCCGACCATCATCACCCTGCCGGCGGCAGTCATCGTCGCGTGGCTGGTGTCGCTTGCCGACAACTCCGCGACGGCACGGAGCGAGCGCCTCGCCTTCGAGGACGAGTATATCCGCTCCCAGACCGGTCTTGGCGCGGAAGGTGCAGCAAGCCACTGACACGAGCATAACGTCGACTTCGACACGGCCTATCCGGCCGAAGTCTACGTCACGCTGAATGGCGAATGCCGGAAGGCGATGGCCGGCCAGCGCGCCGTTCGCCTGTGACATCGGGTCGGGGACGGGCCGGCCGCCAACGATCGAGGCCGCCGCCCGCACCGTGCTGTACCAGCGGGAACAACGCAGGACCTGGTCCGATGGACGCACCTTCCCCGTCGCCAGACGATATCATCGCCGCCCTGCGGGCGCACGACGTCGAGCTGCGCCGAGCGGGCATAGGTCACCTCTCGCTGTTCGGTTCGGCCGCCCGCGACGAAGCCAGCGCCGCGAGCGACATCGATCTGGCCGTCGAGCTCGACCCCGGCGCCCATATCGGACTGTTCCGTCTGATGGGCTTGCAACGGCGGCTCAGCGAAATCCTCGGCAGCCCGGTGGATCTGCTGCCCGAACCGGTGGAAAGCCCCCGCTTGCAGCGGAACATCGAACGGGATCGGCGCTATGCCTTCTGAGCATAATGCCGGTATACCTACGCGACATCCTCGACAACATCGCTCGAATTGAGGCGTATCTCGCCGGCCGGGACCGGCACGCCCTGGAGGCGAACGGCCAGGTGCGCGACGCCGCCATCGAGCGCTGCCTGGAGCGGATTTGCGAAGCGGCCTTTCGCCTCGGCAACCGTGCCGGCTGATTGCTGCCTGGGCAGCCATTGCCGGACATTCGCGGGCTCGGCAACTGGCTGCGCCATGCCTGCGACCGCATCCGCTTCGACGTGATCCGGGACACTGTTCAGAACGATCTGCCCGCTCTGAAGGCCGATGCCCAAACGGCTCTCGCGCAAATGGAGCCGCCAGCCCCATAGGAAGCGCGACCGACCCACCCGTCGCTGCATCGATGCTTCCCGAGCCGAAACCGCGATCTTGATCAGTCGCGGGGCCCGCCAGCCTGTACAAAGGCCCCTGCCCGCCAGCGCCGGGCACGAATGTCGACTGCGCTACGGCGGCGGGTCCTGCACGTGCCGCTACTGGTCCGCCCTCCGACAGGCGGGCCTCGCCGTCTTGATGCGCGCTGGCCGAAAATCCATTGCTAAGCCAGCCTTTGCCCCACAATATGAACGCCTCGGGGCACTAGCCTTCGGATCGGGCGCCCGGGCCTGTCGCGCCGGAGCCCCTTCCCCGCCAACCATCCCTGATCCGCACCCTAAGGGGGCCGGGGCGCGATGCCCGTCACGCTCGATTTCTCGATCCCGCCATTCGACTGCCTGACACCCGAGGAACGCCGCAAGCTCGGGGCGGCGGCGGACATTGCCTTCCTCCGGCCGGGCGAGGTGCTGTTCCGCGAGGGCGAGACCCCCGCGCATCTCTACCTCATCGTGAAAGGGCTGGTCAGCGAACGGGCTGGCGACGAAGTCATCACCGTGCGTGGCGCCGGTGACCTGGTGGGCGCCGACGCGCTCGCCACGCCGACCCCGGCGACCGCGGAGGTTCGGCAAGAGACCATCGCCCAGCTCCTGCCGCGCCGCCTGCTGCTCGATCTCGGCCGCGCCAATCCGGCATTCGAATGCTGGTTCACCCAGCGGCTCGGCGAGCGTCTCGCCGCCCGGGTGGCACGCGACGCGACGCGTGGGATGGCGCCCCTGATGATGGCGAAGGTCGAACAGGCCTTCCTGCATCCGCCGGTCGTCGTCCCCGCCGCCACACCGATGAAGGACGCTGCCCGCCGGATGCATGACGAGAAGGCCACCAGCGTTCTGGTCCTGCGCGCCGACGGAAGCCCCGGCATCCTGACCGACGCGGACCTCGCCAGGGCCGTGCTGGTCCTCGAGCTGCCGCTCGACACGCCGGTCGAGCAGGTCGCGTCGTTCCCGGCCATGACCATCGACCATGACGCATTCCTGTTCCGGGCCCAGCTGCTGATGACCCGGCACGGCGTGCGCCACATGCCGGTGCGGCGGGACGGCGCCATCATCGGCGTGCTCGAGCTCATCGACCTCGTGGGCTACATGTCGAGCCGGTCCTACTTCGTCATGGCCGAGATCGAGCGTGCCGCCGGCATCGACGATCTCGGCCGCGCGGCCCGCGCGATCGGGCCGCTGCTCGAGGCGCTGCACGACACCGGCATGAAGGTCCGGGCGATCGCCGAGCTGGTGAGCGATCTCAACCGCAGCATTCTCCGGCGGCTGTTCGAGTTCCTGTCGCCTCCTGCTCTGCTGGCGAACGCCTGCCTCGTCGTCATGGGGTCCGAGGGTCGCGGCGAGCAACTTGCCCGAACCGATCAGGACAATGCGCTCATCGTGGCCGACGGCGCGGAAATCGATGACGCGGAGCTGCGGGACGTTTGCGCCCGCTTCACCGAGACGCTGCTCAGCTACGGCTATCCGCGCTGCCCGGGCAACATGATGGTCGCCAACCCGCAATGGGCAAAGCGCGAGGCGGCATTCCGTGCCGACATCGACACTTGGCTGACGCAACCGAGCGGCGAAGGCTTCCTCAACCTGGCGGCGCTGACCGATGCCGCGGCGGTGGCGGGCGATCCGCTGGTGCTTGACCGTCTCCGGCGGCACCTGTTCGAGCGCATCGGCAATGCTGGCGGCTTCCTGTCGCATTTTGCCCGCCCGGTGCTGCAGTTCGACACGCCGATCGGGTTCTTTCACCAGATCCTGCTCGGCCACGGCGAGCACGCGGGCGAGATCGACGTAAAGAAGGGCGGCATCTTCCCCATCGTGCACGGCGTGCGGGCACTCGCCCTCGAACGCCGTATCGAGGAGGTCAACAGCTTCGCACGGATCGAGGCACTGGTCGGGGCTGGGGCGCTCGAGCGGGATGTCGCCGAGGATCTCGCGGAAGCGCTGCAGTATCTGATGGAGATCAGGCTCCGGGTACGCCTCGACCAGGACCGCCGCGGCGCAGGCGCGGACGGCGACAATCTGGTGCGCGCCCGCGACCTCTCGCGGCTCCAGCACGACGGGCTGCGCGACAGTCTGCTCATCGCCAAGCGCTTCAAGGAGCGCGTCAGCTACCATTTCCGCCTGGACGCCTTCTGAGCGGCAGGTCAATTTGGGTGTCGCCCGCTGGGGCCGAGGCCACCCATACCCGCCAACCGGGAGGAGTGAGCGCATGTCCGACCGCATAGGTTCCCGACCGCGCGACGACCGGTATGTCACGGCCGACACCGCTGCCCGATCCATCCGCTCAGGCGACCGGATCTTCGTCGGCACCGGCTGCGCCGAACCGCGCACGTTGGTCCGCGCGCTCGAAGAACTTCGGCCAGGCCCCGCGGACGTCGAACTGGTGAGCATCTTTCCGACCGGGCACTTCGATCCGACCGAACCCCCGCCGCGCCGTCATCGCAACCGCGTGTTCCTTGGCGGCGGCTCAGATATCGACGCCGCGAGCATGATCGACTATGTCCCGATCGCCTTGGACGAAGTTCCCGCTCTGCTCGCACAGGGGCGGCTGCCGATCGACGTAGCGATAGTGCAGGTCTCGGTCCCCGACGAACGTGGCTACGCCAGCCTCGGTATCTCTGTCGACCTCGCGCCAGCCGCCGTGCATGCCGCAAAGCGGGTGATCGCGGAGGTGAACCCGGCCATGCCGCGCTCGCACGGCGACGGTTTCATCCATGTCGACCGCATCGACATGCTGGTGGACGTGGATACCCCTGTCGCGGAGTTCGTTCTGCCCCGATGCGGCGAAGCCGGCATCCACATAGCCGCATATATCGCCTCGCTCATTGAAGATGGATCGACGCTGCAGATCGGGCTCGGCGCGGTGCCGGATCATGTCCTGCGTTTGCTCGGCGACCGCCGCGACCTCGGCGTCCATACCGATCTGCTGACCGACGGCATTGTCGATCTGATCCGGTCGGGCGCCATCACCGGGCAGCACAAGAGCATCCTGAAGGATCGTGTCGTCGCCAGCTACTGCCTCGGCACGCGCCGGCTCTACGACCTCGTACACGACAACCCGCTGTTTCATTTCGCCGCGCTCGAGCAGGTCTGTGCGCCCGATATCCTCGCACGCAGCACGCGGCTCGTTTCCATCACCGAGGCGCGATCGATCGATCTCACTGGCCAGGTCTGCGTTGACCACCTGGCAGGCGTCTTCAAGGGTGGTCCATCCACCCAGGCGGCTTTCATGCGCGGTGCGGCGCGCTCGCCGGGCGGCAAGTCCATAGTCTGCCTGACCTGCATCGCAGAGGACGGGTCATCCCGTATCAAGGCGGCGCTGGATGCGCCGGAGGCGGTGGGGGTTGTCAGGGCCGACGTACACTACGTCGTCACCGAGTTCGGCATCGCCTATCTGTTCGGCAGGACGGTGCGCGAACGCGCCCTCGCGCTCGTCGGCATCGCACACCCGGAACATCGGCCTGCCCTGCTTGACGCGGCGAAGCACCTCGGCCTCCTTCCAGCCGATCAGAGTCTCGTATCGAGGACCGACTACGCCGTGCAGGCCGAGCGCCGGCTCGCGCTGAGGAACGGCGTCATGGTGCTGCTGCGCCCGGCAGGTCCGCCAGATGCTGCGGCGCTGCTCGCTTTGTTCCACACACTGAGCCAGACGGATGTCTACACACGGTTCTTCCGCCGGATGCGGAGCCTGTCCGATGCCGACCTGCAGAGTCTCTGCAACGTGAACCATGAGGGCGACGTGGCGTATGTCGCGACGATCGGGCCCCGGGAGCAGGAGACCGTCATCGGCAGCGGCTGCTATTTCCTGAACCCGGCGACCGGGCTCGCCGAGGTTGCCTTCATGGTCGTGCCGAATTGGCAGGGCTCCGGCGTGGGCGGTGCGCTACAGCAACGGCTCCGCGAGCACGCGCAGGGCCAGGGCGTTCTGGGTTTCGTCGCCGAAGTTCTGCCTCAGAACGAGCGCATGCTGCGCCTGGCCAGATCGGCTGCGGGGCGTAGCACGGTCGCGAGCGACGAGGACGGGGTGAAGATCACCACCTGGTTCGCGGACTGAACCGCCCACCGCACCGTCGTTTCATTCAGCGACCCCAATCGTCCGTGGGACGGTTATCCGATGCCGGCGTCACTCGACACTGACGGCGCGGATCGCTGCCTCAAGCTCCTCCACGATCGGCACCAACGCGCTGATCCCGCTTATCTCGAGCACGTTCGCTACTTCCGGGATTGGCCGCCACAACGCGATCTTTCCGCCCTTTGCTGCGACCGCGCTGGCACCTTTCAGCAGAGTCCGGAGCCCCATCGAGGCGATGAACGCGACCTCGGAGAGATCGATGATCAATGCACGCTGTGCGCCGATGAGGACGTTGAACGGCAAATCGATTTCCTGCACGCCGGCGATATCCATTCGTCCGCTGAGAGTGATTTTGGTTACGCCCGGAGTGACTTCTTCGGACCACAGCATCATGTGAGTATCTCCGATATCTCGATGTGCCTGCGCCATCCCGACTTCCTCCCGCATTCCGCCGGTCTGCGGCCCAGGGACGGTGGCATCAATCCTCGCCTCTTCCGCGTGGATCACAAGCGACCCGACCACGGACGAACATTATTGTCAGCAGGGGCGGAAATAGCGCATCATTTTGTTATCAACCCAGGCCGGGCGAAAGTCGCGAACGCAGCACCTGCCGGAGACGTGGGCCAATCCGGGGATCGACCTTGCTCGAGTTCCTGCATCACTGGTTCGACCGCCGTGCCCGGGCAAGGGGCCGCCTGCGCGATCCTGCCTACGGGTTTCTGTTCGAACCGGAGCATCCGACCGAGGCGGTGGTATTCGATACCGAGACCACGGGCCTCGACCGCAAGCGCAGCGACATCATCAGCCTCGCCGCTATTCGGATCTCCGGCAACCGCCTGCTGTTGAGCCAACGACTGGAACTGGTGGTGCGCCCTTCCCGCGCGATCGAGCACGCGGCCGTCGCGGTGCATGGACTGCGTCCGATGGATGTCGCGGACGGCCTGCCGGCACGCGAGGCGGTCAGCCGCTTCCTGCATTTCATCGGCGCGCGGCCATTGGTCGGCTACTACCTCGAATTCGACATCGCCATGGTCAATCGGGTGATCCGGCCCTGGCTCGGCGTGGGCCTGCCAAACCGCGCGATCGAGATCTCGGCACTCTATTACGACTGCGTCATGCGCGACCGCTCGACCCGCGACGCGCTCTATACCGGCACGGTCGATCTCAGCTTCGCTCGCATCCTCGCCGGCCTCGACCTGCCGGCGCTGCCGGCGCACGACGCTCTCAACGACGCGCTGATGACCGGGCTCGCCTATCTCAAGCTGACGCTGCCTGGGGGCTGAGATTGGATGCGGCGGAACCGGGCGTTGTCCTGCGCTGCCAAAGCACCTTTGGCCTGGACGGAAACTCACGCGATCACGCGGCTCGATGGGTTTCGCTGCGCTCTACCCATCCTACGATGGCGCCTACGCGGCGTCGTCGGTGCGGTACCGATCGTGCGGTACCGATCGTGCGGCACCGTTGGGGTAGGATGGGTAGAGCGCAGCGAAACCCATCACCTCCTCGTCGCCTCCACTTCGGCCGGCCCAACCCTGACGGTCACCGACCGCCGAGATGTCGCGTCTCCCGGCAATTGCCTTGTCTTGTCAGGACTGGCGATCTGCGCGTTTCGCTTCCCTGCGTCGCGATGACGACGGCGCTGGTCGCCGTCTCGCTGCCTCGCACGAAATTGCCCAGGCCGTTGCAGAAATAGCTGTTGCACACGTCGGATCGCAGCGAGCGGTTCAGGGTGCAACCTGCCTCCCCGTGGAAAATGCACGAACCGGCATAGCCCGCTTCCGGCACCCGCTCCACGTACAGCCGCATCACCGCGCGCGCGTCGAGTTCCGGCTGCGCCTCGCGCACCCGCGCCATCACGCGTTCGTCGAGATAGCCATGATCGCCACCGCCCTTGCAGCAATAGCCTCGGCATAGCGAACATGCCGTACGCGCCACCCTGCCGATGAAGCCTTCCGGCTCGGGCCGCAGCGGCGAGGCCGACTCGACGGGCCGCTTCATGGTTCGCGTCGCCCGCAGCGATTGCACGAGGTGTTTGCGCAGCCGCCACACGCGCTCAGGCTCCATCGGCACCAAGGCCCGAGCATTCAGCGGCACCGCCACCGCCTGGTCGCCGTCTGCTTCAGACATGCGAGGTTCCGTTCCGCACCTCAGGGTGGCATCCTGCCGTGCGACCGGCAAGGACACCGCGGTGGCGATCCCGATCATCCTCGACTGCGATCCTGGCACCGACGACGCATTTGCGTTGCTGCTGGCGATGGCTGCGCCTGAAGTCGAACTGCTTGCCGTGACCGTTGCGGGCGGCAATGTCGGCCTGGAGTGCACGCTGCCCAATGCCCTGGCGCTGGTTTCGCTGGCCGGCGCGGCGGTGCCGGTTTACCGCGGTGCCGACCGGCCGCTGCTCGGCGCCTTCGTCAGCGAGACGCGCGTGCACGGCGTCGATGGCCTCGGTGGCATCGCATTGCCTGCCGGCAAGCCGGCGGTGCCCGGCATCGCGTCCGATATGATCCGCAACATCCTGCGCGATGCCGCGCAGCCAGTGACCCTGGTCGGCATTGCTCCGGTCACCAACCTGGCGCTCGCCTTGATGACCGAACCGGCACTGACCGCGAAGGTCGAGCGGATCGTGCTGATGACTGGCGCCTGGGGCGAAGGCAACGCCACGCCCGCCGCCGAGTTCAATGCACTCAACGACCCGGAGGCTCTCGCTGTACTGCTGGCGTGCGGCCGGCCGGTGGTGCTGGCGACGCTTGAACTGACCGCGCAGGCGCTGTGCACGCCGGCGCGCCTGGCGAGCCTGCGGGCGGGCGGCACGGGAGCCTGCAGGCGCGCGCTGTGCGATATCCAGGCGACGGTGCCGTTCGGCCCACGCCTGGGCGGCGCTGGCGCGGCGCTGCATGACCCGTGCGCGATCGCCTGGCTGATCCGTCCCGACCTGTTCACCACCCGCGATTGCGCCGTAACGGTGGATCTTGGGCCCGGTCCGAGCCGCGGACGCACGGTCATCGATCGCTGGGGACGCACCGGCGAAACGCGCAATGCGTGCTTATTGGAGACGCTCGACGCCGACGGCTTCTTTACCATGCTCGGCGAACGTCTCGCGCACCTGCCATAGCCGGGCTGGCGGTCGTCATTGTGCGACACTTTGGTCAACGAATAGTACGAACTGCTATCAGACAACGGAGCGATAGATGGCGATCATTCGGTCGAAGCAGGCGTCGCGCTATGCACTGTCAATATCCACACCACAGTCGCTGATTGGTGGCACGACGTGGACGTACCATACGTCGCTCACGCCTTTCTGGACAATGGGGTGATCCTGCGCCTCAGGGACGTCGTAAGGCTGCCGGCAAACAACAGCGCGGCGTCCCATCCGGATCAGCAATACTGGAGAATTATAACGCAGAACGGCGCGTCCCGCGTGCAGTCAGTCTGGAATATTGTGAACCCGATGCGAGCCAACATTATCCGCGAGCACATGGGCGGCGGCGGTTCGAGCAAGCGGGTCGTGCTCTGCAGGTCCGGCGCGACAAGCGCCGACCTTCTCACCGCCTATAACAACCATGACGGCTGCGGTTGGGCGCCGTAGCGGCGTACCGGCAGAGGCCACACGCAGGGGGAATTCTCCTCAGGCCGCTTCGTCGCGGGCTGTCTTCGGCGGCGCTCGCATGCCACCCTGACTGCGCGCGGGCAAGGAGTAGATGCCGATGCTTACCGACGTCGATCGGCTCGAGGTACAGGTGCTGGTGGACAACGTGACGGATTCACTGTCCAGCGTGCCGCCGTTTGTCACGCGCGAATGGCCGGCCCTGGTGCGCCAGGGCATGCGTCGTGTCTCCGGCGCCGGCCTGTGCTGCGCCAACCATGGCCTGTCGCTGGTGATCCGAGCCACCGCCGGCGGGCGCGAGCATGTGGTGCTGTTCGACGCCGGCCCGGTCGATTACGCGGTGGAGCACAACGGCACGCGTCTCGGCATCGACTTCGGCGCTATCGAGGCCGTGGTGCTGTCGCACGGCCACTGGGATCATGGCGGCGGCCTGCTCAAGGCATTCGAACTGATGCGGGCCGCGGCACCGCAGCGACTGACTCCGATCTATCTGCATCCCGGCATGTTCGCGGAGCGTGGCCAACGCCAGCCGGATGGCGGCGTGCTGCCCGGGGCGTTGCTGCCGACGCCCGACCAACTGTCGCAGGCCGGCGCCGCACCGGAGGTCACCGCCGCGCCGCAACTGTTGCTGAACGACATGTTCTATCTGAGCGGCGAGATACCGCGTGTCACGGCGTACGAAACCGGGCTGCAGAATCATGTGCGACGCGATGCGAACGGGGACTGGGAACCGGACCCGCTGATCATGGATGAGCGGTTCCTCGCCGTTGCGGTGAAGGACAAGGGCATGGTCGTGTTCACCGCATGCTCGCACGCCGGCGTGGTGAACGTGCTGCGACACGCGCACGACTGTTTCCCCAACCGAAAGCTGTTTGCGGTGATGGGCGGCTTTCATCTGTCCGGCGAAACCGAGCGCTGCATTCCGGAGACGGTACGCGACATCGCGGGCTTCGGGCTGAGCGTGATCGCTCCCGGACACTGCACCGGCTGGCGCGCAGTGAACCGGCTGGTGCAGACCTGCGGCGAGGACACCGTGGTGCCGCTCGCCGTGGGCAAGATCTTCGCGTTCTGACCGAAGGAGACCGTCACGTGAACCCTGCCGAACTGCCGTTCGAGGCCGACGCGATGCTGGAGGGCCTGCGCACGTGGATCGAGTGCGAAAGCCCGACCTACGACGCGGCGTCGGTGAACCGCATGATGGACATCGCCGCGCGCGAGCTGGTGATCGCCGGCGCACGTATCGAGCGGGTCGCCGGGCGCATGGGCTTCGGCGACTGCATACGCGCGACATTCCCGCACGCCACACCGAATCTGCCTGGGATTCTGGTGATGGGGCATCTCGATACGGTGCATCCGATCGGTACGCTGGAGCGTCTGCCGTTCCGGCGCGACGGGACACGCGCCTGGGGGCCAGGCATCCAGGACATGAAGGGCGGCAACTACATGGCACTGGAGGCGATCCGCCAGCTGGCGCGAGCCAATGTGCCGACGAAGCTGCCGATCACCGTGCTGCTGACCAGCGACGAGGAGGTCGGCAGCCCCTCGACCCGCGACCTGATCGAGGCCGAGGCGTTGCGGCATCGCTACGTGCTGGTGCCGGAGCCGGCGCGCGCCGACGGCGGCGTGGTGACCGGGCGCTATGCCATCGCGCGGTTCAACCTGGAGGCGACCGGCCGCCCCAGCCACGCCGGTTCGCGCCCGGCCGACGGTCGTTCTGCGATCCGCGAAATGGCGCGCAAGCTGATCGAGATCGAGGACATGACCACCGAGAATTGCACCTTCTCGGTCGGCGTGATCCATGGCGGGCAATGGGTGAACTGCGTCACCACCACCTGCACCGGCGAGGCGCTGTCGATGGCCAAGCGGCAGGAGGACCTCGACCTCGGCGTGGCGCGCATGCTGGCGCTGCCGGCCTCATCCAACGACGTGCAGTTCAAGGTGACGCGCGGCGTGACACGCCCGGTGTGGGAGCCGAACGGCAAGGTGATGGCGCTCTACGACACGGCGCGCGGCATCGCACGCGGTCTCGGCTACGACATCAGCTCGCAAAGTTCCGGCGGCGGTTCGGACGGCAACTTCACCGGTGCGATGGGCATCGCAACGCTTGATGGATTGGGCGTGCAGGGCGCCGGCGCGCACACGCTCGATGAGCACATCGTGGTGGAGAGCCTCGCCTATCGGGGCAGGCTGATGGCCGGACTGCTCGCCACACTCGGCTGATCATGGCGGTACGCGAACACGGGATGATGCTGTGGATGTGGCGGATCGTGCGCGGCCGGCCCCGGCTGTTCATCGGCCTGCTGTGCGGATTGGCCGCCGCGCCGTTGCTACCAGGCGACATCAGCCGCACGACGCGCGCCATCCTGGCCTGGGATTTCGGCGTGATCGTGTTCCTGGTGTCGGCGGCCTTCCTGTTCACCACCGAGCGGGTGAACCACATGGCGGCCGATGCGGAGGCCCAGGAGGAAGGCGAGTGGACCGTGTTCTGGCTGACCGTGGCGGCGGTAACGGTCAGCTTGATCGCCGTCATTGACGAGTTCTCCGGCATGAAGGAACTGCCGCCGGCGCAGCGCAATATGCATGTCGTCCTGGTCGCGGTGACGCTGCTGGTGTCCTGGCTGATGACGCACACCACCTTCGCGTTCCGCTACGCACACGAGTACTATGAGGTTGATCCCGGTGGGGTCGGTATCGTCGGCGGGCTGGAGTTCCCTGGCGAAAGGCGGCCGGATTATCTGGACTTTCTGTATTTCGCGTTGGTGCTGGGAATGACGTTCCAGGTATCCGATGTGCAGATCACCACGCGCAAGTTCCGCCGCCTGGCGGCGGCGCATGGGCTGCTGAGCTTTCTCTACAACACGATCATCGTGGCGCTGACGGTGAACATCGCCGCGGGGATGTTGTAGAATAGCCTGTCGTCGCAAGATCATCGCTCATACCAGACGCCCGATGGTGCTGACCGTCCGGCGATGCCCACATCGTCATGCCGACGAAGGTCGGCATCCACGACTTTGCCGCGCGCGAGAAGGCAAATCGTGGATGGCGCGCGCCTGTGCCCGCCATGACGAGGGGCGGCGCCGGAGATTCGAGATTTCCGGTTTCTGGTATTACCAGTTTGGCCCCTGCCGCGCGATGCGCTGTGCCAGCGACCAGCGATGCACTTCGGACGGGCCGTCGTAGATGCGGAACGCGCGGACTTCGCGGAAGATGCGTTCCACCAGCGTCTCGCCGGTGACGCCCTGCCCGCCCAGCACCTGCACGCAGCGATCGACCACGCGCCAGATCGCCTCGGAGCAGAACACCTTGGCGATCGAGGACTCCGTGGTACCCCGTGCGCCCTGGTCGAGCACCCAGGCGGTATGCCAGATCGCCAGCCGGCTCATGCGGATATCGATCTCGTTGTCGGCCAGCATGAAGCCGACTCCTTCGTGGTGCACCAGCTTCGCGCCGAACACCTCGCGACGTCCGGCATATTCTGCCGCGATGTCATGCGCGCGCCGCGCCGCGCCAAGCCAGCGCATGCAATGGGTCAAGCGAGCGGGCCCAAGCCGCACTTGCGCATTGCGGAAACCCTTGCCGATCTGCCCCAATACGCGATCGGGCGTGACGTGAACATCCTTGAACGAGACCTCGGCGTGTCCACCGGGCGAGTTGGTGTCGATCGTTTCCAGCATGCGGTCGACGCGGAAGCCGGGCGCGTCCATGTCGACAAAGAACATTGTCGCTCCCAGATCCACTCCCCTCGCATCGAGCGT
>DASXNR010000037.1:0-10783 GCA_036494925.1 Acetobacteraceae bacterium
CGACCACTTCCAGTTTGCTCACATCGATCGGCTGTCCTCGATACAGGACCAGGTAGTTGGGCTGCGGCAGATAGATGTTGCGTTCCGCCTGGCGCACTGGACGCCCCGATGCATCGTGTGCCATTGCGACCACAACGCCGCCGAGATAGTCGTTCATGAACTGGATCGTGCGGGCAATGTCGACACGCCGCGCGAACAGCTCGAAATCGATGGGCAATGTTCGCATATAGCGGAACACCACGGCCTCATCCAGATATTGCCAACGGAGTTCGCTGGAAACCGGCGGTGCGGCCGCGGCGATCGGCTCGAGCCGCAGCAATTCCTCCACCAGGGCGTCGAAGGCGCTATCCGGTATCGCGTCGAGGTCGAGCCCGAGCGGCACCGAGTGGCGGCGCAGCGCATCCTTGTCGAACAGGGTCCGATACGAGGCGATCGCCTCGCCGATCCAACCAAGCAGCGAGTTCACCAGCGGCAACAGCCACTGGCTGGTCGCGTTGCCACCTGGGTCCGCGAGGAACTCCGCCACCATCGCGTTGAGCCGCGCGTCGAGCGGATGCCTGAGCGGAAACAGCTCCGGATCGAGGCGCTGCAGCCACGGTTCGACCAGGCGGTCGAATGCCTCCGCTCGGCCGCGCATCTGCGCCGTTTGCAGCGACAGCGCGGGAACGTTCTCCCAGTTGCGATAGCAACCCAGCGAACCCGCGACGATATACCGTCGTGGCAACGGATGCGAGCGCAGGATGCGTGCGAATGTCGGTGAAACCTGTGGATCGAGACCCATCTTCAGCGCACCGACGTAATCGCCAAGCACAATGTCCGTGGCTGCTATGATCGTCTCGGTGTTGATCGCGACGGGCGAGCGCCGTCCGTCGCTGCCATGGGCGGCGACAATCGCGTCGATCAGGCAGAACTGGACGGGTGCTGCGTCGAGCAGTGCGGCCGCCACGTCACCGGGATGGCGACGCTTTCGATAGTGCAGGTCCTTGTCGATCAACGGCAGCACGCCGATCAGCGTGTCCAGGCACAGTGCGTAGCCTGCGGTCCCGTCGGTGCGGCTCTTGCTGAATACGATCCGAATGTCGGCGTCGAGCCAGGTGCGCGAGATGTTGCAGCGATGCAGAACACTCTCGATCGGGAAAATGCCAGCGTCCTGTTCGCCGGCAAGATCCACGATGTCGTAGCAGCGATCCCCGGGTGTCGTGTAGCGATACCCCAGTAGATCGCTCAACGCGTAGAGATCGCGATTCTCTGCCCATAGGGCACTGCTGTCCGCTGCTCCGACGACCGCCACGTTGGTGAAGCCACGATCGTGCAGCAGATCGATCAGAGTTTCCACCAGGGCCGGATCGGTCACCGTTGGTGAGTCGACCGCAAAACCCGCGAGCTCAGGCTTGATGACGATGCTGACTTCATTCGGCGGGCGTCCAGCCTGACTTCGCTGCAGCATGCTCCAAAGGCCGGCGCCATCGATCGCTGCCGCGAGCTTGCCGGTGGCCGACAGGCTGCTGTCGTCCACGATGGCGACAGCGCAAGCTTCCGCTCCAGGCATCTGTCCAGCCTAGCAACTTCTGGTTTTGGCAGGCAAATTGTCGCGGTCGACCGCTCATAGAGGACACACCATGCTCAGAACCGGCGCGCAATATCTCGACTCGCTGCGCGATGGCCGTCAGGTCTGGATCAACGGCGAGCGCGTCGCCGACGTGACGACGCATCCCGCGTTCCGGCCGATCGTATCGCTGCGTGCGCGCCTCTACGACATGGCGCACGAGGCGAAGCACAGTGCGGCCATGTCCTATCTCGATGACGCAAGCGGCGAGCAATGCAACCTCGCGTTGAGGCTGCCGAAGACGCAGCAGGACTGGCATGACAAGCGTGCCTACGTCGATGCGCAGCTCAACGAGGTCGGTGGCGTCGTGGTGCGCGTGGGCGACGAGACGATCGGCGAGCTGTGGTCGCTGTGGGACGGCAAGGCGGTGCTGGACGAGATCGACCCGCAGTTCAGCACGAATGTCGAACGCCACATCATGCGGGCGCTGACGGCGGATCCGTTCCACGTGTCGGCCAACACCGATCCGAAGGGGGACCGTTCCAAGCGCCCGCAGGACCAGGATCCGGACATGCTGCTGCACGTGGTCAAGGAGACGGATGCCGGCATCGTGGTGCGCGGTGCCAAGTACGAAACCGCGGCGGCCTATGCCAACCAGGCCTTCGTCAAACCGACGATCGGCAACTGGGGCGACGACAAGCTGTCGGACTACGCCGTCGGGTTCATTGCCGACATGGGCTGGCCCGGCATAAAGCATATCTGCCGCACCGGGTTTGCCGGCCGCGCCCCGGCGGAGGACTATCCGTTATCCAACCGTTTCGACGAGGTGGATACGCTGATCGTGTTCGACGATGTGCTGGTGCCGTGGGAGAATGTGCTGTTCTACCGGCACACCCGCGCCGCGACATTCATCCGCGCGACGCTGCACCGCTATTCGGCGTTCCCCTACACGCATCGCATTCTGTATCTCGCGGACATGCTGATCGGTGCCGCGCTGTTCAATGCGCGCCAGACCGGGTTGGACAAGCAGCAGGCGGTGCGCGAGAAGCTGGCGGAGCTTGTGTGCTATCGCGAGGGGATCAACGCGCATCTGACCGCCGCGATCGCCACCGCGCAACCGAGCCCGGCGGGTCTGCTGATGCCGAACCAGTCGCTGCTGTTCACCGGCCGGGTGCACGCCTGCACCAAGCTGCCGGCGATGATGCACCTGGCGCGCGAGCTGTGCGGCGGTCAGATCTGCGTCACGCCGGACTTCGCCGCGTTCGCCGACCCGGAGACACGACCGTGGCTGGAGAAATTCTACACCGTGAACGAGGCATGGAGCGCCGACGATCGTCGCCGCCTGCTGGCGTTCGCCCGCGATCTGGTGAATTCAGACTATGCCGGTCATCGGCTGACGTTCGAGCTGTTCGCCCAGTCGCCGCCCTACGCGCATCTCAACGCGGTGTACATGAACTTCGACTTCGACACGCCGCTGCGGTTCGTGAAGCAGGCGGCCGGACTGAGCGATCGGGTCATGTAGCCGCGGTCAGTGTGGTCGGTCGCCGTTGTTGACGCGTCGGTCGCCGGCCAGCCAGCGTGCCAGCTCGGCATGCGCATCCTTGCGCCGCATCGCCGCGATCTGCTCGACGTCCGGTGCGTCGACGGTGAACTCCAGTCGCAGGCCGTCCGGAGTCTTCAGGTACATCGACACGCAGTAGCCGTGGTCGATCTCGCGCACCGGCACGCTCGCCGCGTTCACCCGCTGCATCAGTTCATCGAACGCGGCCTGCGTCACCTTGAACGCAACATGCCACGACCCGCCGACGTCCTGCAGGATCGCGCGATTCTTCTCCCACGCCTCCTCATCCGCGAACTGGAAGAATGCCAACGCACCGCCGTCGGCCATCTCGAAGAACGTATGGCAGTAATCCACCTCGCGACCCACCTCGGGACGGAACACGCGCTCGCACCAGGTCGCGACCAGGGGGATGCCCAGGATATCCTCGATGAAATGCCGATTCGCCTCCTGGTCCTTCACCGCATAGGCATGGTGGTGCAGCCGCGACGGCAACTCGGTCAGCAGCTTCGCCTGGTTCTGCGACTGTGGTCGATCCAGCATCTCGTCCTCCCGCTTGCGTCGAGCCGATGTTCCCGGGTCTGATCACGGCATCGCACAGGGGATGGGACTTGAGCAAGCCGCGCATCCTGATCGCCGGCGCCGGCATCGGCGGTATCGTCGCCGCGCTGGCGTTGCTGCAACGCGGCTTTGAGGTCGCGCTGTACGAACAGGCGGCCGAACTGCGAGAGCTCGGTGCCGGCGTCCAGATCTCGCCGAACGGCTCGCGCGTGCTGCGCGAACTCGGGCTGTCGCCGGCGATGGAGGCGATCGCCTCGGTGCCGGTCGCCAAGGAGATGCGGCTGTTCGACACCGGCCAGGCCTGGCGGGTGCAGGACCTCGGTGCCAACGCCGTGACCCGCTACGGCTCGCCCTATTGGCTGGTGCATCGCGGCGATTTTCACGCCGTGCTGGTGCAAACGCTGGCCGGCCGCGCACCCGGCGCGGTGCGCGCCGGCGCGCGCTGCATCGGCTTCGAGCAGGGTGCGAGCGGCGTGACATTGCTGTTGGAGAACGGCGAGCGCGTTGACGGCGACGCGCTGATCGGTGCCGATGGCGTGCATTCGAATATTCGCGAACGACTATTCGGGGGCGGGCACGCCAGCTTCACCGGCTTCATGGCCTGGCGCGGCGTCGTGCCGATGGACCGCCTGCCCGCGCGGCTGCGCCAGCGCTATGGCATGACCTGGATCGGTCCGCATGGCCATGTGGTCACCTACCCGCTGCGGCGCGGCGAGCTGCTGAATTTCGTCACGGCAATCGAACGCGACGACTGGCTGATCGAAAGCTGGTCGGAGGCCGGCACAGTTGCGGAGTGTCGCCGCGATTTGGCGCTGTGGCATGCGGACGTGCTGGCGATCGTTGACGCCATCGACGTCCCGTACAAATGGGCAATGCTCGGGCGCGAGCCGTTGCAACGTTGGTCGGCCGGTCGCGTCAGCCTGCTGGGCGATGCGTGCCACCCGACGCTGCCGTTCCTGGCGCAGGGCGCCAACATGGCGATCGAGGACGGCATGGTGCTGGCGCGATGCCTGGCCTCGTACGACGTTGCCGAAGCGCTGCGCCGCTACGAGGCAGCCCGGCTCGAACGAACGTCACGCATCGTGCGTGGCTCGCTGGAGAACGTGTCGCGCTACCACAATCCGCAGCTTGCCGATCCGGTGCAGGCGCAGGCGTTCATGGATCGCGAGTTCGCGCCACGCGCCATGGGCGCACGTTATGACTGGCTGTATGAATACGACGCATTGACCGTGCCGGTCTGATCAGAAGGACAACACCAATGAAGTTCGGCGTGTTCTACGAGCACCAGCTGCCGCGCCCCTGGACCACCGCAAGCGAATACGACCTGCTCGCCCAGTCGCTCGATCAGTTCCAGTTCGCCGATCAGCTTGGCTACGACTATGCCTGGGTGGTGGAGCATCACTTCCTGGAGGAATACTCGCACTCATCGGCGCCCGAAGTGTTCCTTGGCGCCGCCAGCCAGCGCACCAAAAACATCCGGCTCGGGCACGGCGTGATCCAACTCACCACCAACCAGCCGCAGCGTGTGGCGGAGAAGGTGGCGACGCTCGATCTGCTGTCCGGTGGTCGCGTGGACCTGGGTATGGGCGAGGCCGCAGGGCCGGCGGAGCTGCATCCGTTCGGCGTGCGCGTGCGCGACAAGCGCGACCGGTGGGAGGAGGCGGTGCGTGCCATCATCCCGATGTTCACCCGTGACAACTGGGAGTTCCACGGTAAGTACTACGATTTCCCCGCGCGAAATGTGATCCCCAAGCCGTTCCAAAAGCCGCATCCCCCGCTGTGGGTCGCCTGCTCCAACATCCGCACCATCGGCGATGCCGGCCAATGGGGCATGGGTGCCCTCGGCTTCAGCTTCGTCTCGCCCGACGCGGCGCGCGCATGGGTGCACCGTTACTATAACAACCTGCTGCACCGCCCGAAGCTGCTCGCCGATTATGCAACCAACCCCAACATCGCCATCGTCAATGGTTTCATGTGCGCACCGACAGACGAGGAGGCGATCGAGGCCGCGTCGGGCTGGACGTTCTTCATCTTCGCGCTGGGCTATTACGGCCGGAAGGGGATCGATGCGCCCGGTACCGGCAATCTCTGGCGCGAGTATCAGGACTGGCGGCAGACCGACAAGGCAAAGCAGGCGCTGCGCAACGGGCTGATCGGTTCGCCGGAGACCATCCGGCGGCGGTTGCGCCAGTTCGAGGAGGCGCACGTCGATCAGGTGATCCTGCTCAATCAGGCGGGCCGCACCAGCCATCAGTCAATTTGCGACAGCCTGGAGCTGTTCGCCCGCGAGGTGATGCCGGAGTTCCACGCGCGGCAGCCGGCACAGGATGCGTGGAAGGCGGATGTGCTCGCCGGCCGGATCGTGCTCGAGGAACTGGAGACGGACGCCTACGACCTATATGCCCACCAGAACGAGGACATCGTCCGCCTAACGCCGGAACAGCTCAAGCAGCGTATGGCGGAGAAGGAAAGGGCCGCGCAGGGCGCCTGACCGCGGAGGAGTAACCAATGCCCATTGTGGTCCGTTGGCTCGCCGCCTTTTTGTTGCTCGCCAACTCGACAGCGCAGGCGGCGGACCTTCCTGGTCCCTGGGTGGAGTTCGCCAGCGATGGCGGCCTCGATGTGCGCTCGATCGTCGCGCCGGGCATGGACTGCCCGAAAGTCGCTGCCGACGGGACCGCGTTGAGCAGCACGACCCGCGGTAAGCCTGACGGTGACTATCCGGTGCAGGTCTGCGTCGCGCATGCCGCCGCGGCGACCCGTGGGATCACGGTGGATGGACTGCCGGCCCCCGTCCTGGCGAGTGACGTCAAGCGGATCGTGGTGATCGGTGATACCGGTTGCCGGTTGAAGGGCAGCTTCACTCAGGACTGCAACGACCCGGTGAAATGGCCGTTCGCTGTCGTGGCCCGTCTGGCCGCGGCGCACCACCCGGACCTGATCATCCATGTCGGTGACTACCACTACCGTGAATCTGCTTGCCCCGCAGGCCGGCCCGGCTGCGCCGGCAGCCCCTATGGCGATAACTGGGCGGTGTGGCAGAAGGACTTCTTCGATCCGGCCGCACCATTGCTGGCAGCGGCGCCCTGGGTGCTGGTGCGCGGCAATCATGAACTGTGCAGCCGCGGCGGCCACGGCTGGTCCCGCCTGCTCGATCCGCATCCCGACGCGGACAAATGCACCGCGACCACGTCGCCATACGCCTTGCGAATCGGCACACTGAACCTGTTGCTGTTCGATGGTGCCGACGCCGATGATGCGACCGCGGATCCGGTCAAAGTGGCGCTCTATCGCGAGCAGTTGCAGACGCTGCTGGCGAATGCGCCGTCGCACGCCTGGCTGCTCACCCACCGGCCGGTCTGGGCTCTCGCGCAAGGTCCGGGCGTAACGCCGGGTGCCACGCTGAATGCCACCGAACAGGCGGCGATTCGCGACCTCGTACCGGCGGAGCTGGACATGGTGCTGTCTGGCCACGTCCATGACTTCACCAGCTATGAGTTCGGCCCATCGCGTCCGGCGCAACTTGTCGTCGGCGAGGGCGGCGACGCCAACGATGCCATAGCGCAGCCGGTCAACCAGGGGATCGATATCGACGGAGTGAAGATCCGCCGTGCCCTCGCGATTCCGGACTATGGCTACGTTGTGCTGCACCGCGTCAGCCAGGGCTGGACCGGCACAGTGTATGCGCTGACCGACCAGGTGCTGGCACGCTGCCGGTTGCATGCTCGCGACGTATCCTGCCGTTCCACCGCCCGCTGATGGCCGACCCTACGCGTGAGGCCGCGTTCGAACTGCTGACCTCGGTGCTGGATCGTCGAAGACCGCTGGAGGACGCGTTGGACGGGCTCCCGGCCGTTGCGCCGCGTGACCGCGCCGCGGCGCACCGGCTTGCGGCGGCAGTGCTGCGGCGAACGGGAACGCTGGACGCGGTGCTGGAACCGTTCCTGCACAAGGCGCCGCCGGAACCGGTACGCCATGTGCTGCGCCTGGGCGCAGCAGGGCTGCTGTTGCTGGAAACGCCGAGCCACGCGGCGGTGGCGACCGCGGTCGCGCTGGCGCGTGCCCGCGGCCTGGCCCCGTTCGCGGGGCTGATCAACGCCGTGCTCCGCCGTGTCGCCGAGGCGGGGGTGGCGGCGCTCGCCGATCGGGACGGACCGCGACTGGACACGCCGGCCTGGCTCTGGGCGTCGTGGGGGGACAAGGCGCGCGAGATCGCCGTGGCCCACCAGCGCGAGGCGCCGCTCGACGTCACCCCAAAATTTGGGGCGCTGCCGGAGGGCGGCATCCGGCTGCCGACCGGCTCGGTGCGCTTCCCCGCGGGGACCCGCGTCGCCGAGATAGCAGGCTTCGACCGCGGCGAGTGCTGGGTACAGGACGCCGCGGCCGCACTGCCGGCCGAGCTGCTCGCCGGACGTGCCGGCGAACACGTCGTGGATCTTTGCGCCGCCCCCGGTGGCAAGACGGCGCAGCTTTCAGCTTCCGGTGCCGCGGTCGTCGCGGTGGAACGCGATCCGGCGCGCCTTGCGCGTCTCCGGGAAAATCTGCGGCACTGGCAGCTGACGGCCGAACTCGTGCAGGCCGACGCCGCCGCATGGGCGCCGGACCGGCAATTCGACGCGGTGCTGCTGGACGCACCTTGCAGCGCCACCGGAACGATCCGCCGCCATCCCGATGTGCCGCATCTCAAGCGGCCACGCGATGTGCGCGTGCTGACCGAGATGCAGGACCGGCTGCTGAAGGCTGCCGCCGCCATGCTCCGCGAAGGAGGCCGGCTGATCTATTCGGTGTGCTCATTGCAGCCCGAGGAGAGCGTGCCACGCGTCGAGGCAGCCGTGGCGGGCGGTGGTCTGCGGCATGAACCTTTTACTCCGGCGGAACTTGCGAACCTGCCGCAGGCGCTGACCCGGGACGGTTTTCTGCGCACCCTGCCCAGCATGTGGAGTGAGCAAGGCGGGATGGACGGCTTCTTCGCCGCTCGCCTGATCAAGACCTGAACACGCCGGCTTGTGTTCCACCAACACGCCTGTCTACATCCCGGCCATGCCTGCATCGCGAGCCGCCCGAACCACCGTCGCACCAAGCATCCTGGCGGCCGATTTCGCGCGCTTGCGCGACGAAGTGGCGGCGATCGAGGCGGCAGGAGCCGACTGGGTGCATCTCGACGTGATGGATGGGCACTTCGTGCCCAACATCAGCTTCGGACCGCCGATCCTGCGCAGCCTGCGTGGCCACACAGGGCTTCCGTTCGACGTGCATCTGATGATCGCGCCGGTCGATCCCTTCATCGGTGCGTTCGCCGACGCCGGCGCCGACCACATGCTGGTGCACCCGGAGGCAGGGCCGCACCTGCATCGCACCCTCCAGCTGATCCGGTCGCATGGCAAACGCGCCGGTGTGGTCTTGAATCCTGCGACTCCGGTGGAATCCATTGCGTGGGTGCTCGATCTCGTCGACATCATCCTGGTGATGACGGTCAATCCCGGATTCGGCGGCCAGGCGTTCCTGGCGTCGCAATTGCCGAAGATCGCGGCCTTGCGCCGGATGATCGATGCTTCGGGCCGCTCGATCGCATTGTCGGTGGACGGAGGCATTACCGCCGAAACGGCCCCGCACGTGATTGAGGCCGGCGCCGATACCCTGGTTGCCGGCACCGCCGTGTTCGGTGCGCCGGACTATGCGGCGGCGATCGCCGCGCTGCGCGGCGAGGATCGGGCTGCATGAGCGCATCGGACCCGCGGCGCTGGCTGCGCGATGCGCGCCGCGTGATCGCGCGGCTGCCAAGCCTGCGCATGGGCCGTGTGCCGGACGCTCCGGCACTACCGGTGCGTGATCCCTGGCCCGGCGACTCCGGCCGCGGCGCCAGGCTGTTGCGGGGCGAGCTGGAATTCGGCGGCGGCGTGCGCGCGCTGCGCCCGGGCTCATGGGGCGAGGTCTCGGGCTCCGCCCAGTTGGACGCCGCGGCGCATGGATTTAGCTGGCTGCGCGACCTGCGCGCGCTCGGCACCGACGCCGCCCGATTGCGCGCCCGCGCGCTGGTGGCGGAGTGGATCACGTCGCCGCCCGGCGAGGCATTGGCGCGTCGCCCCGATGTCGCCGGCGGACGGGTGACCGCCTGGCTTGGCCATTACGACTTCTTCGCCGCCACGGCTGACGATGCATTCCGCCAGAAGTTGATGAGCAGGCTGGTATCGGATGCCCGCGGCCTGTCGGCGGTGCTGCCCGCCGAGGAGTTGGACGCGAGGGCGCTGACCGCATTGAAGGGCCTCATCGCCGCGGCCGTGGCGCTGCCGGAGCACGCCGGCTTCCTGGCGCGTGCCTTGCGCTTCCTGCCGCAGGAAATCGCCCGCCAGGTACTGCCGGATGGCTGTCATGTCGAGCGCAGCCCGGCCACCCAGCTCGCCGCGTTGCAGGACCTGACCGAAATCCGCACCCTGCTGCAGTCTGCGCAGACGCAGCCGCCACCGGCACTGACCAGCGCGATCGAGCGAATGGCAATGGCGCTTCGCGTAATGCGGCATGGCGATGGCGGCCTGGCGCTGTTCAACGGCAGCACCGAACAGAGCAGCAGCCTGATCGAGATCGCGCTGGCCCAGGCCGGTCGCACCGGCCGCGGTCCCTCCGCGCTGACGGATGGCGGGTTCCAGCGCCTTCAGGCCGGCCGCAGCGTGGTGGTCGTCGATTGCGGCGCGCCGGCCCCGCCGGGCGTCGACCGTTCCGCGCATGCCGGGACTTTGTCGATGGAGCTGTCGGTCGGTCGTGACCGCATGATTGTGAACTGTGGCGCGGTTCCCGGCGGCAGCCCCGAATGGCGGGATGCGACCCGGGCGACGGCCGCCCATTCCACATTGGTGATCGCTGATGTCAGTTCGTCCGAGCTGAAGCCTGACGGTCTCGGTCGCCGGCCGGTCCTGGTGGAGGCGCAGCGCCAGGAGGCCAACGGCGCCCACTGGCTGGAAGCGAGCCATGACGGCTGGAAGCGGCTGTTCGGCGCGGTGCATCGCCGCCGGCTGTATCTGGCGGAAAGCGGTGAGGATGTGCGCGGCGAGGATGTCGTGGAAGCGCCAACCCCGCAGCCATTCACGCTGCGATTTCATCTGCACCCTGACGTGAACGCCAGT
>DASXNR010000038.1:0-7751 GCA_036494925.1 Acetobacteraceae bacterium
TGCTGGGGTCCGTCAGGGCTGCGATCTCGGCAAGCGCCGCCTGATCAGCCTCCGTACGGATCGGACGCACGTCCCGCCGCATTGACGACCTTGACCCAGGTCCGCGGCGGCTGCTCCGCGTCTCCGTGGCCCGACTGGCAAACGAACGATGGCCAGGGCCGCGACGTACCCGGGTCGCATGACGGCGAAGGCCCGGCATTCAGCAGAGGAAGCATGCTGCATGTCTTGACCACGCTGGCATGGCATGGCGTCCTGCCTGCTCTGTCGCCGCGCGGAGGCAATGGCAACGATGGAACCGGTGGCGCGGGTCGCCGTGACGGTGACGTTTCTGCGGATGGACCGGCCGCCCGCCGGCGCCGCGCCCGGACTGCCGACCGACTACCAGATGGTGACCGTGTTGGCGCCGACCGTCGGGTTCTATCGCTATCTCTACGACACGGTCGGCGCGGATTACGTGTGGTGGCTGCGACGCACCATGGCGGACGCCGAGCTGGCGATGCTGCTGCGCGATCCGGCGGTGTCGATCCACGTGCTCTACAGTGGCGGCGAACCGGCGGGATTTTTCGAGCTCGACGGCCGCGGCTGGCCCGACATGAACCTCAGCTATTTCGGTCTCATGCCGCACGCGGTCGGCACCGGCGTCGGCTATCCGTTCCTGCGCAGTGCCGTGGACGCGGCGTGGCGGCAAGGGCCGCGCGGCATGACAGTGAACACCTGCACCGCCGACCATCCGCGTGCGCTGCCCACCTACCTGCGCGCCGGCTTCCGCACGTTGCGCCAGGTGCGCGAGATGTGGAACGTGCCGCTGCGGCTGGGCATGCGGATTCCCGAACGGCTGCTGGGGTGACGCCGATGATGAGTGAGGTGGTGCATCGCACGGTCGAGACCAACGGCATCCACATGCACATTGCCGAGACGGGCAGCGGGCCGCTGGTCCTGCTGTGCCACGGATTTCCGGAGTCCTGGTACTCCTGGCGCCATCAGCTTCGTGCGCTGGCCGAGGCCGGCTATCACGTGGTGGCGCCCGATATGCGCGGCTACGGGCAGACCGACGCACCGCAGGCGATCGATCACTACACGATGTTCCACCTGACCGGCGACATGCTGGGGCTGCTCGACGCGCTGGGCGAACAGCAGGCGGTCATCGTCGGTCATGACTGGGGCGCGCCGGTGGCGTGGCACGCCGCGCTGTTCCGGCCCGATCGCTTCCGCGCGGTGGTCGCGCTCAGCGTGCCGTTCCGGCCGCGTTCGCCGGTGCGGCCCACCACGGTGATGCCGCAGACCGCGGACGCGGTGTTCTACCAGCTCCACTTCCAGTCGCCAGGCGTGGCGGAAGCGGAAATGGAGAGCGACCCAAGGTCTTTCCTGTGCGGTGTATTGTACGGGAATTCCGGCAATGGCCCGCTGGGCCGGCACGGTCTGCCGGCGGAAGGGGTGGGCATGGTGCCGCGTGTCGGTGGTCTGCGCGGCCGCATGTCGAGCTTGATCGTGCCGCCGGAAACCCTGCCCGGATGGCTGACCGGGGCCGATGTTGATTATTACACCGGCGAGTTCGCCCGCACCGGTTTCCGAGGCGGCCTGAACTGGTACCGCAACATCGACCGCAACTGGGAGCTGACCGCGCCGTTCGCCGGTGCGCGTGTGGCAGTGCCTGCGCTGTGCATGATCGGCGAACTCGACCTCACGATGGGGTTCCGCGGCGCGCGGGAGGTGGTGGCCACTATGAAGCAGTCGGTGCCGTTGCTGCGCGAGACGGTCATGCTGCCTGGCTGTGGCCATTGGACGCAGCAGGAGCGGCCAGCCGAGGTGAACGCCGCCGTAATCGCCTTCCTGGGAAGTCTGTAAAGGACCAGCTCAAGTGTCGCATATGAGCTGCCCGTAGGCTGCCCGCATGAGTTATTTTTTCTGACATCTGGAAAAGCCAGACCAGCTTCCCACATGCGCAGTATCTAACCACAAACAGCAGGCATATCAAGCATGTCGATCTATCCTCCCACACCGGGAAATCGGTCCCCCGCCGTCATGATCCCGGTTTCCCGCTTAGCTACAATAACTCAGCCCTCAGCCCAGATCCCAATTCCGACCCCAACAACCCTGCTTCCGAACGCTCCACCGGCCCCGTCGCTGGCAGCTGGCTCCGGCAGCGACCTCGTCGCGAGCTGGACAGCCCCGGCGGTGGACAGCACGCACGGTGCCGCGACCACGTTCAACCTGCAGTCCAGCCCCTCTGGCGCCTATGCCTGGACGATGGTGGCGAACGTCACCAGCCCGCACGACCTCTCGGGCCTGCCGGCTGGTGCGGCGATCGACGTCCAGGTCCAGAGCGCGAATGCCTCCGGCACGAGCCCGTGGTCGGCCACCACCACGTTCACGACAGCCACCGCGATACCGAACCCACCAGCCGCCCCGTCACTGGCTCAAGGTCCCGGCAGCAGCCTCACCGTGAGCTGGACAGCCCCGATGGTCGACAGCGCGCACAGTGCTGCGGCGATCTTCAATCTGCAGTCCAGTGCGTCCGGAGCCAATGCCTGGTCGCAAGCCCCAAACGTCAGCAGCCCATATATCCTGTCGGACCTGGCCGCTGGCGCGGCGATCGACGTCCAGATCCAGGGCGCGAACGCCGCCGGAACAGGCGCATGGTCAGCCACCAGCACATTGACCACGGCCTCCGGACCGTTTGCGCCGAACGCTCCGTCGATTGCCGCCGTCGCGCCGCCATCGGACGGCAGCAATGCCAAGCTCACCGTCACCTGGACCGCACCGGCATCCGACGGCACCCATGGCGCCGCAACCGGCTATACCCTGCGCTACGGTCCCTCCGGTGCTGGTACCTGGACGCCGGTGTCAGGCGTCACCAGTCCCTACACCATCGGCGGCCTGACCGGCGCGACCGCGATTGACGTCGAAGTTCAGGCCACCAACGCCGCGGGAGGTACGTGGTCCGCCATCGCCACCGGCGCGACCTGGAGTGCCACCGTGGCGCCGGCAACCTGGACGGCTGCCGCAACGCAGGTCCACGGCACCAGCGTTACACCGAACGGCGGCGTGAACATGATCGCGACGGCTGCGCCCACCGCGGTGACCGGCGCGGCTTTCGCCTGGTCCGCGAGCCCCTCGATACGCCCGACCACCAGCCTGATCGCGGCCACTGCCGACGGCCAGACCAATGGATGGGGAGCGTACTTCACCGCGCCGGCGACCCCCGGGACGTATTATCTCTGGCTGCTGGCGCAGGGCTCGGGCGGCGTAACGATCGGCGCCCTCGTTTCGTCGGCCATCACGGTGTCATAGCGTCGACGCCGGATGGAGCGCCTTGCTCCAGCGCGACATCGTGCCGCGGCCGTCCCCAATCCGCGGCGGCCGCGGCGCAGCGTGCGACATCCTCCTCCAGCATCAATCCCAGCGACACGAGTTCGCGTGCCGCCGCTGTGATTGCCGCGACATAGGCCGCGCTGTCGGGATAACGCTCCAGGATCGATGGCCGCGGATCACCGATGACCTGTCGCTCCTGCGGTGACTCGGGGAACGGGATGTAGCTGCCCTCGAAGCGCAATTGCGCCCCATGGCCGTGGCCGCGCGCGCGCAGGTTCCAGCCGGTATAGGTCCCGAGAGGCGCTGCCACCATCGGCGCGCGCACGCCAGGCACGTCGTTGCCGTCATGATCCACCGACGGGACCAGCACCGTGTATTGCTTGCCCGGCGCGTCCGGCGTGTTGCCGCCGGCCACGATATGTGGCGGTTCGCGCAGGATGCCGCGTTCCACATCGGGACCGAAATCCAACAACGGCAGCAGGTTGGGAGAGCGTGGCGTCGCGATGCCCGGAATGACGGGGAACTGCCGTCGCCATTCATCGATGCTCACCAGCGTGCCGTCGTCGCGCGCCGGGATGCGGCTCGGTGGCGGCGGCGTCCCATCGGTCGCCCAGCGGTCCATCGCATCGAGGTTGGCGCGGAAGAACATCGATGTGGACACGACGTTGGAGCAGTTCTGGCCGTGCCCGCGTGACGGCGCCTTTGGCTGCGGATCAGCGAAGTGCTGCGAACTTGACCAGCAATAGACGCGCACCGTGTCGGGCTGCTTAAGGTCATTGCCCTGCGTATCGGTGTGCGCCAGCGAACCGCGCCGCACCCAGTATTCCGTCGCGGTCTGGGTGTGAAACACCAGCGGGTCGGTATCCGGCCGCTTCAGGATCGCATCCTGCTTTCCGGTCAGGTGGTCGGTGGACCAGGCGTAGGAGAACGGAAAGCTGTCGGCGATGTTGAAGTGATCCTCGTATTGCTGACCGCCCGACACGATCGGACTGGCGAACCGGTGGTTCAGCCATTTGCGCCCCGCGCCCGCGACGTGCGGCAGCACACCGTCGAACACCCGGCGTCCCTCGGCATCGGCGTTGAAGCCGCGATAGACGAAGTCACGCAGGCAGCGACCGGTCTGCGAACGGCCCCAGGCGTACGCCTTCTCGACGCCGCGCAACGGGTTGGCCTCGGTTCGATCGTATTTCAGGAAGCTGATGAAGTCGCGCACCGCGACGTGGCCGAGGCCGTGCACCAGGGGATCCTTCGCCGTATAGACAAGCTCGTAGATCCAGCCGGGCTGGAATCCGGCCGGCAAAAAGATGTGCCGCTCGGAAGGCACCACCGCGTGTTCCAGCGACTGCGTCTCACCACCGCTGCCGGCCTCCATGCGGGCGAACCGCCACCGGTCGTGCGCGATCACCTCCGGCGCGTCGTACGGATAGCGCCGCCGCGTCAGCACGGCGTCGCGGGTGTCGAGCGAGACGGTGGCATACGAATGCGCCGCGATCCTGCCGCTGAGCGGGAAGCAGGTGATGCCGGGAACCTCGGCGATGTATTCGACGCGGATGCGACCGGTGATCGGCCTGCCGTTGTGCGAGGCCACCGGCACGTCGAGCACCATGCGGCCGTCGCCTGGCAGCATGTCGCCCTCCCAGGCGAGCCAAGCCACCGCATAGCCGCGCCGCATGAAGAAGCCGTTGCCGGCGTGCGCCAGCGTGATTGGCGCGTTGCTGTGCTGCGCGTCGTTGAAGAATTGCAGCGCTCGCTTGTGGCCGCGATTGCCGTAGTCATAGAACACGCGCCGGTTGCCGCGCGGCAGCTCGCGCGGCTTGAGGATCATGACATCGGCGGCGAAGCGCACCAGGCCGGCATCGTCCACCGCCGCATGGCCCAGATCGACAACGTCCGCCTGAGCCGAAGCGCGCGGATCGACGGCAAAATGAGCGCGTCCCGACAGCCGCTCATAGGCGCCGACATCGCCGAAAATGTGGTTATCGGCGAATGGGATACGCTCCGCGATCCGTAGCTCGACCCGGTTGGTCATGCCCGCCCCCTGTTCTGCCGCCGGTTACTGTGCGGTGGAGCGCAAACAGCGACAAGGGACCCGTCAATTTTCCGCTTCGGTCCGTACCAAAGCGCGCGCGGCATCCGGTACCCGGCCTATCGTGCTCTCCAGTCGCTGCGGCGGCTTTTCGTTGGGCAGGTGTGAGGTGAACACCACAAGGACGCGTTCCGGCTCGATCCGCACCGCCTTGTCGGCGGTCCGGGGAATCGGCATGCCCGCCCGATGGCAGTACGAGATCAGAATCGCACCGAGCGCGTCGGCCCGAAGCATGAACACGCGGGTCGAGGTCAGGTCGACATAGGTCACCTCGATCGAAGATTCACCTGGATTGCACCGCGTGCCCTGCGGGGTCTGCGGCGGCAGGCCGAACGCCTGCGCCGAGCGCGGCGACCATTCGATCGCCCGCCGCACCGCTTCCAGATCGAACTCGATTTCGCGACGATCGCTGATTGCCACTCGGAGCGCCCTCGACTCAACCGACGTCGTCGCACGCCCGGATGAAGGGCCGGTTAAGCGCGCTGGCGGTGCAAGTTCAACCCGAGCCGGTGACGTAGGCCTTCAGGCTGTCCACTTCGTCCTCCTGCTCCATGATGCGTGCCTTCACCACGTCGCCGATGCTGATCAGCCCGACCAGCGCGTCGCGATCCATAACGGGCATGTGACGAAAGCGGCCGACCGTCATTCTGCCCATCGCCTCGGCCACCGTCGTCTCGGGATGGGCGACCT
Source organism: Acetobacteraceae bacterium (assembly GCA_036494925.1). GTDB lineage: Bacteria > Pseudomonadota > Alphaproteobacteria > Acetobacterales > Acetobacteraceae > JAMXLO01. Next base: position 6,089 of record DASXNR010000038.1, read on the forward strand.
GAAGTGCCCGCGTCATCAGCTGGCCCGCCGTCATCTCCAGCGTGCGCACGCCGTTGGCTGCCAGGCTACGGACGATGTCACGCTCGCTCACGATTCCCAGCAGCTGTCCAGTGCGGTCGAGCACCAGCACGGCGCCGATGCCGTGTTCGGCCAGCACATCGACCACGCCGCCAATCGGCAGCGTGGGATCGACCGTGGTGACACGACGGCCCTTGTGCTTGAGGATGGCGGCAACCGTTGACATGGCCTCGCTCCCTGGCTTCTGCCGGGCGGACCATGATCCGGGACGTCTCGCTTGGCCGATTCGGATCAACAACCCGTGCGGCGCCTTCGTCTGGTGCAATCATGCACCGCGCGAAGGCACGCCGCAAACATTAGGTGTGCGCCGCACAATGGTTGCCCGGACAGCCGCCTAGAACAGCGTGCTTCCCGCCATCAGCCCGGCGACCAGCAACACCAGGAACACCACGATCGCGATGAAGAACAGGATCCGGGCAATATCTGCCGACGCGGCTGAGATGCCGCCGAAGCCGAACAGCGCCGCCACCAGCGACACCACCAGAAAGAACAGGGCCAATCTCAACATCGGCGGTATCCGCTCCTACGGGATATGATTGATCGAACGAAAGATAGTCCGCGAGACCCGATTCACACGCTCACAGGCGCTTGTATCGCGAATGCATGATCGCGCGCGCCGCTCCGCCCTGGCACCGCGCGGGTGAGGTGTCAGCCCCGGTGACGCCGCCGTTGCCATCCACCATATTGCCGGCATGACATAAGCGGATGATCGGCCCGATGGGCGCTTCGACAGAGTTCCGCTCGATCTACCGCCACGGCTTCGCCCGCGTCGCCGCCTGCACGACCCGTTGCACGCTGGCCGATCCGGTGGCGAATGTGGCGGCGATCCTCGCGGTGGCGCAGGCCTGTCACCGGCGCGGCGTGGCGCTTGCTGTGTTCCCGGAACTTGGCGTCTCAGGCTACGCGATCAGCGATCTGCTGCATCAGTCAGCGGTGCTTGACGCGACGGAAGCGGCTGTTGCGGAACTGGTCGCGGCGTCGGTCGATCTGCTGCCGCTGCTGCTGGTCGGTGCACCGCTTCGCCATGCCGGCGCACTGTACAACTGTGCGCTGGCGATCCATCGCGGCAGGTTGCTTGGCGTGGTGCCGAAGGTGCACCTGCCCAACTACCGCGAATTCTACGAGCCGCGACATTTCGTGATCGGCGACGGGACGGCTGGCGGCGAGATCGCCGTCGGTGGTCTCACCACGCCGTTCGGCACAGATCTATTGTTCGCGGCCGATGACGTGCCGGGCCTGATAGTGCATGCCGAGATCTGCGAGGACATCTGGATTCCGGTGCCGCCCAGTTCGCCGGCTGCGCTGGCTGGAGCAACCGTGCTCGCCAACCTGTCCGCCAGCAACATCACGATCGGCAAGGCAGAGACTCGCCGGCTGCTGTGCGCCTCGCAATCGGCCCGCTGCCTGGCGGCCTATCTGTACGCTGCCGCTGGTGCCGGCGAGTCCACTACCGATCTCGCCTGGGACGGCCAGGCATCGATCTTTGAGAACGGTGCGACGCTGGCCGAAACCGAGCGGTTTCCGTCAGGCAGCCAGTTCGCGGTGGCCGATATCGACCTCGACCTGCTGCGCCACGAGCGCATGC
>DASXNR010000039.1:0-5340 GCA_036494925.1 Acetobacteraceae bacterium
CGCGCAGCCCAGGCCGCCGTGGGGTCCTCACCCCGGCGCCAGGCTAGCGCGACGGCCAGATAAGGCATTCTGAGCAGCCCGGCTTCCTTCTTGGACCGCAACTCCGCGGTCTGCTCGATGTGCCGGTACGTCTCCGCCGACTGCGCCTCGTCGCGCAGCCACCCGCGCAGTTCGCTCCATTGCCGGATCAGGCTTTCGTGGCTGATGTCCACGATGGTCGTGTCCTCGAGCGGGACACCTTCCGGCGGGGTCAGAAAATTGCAGCCAAGCGCGCGAAACGCATTGACGATGGCCAGCACGCTGTCACGCCGGCCGTGTGCCACCGCGACCAACTCGCCGAACCGAGACGGTCTGCGCGTCGCGGTATCGACTCCCGGCCCGCTGGTGAGCGCCCGGAATACGGTGCCAACCAACGCTCTTTCCTCGCCTGGGAGACTTTCCAATACCTCCCTGGCATGCGCATCCAGCGCGCCGTTCAGCCCGCCAAGCCGCTCGTACTCGTCGAGCGTGATGCGCACCGGCACGCCCTGCCCCATCGCGTCCGCCTGCATCCACATGCGGTTCAGGACATGCTGCATGAGCGGCAGCTGATCCGCCCGCCGCGACAGCATCGCCGTCTGATCGGTGCGGTACTCGTCTTCCCACGGGGCAAAGCTGGCGAGATCGTTCAGCAGGCGGTTGACCAGGGCGGGCTCGAGCGAGAAGCCGCAGACTCCGGCCGGCCCCTCGATCGCCTCACGAATTTCCTGTCGCGTCATGCGCGGCGCCAGGTAGAGGCCCTCGTTGATCCGCTCGGCCAGCCCCGGGAACAGCGCGCAGGCACCCAGAAACTCCGACCGCATCGTCATCACGACATAGATCGGAACATCCGCCGCCCGCGAGCTTTCCAGCAGCAGCGAGACAAAGGCCTCCGCCTCCTCGTGGCCGGCATAGTCGCCGTAGCGAAACAGCTCCTCGAACTGGTCGACCAGAAGCAGCAGGTTGCGTCCCGGCTGGAGGTGCCCGTCCTGGCACCACTCGACCACCGCCCGCGGACCGCGGGTGAGGAAGCTCGCGAGCATCTCGATGTCCAGCCGTGACGGCGCGGGCTCGGCGGCCGACTGCGAAAGCGCCAGCAAGGATCGCGCCAGATTCAACATCGGCCGGTCGCCGGGCCGCATCAGGGCGACCGACCAATGCACCCCTGCCCGTGCCAGCAGACCCAGATCGAGCGCCTCCAGCAGGCCGGTGCGCACTAGCGACGACTTTCCGCTGCCCGAGGACCCGAGCACCGCGAGGAACCGCGTCGCCCCCAGCTTGTCGACCATCCGGTCGATGCAGGACTCACGGCCGAAGAACAGGTCCGCTTCCTCGCGGAGAAACGAACGCAACCCCGGATAAGGGCAGCGCGCCGAACCGCTCACGCCTTCAGCGCCTCGATCAAAGGCAGCATGGGCCTCGTGGAGATGCCGTCGCGCGCGTCGATTTCCCGCAAGTCCGGCAGGCTGAAGCCGAGGTCCTGCTTGTCCACCGGCGGTCCGCAATAGACCGCCAGCACACGTGGCGGACAGGATCGCCTCGCCTTGACCTTATTGAACAGGCGCAGCTGGCTGCGCACCCAGAATGGACTGGTCCGGCCATAGACCAGCACCAGCGCGGCGCATTCGATCAGGCTTTCCTCGATGTCGGTGCGAATCTCCTCCGCCGATCCGCCATCCAATTTGGGGATCGCCACCGGCAATGCGTGGTTCAGGAATTCCTGCTGGATCTGCTTCGCTATCTCCAGGTCATCGCGGTCGGCGTTGACGAACACCAGTGAGTCGAGCGCCGCCTTGCCGTCGATCGGCGGCGGCGGCGGACGCAGCGCCCGCCGCAGGACCTCGGTCTTGAACGTCTCAAGTCCGGTCGCCATCACATGTTCACCGCTCAGCAGCTCGCGATGCCGCTCATTGGCGAGCGTGCTGCGGTCGAGGTCAGGCCGGCGCCATTGCAGGATTTCCACCTTGCGCGCCGTGGCGGACGCGAACTGCGCCCGCGTGTACCCTTCCGGCAGGTCCGGCGGTGCCCGGCCGACAAAGCCACCGAGCAATTGAACGAACAGGTCGGCATGGGCCAGGTCCGCCTCGAACGCCTCCCGGAACCGCGCGCCATCCTGCGGATATGTCCCCGACGGCAGGATCGCGACATCGTATTGTTCGAGATAGCGGCGAACCTGTTCCCGCTCGACATCGAGGTCCTCGGTCACCTGGGCCAGCAGCACGGTCCGTTGTGGTGCGACTGGCATGGGGAGCAGCCGGTCGGCGGGGACAGTGGGCTGCCCGACCTTGGCCGACGCCGTCCGCAACAGCCCAAGCTGCCGGCGAATCTGATCGGCGACGTCGTGAATCCGGCGGTGGAACTGCAACGGGTCGAGTGCCGGCGACAACGGCATCGCCGTCTGGCTGTGCGGTGAGTTCACATGCCAGAACTCGATGCGCTTATGGTCCTGCAGCGGCGTCGGGTAGACCTCGCCTTCGTCGAGCGGCAGGCATTCCACCGCGAACAGTCGATGCAGGTCATCGGCACCGCGCACAAAAGCGTCCAGCTCCCGCTTCGTCCAATCGCGCATCGCATAGCTGCGCGACGAGATCGCCAGGAACACCGCGGAGTCGCGCGCCGCCGCCAACAAGTCATCGAGTACGTGGTTGGCGTGCAGATGGCTGTGATCGAAGTAGAGCCTCAGCTCATCGGTGCCGCCCAGACGCTGCCGCAGCGCGACCTCCAGACACGCGACGAACTGCGACACCCATCCTACTCCGGATGTATCGGGGGTGTCGTCAGCATGCGCATAACTGACGAATACATCATAACGATAGCGAGATGCGAAGGCCATCGCGTCAGCTCTCCGGCTAACGCATGCAATAGCACTTTCCTATCGGCACCGGAAGGGACAACCTTGCCTGGTCAGCAGTCGGTGACGCGCTACTCCGCCGCCTCCGCCATCACCTTCGGCAGTTCCTCCGCACCCAGTGTCTCGTGCGCCAGCAGCGCCGCGGCACCCTCGTCCAGCGCCGCCCGGTTCGCCCGCAATATCCCCACCGCCCGCGCCAGCGCCCCGTCCAGATGCTCGCGCACCGCCAGGTCGATCTCGTGCGCCGTCTCGTCGGAAAACCGCCGCTGCTGCCAGAACACCCCGGGCTGGTTCAGGAACTGACCCTGCTCGGTGTCCCACGCCACCGGCCCCAGCTTCGCGTCCATGCCGAACCGCAGCACCATCCCGCGCGCGATGTCGGTAGCCTTCGCCAGGTCGTCTGCCGCCCCGGTGGAGATGTCCTCGCCCAGCAGCGTCTCCGCCGCGCGTCCCCCCATCAGCACCGTCATCCTGTCCTCCAGCTCCTGACGTCCCATCAGGAACCGGTCGTCGGTCGGCCGCTGCAGCGTGTAGCCCAGCGCGCCGATGCCGCGCGGAATGATCGACACCTTCTGGATCGGGTCGCTCCCCGGGATCGCCAGCGCCACCAGCGCATGCCCCATCTCATGATAGGCGACGATGCGCCGCTCGCGCGGGATCAGGATGCGTGACTTCTTCTCCAGTCCCGCGACGATCCGCTCCACCGCGCCGGTGAAGTCGCCCATGCCGATCGCCTCCGCCCCGCGCCGCGTCGCCAGCACCGCCGCCTCGTTCGCCAGGTTCGCCAGGTCCGCCCCGGTGAAGCCAGGCGTCAGCGCCGCGATGTCCTCCAGCTTCACGTCCGCCGCCAGCTTCAGCCGCGCCAGGTGGATGCGCAGGATATCCACCCGTCCCGTCTTGTCCGGCCGGTCGACCAGCACCTGGCGGTCAAACCGTCCCGCGCGCAGCAGCGCCGGATCGAGGATCTCCGGCCGGTTGGTCGCCGCCAGGATCACGATCGCCACCGAGCGATCGAACCCGTCCATCTCGGCCAGCAACTGGTTCAGCGTCTGCTCCTTCTCGTCCTGCCCTCCCATCGGACTGACGCCGCGCGCCCGTCCCAGCGCATCCAGTTCGTCGATGAAGATGATGCAGGGCGCCGACCCCCGGGCCTGCTCGAACAGGTCGCGCACCCGTGCCGCGCCCACGCCCACGAACATCTCGACGAACTCGGCGCCGTTGGTCGAGTAGAACGGCACCGCGGCCTCGCCCGCCACCGCGCGCGCCAGCAGCGTCTTGCCGGTGCCCGGCGGCCCAACCAGCAGGATGCCGCGCGGGATGTGCGCGCCGAGCCGGGTGAACTCCTCCGGCCGCTTCAGGACATCGACGATCTCGTGCAGCTCGTCCTTTGCCTCGTCCACCCCGGCCACGTCACCGAACGTGACCTTCACGTCGGTCTCCGCCACCAGCTTCGCCTTCGAGCGCCCCACCGATAGCAGCCCGCCGAAGCCGCCGCCGCGCCCGCCCATCATCATCCGCGAGGCGAACACCCAGATCCCCACGAACAGCAGTGGCGGCAGCACCCACGACAGCAGAGTGCCCAGGGCACCGGCCTCGTTCGCGCTGCCGGTGAACTCGACGTTGTGCTTGGCAAGCTGGCCGGCGAGGTCGGGCGGCACCTGAACGGTGGTAAAGCTGCTCCGGCCGTCCGGCATCGGGTCGGTCAGCGTTCCGCGGATCACGCTGCCGGCCACCGTGACCTGTTTCACCTTGTTGGCGTCGAGGTATTGCTGGAACTGGCTGTACGGAATCACGTCGGTGCCCCCGACGTTCCCGCTGCCGCCGAACAGGCCCAGCGCCGAGATCACCACGAGTCCTGCGACGATCAGCCAGATCGAGGACGAGAGATTCGGTTTCGGCGCCGCCACGCCCATGCCTCCTGACAGAGCAACAAGTGTGGGCCGCGACCGGGCCGGCGGCAACATCCGCCGTGCGCGAACCATTTCTTTACGTCTGCGGCGTAAGGCTCTGGGTCGCACAACAGCGCAGCCGCGCCAGGTGGCAGGACAAAACGGCCGATTCCTGGTTCCTCCTCCCCTGGAGATGGGCCGTGTCAGTCATCATTCACCTTGGCAACGCCGCCAACACGGCAACCTTCAGCACTGTCGATACGCTCACCTCCGGCACCGGCGCCGACACCATCGTCCTGACCGGAGCCATCGCCAACGCCAGCATCGATCTGGGCGGCGGCGGCGACACGCTGACCCTGGGCAATGCCACGAACTCCGCCAGCGTCGCCCATGTGCAGACGCTGACCGGCGGGACAGGCGCCGACACCATCACCCTGACCACCGCGCTGAGCAACGCGATGTCGGTCGATCTCGGCGCCGGCGCCAACAAGCTCACCCTCGCCGGCGTCGCCAACACCGGCTCCGTCAGCAACGTCAACACCCTGGTCGGCGGCTCCGCCGCCGATGCCGTCACCCTGGCCA
>DASXNR010000040.1:0-6874 GCA_036494925.1 Acetobacteraceae bacterium
AGCGCTCGTTTGGCGCCAAGCTATTGGTTCCGCGATGTCTCGGTGCCGCTACCCGAGCCGGTCCAGGCACCGCCACCCGATCCTGTCGCGGCGCCGAACCCCGGCCGGAACGAGGACAACTTCGGCAGCCTCACCGAGGCCGAGCAGTACGCCGTCATCTACCCTGCCCGCGCCGCCAGAATCCGGGCCCACCGCGGCTTGCCACCTAACCTGGATTATGGGCCTCCCGAACCGGCGATCATCGAGGACCTGGTGCACGGCTGCAGCCCCATCCTGCTCGCGCTCGACCAGGGCACGCGTGCCACCGTCCCTGCCTGAGCGGACCTCCAAAGCATGTCCGCGCTCAGCTTCGGTATCACGTCTCGTTTTCCGAGCCACCGTCTCGCCGTCGTAAACAATGAGACGAAGTTGCCGACGCCTGCTCTGGCACCCATCCAGGGACTCAATCCCCCGCCGCCACCGCCGGCCGGTCGTGCTTGCGCATCAGCAACAGCAGAAGCAACGGCGGGACGACCGTCAGCATCATCAGGCGGAAGTCGTTGTTGTAGGCGATGATCTGCGCCTGGTGATTGACCATCTGGTCGAGCAGCACCGCGCCGTGCCGGGTCGCCGGGTTCAGCATATGCGACACCGTGTCATTGCCCTGCAGCACGCGATCGAACGGCGTGATGCCGGCGGCGATGTCGGCGTGCGTGACCTGGACCCCGCGCGTCAGGCTGAACGAGGTGACCGAGATGCCGATCGCGGAGCCGATGTTGCGCGCCAGCGACTGCATCGACGTCGCCTCGCCACGCAGCGACGGTGGCAGTGTGGTATAGGCCATCACTGTCATCGGGTTGAACACCAGGCCGACCGAGAAGCCCTGGATGATCATGGTGAAGATCATCGCTTCCGCGGTTACGTCGGGCGTCCAGTTGCTCATTGTGTAGAGCACCCAGCCCAGGCTGATCAGGCCGAACGCCATGATCTTGCGCTGGTCCACCCGCATGCCCATGCGCGCGGCGAGGAACATCGAGATGATGATGCCGATCCCGCGCGGCGCCATCACCCAGCCGGCGGTGTAGACCGGATAGCCCGCCAGGTTCTGCAGATAGGGCGCCAGCAGCGCCGATGTCGACAGCATCAGCGACGAGACGCAGAAGATCATGATGATGGCGGAGGCGAAGTTGCGGTCCTTGAACAGGCCCGGCGGCAGGAACGGCTTATCGGCGGTGAACATGTGCACGACGAACAGGTAGAACGCGAGGCCCGCCACCACCGCCTCGATCATGATCTCGCGCGAGCCGAACCAGTCGAGTTCCTGGCCGCGGTCCAGCAGCATCTGCAACGACCCCGCGGCGAGACCCAGCATGGCAAAGCCGTACCAGGAGAAGGTGAGCTGCGGCCGCGCCGGTGTTTCACGCATGAACAGCACGATGCCGACCAGGGCGAGGATGCCGAACGGCAGGTTGACGTAGAACACCCAGCGCCAGGAATACAGGTCGGTCAGATAGCCGCCGAGGGTCGGGCCGATCATCGGGCCCATGGTGACGCCCATGGAGAAGATCGCCATCGCCTGGGCGCGGCGCGAGAACGGGTAGATATCGAGCATCGTCGCCTGCGACAGCGGCGCCAGGGCCGCGCCGAACATGCCCTGCAGCAGGCGGAAGCCGACCAGCTGCTCCAGCGACTGCGCCGCTCCGCACAGCATCGAGGCGGCGGTAAAGCCGATGATGCAGACGATGAACAGCCGCTTGCGACCGAAGCGGACCGCCAGCCAGCCGACCGGGGCGGTCATGATGGCGGCTGCGATCACGTAGGAGGTCAGCACCCAGGTGATCTCGTCGTAGGAGGCCGACATGCTGCCCTGCATGTACGGCAGCGCCACATTGGCGATGGTGGAGTCCAGCGTCTGCATGAACATCGCCAGCATGGCGGAGGCGGTGATCAGACCGCGATAGGGAACGCGGGTGGAGTCGGACATTGTTCCTGGACGTTCAGCGAGTGGTTGATTGTGCACCCGGCCGGCCGATAGCGCTACCGCGGGTAGTGCGGCGCAGGTCAGTTGCCGGGTGAAGCCGCCTCGTCGGCTTCCGGCAGGTCAGCGAAGGCGTAAATGTCAGACAGCGGAATCGTAAGCCCCACGCTCGGCAATTTCAGGATCGCGTCGGAGCCGCCCTGCGCCTCGAAGCTCCAGGTGCCATCGGGCCGGCGGCGATAAACGTGGCAGGCCCGCTCCGACTGGTAGAGTTCCACGATTTCCTCGGCGCCCTCGACCGCCTGCAGGTCACGCCGCCTGGCGTCGCGCTGGGTCCAGTTGCGCAATTCCGATGGCGAGATCACCTCGAACATGACCCTGGAATGTTCGCCCCATCGGACCATCGCGTCGGGAATGCGCGCCGTCGCACGCTGCGCCGTCTTCGGTACGGCGCCGCTGCCGCTCTCGGGTCGGCAGCCGTCGGGATTGCCGCGCAGCCGGCTGGCGAGCGCGCCCGTGAGCCCGGCCAGAATGGCCCCGTGTTCTGGTGAGGGCGCCGTGTGGGCGACGGTACGACCGTCCACCAGCTCGTAGCGCCACGCGTCGCCGAACACGTGCTGGTCGGTGGCCAGGAAGCCCTCGGCCGTCCAGCCTTGCTCCGGGTTACGCAGCGCAACCGTCATCGCGGCCTCCGAGCGACAAACTACCGCAACCCGGCAGGGTGGGCGAGCTACGCCTTCACCATCGGGCATGCCCCCTCCGACAGGGGCCGGAACGCTTCGTCCGCCGGCGTGGTGCCGATCAGCTTGTAGAGGTCCCACTCGCCCTTGCTCTCGGCCGGCTGCTTCACCTCGAACAGATAGGCCGGAGTCAGCTTCCGCCCATCCTCGCGGATCTTGCCGGGACCGAAGCAGTCGTCGTCGGTCGGCATCGCCTTCATGCGCGCCACCGTCGCCGCGCCGTCCGACTTGGCAGCCGCCGCACCCATGTCGGCGACCGTCTTCAGGTAGTGCAGCGTGCACGAATAGTCGCCCGCCTGCGCCATGTTCGGCCACAGCGTCACCTTCGGTGCGATGCGCTTCTGGAAGCCGCGGGTGCGGTCGTTGAGGTCCCAATAGTAGGTCTCGGAGAGCCGCGTGCCGGCGGCCATCTCGATGCCGATCGCACGCATGTCGGTGGTATAGGCCACCATCGCCGCCAGGTTCATCTTCTGCGTCAGGCCGAACTCGTGCGCTTGCTTGACGATGTTGATGAGGTCGGCGCCGGCGCCGCAGATGCCGAGGATCTTGGCGCCCGAGCCCTGTGCCTTCACCAGGAAGGCGGAGAAGTCGGTGGTCTCCGGGAACGGATAGATCTGCGCGCCGAGCACCTTGCCGCCGGCCGCCTCGACGAACTTCGTGGTGTCGCGCTGAGTGGCGGCGCCGAACGCATAGTTGGGGGTGATGAAGTACCAGGAGTCGCCGCCGGCCTTCACCATGGCACCACCGGTGGACTTCGCCTCCATGTAGGTGTCGAACACCCAGTGCATCGAGTTGGGCGTGCAGGCGCTGCCGGTCACGTCGGAACTCGCGGTGCTGGTCGGGATCAGGATCTTGTTCTTCTCCTTGACCACGCCGGCGAGCGCCAGCGCGCAGGAGGTCGCGGCGACGTCGATGATGATGTCCACCCCGCGCTGGTCGAACCACTCGCGGGCGAGCGAGACGGCGACGTCCGGCTTGTTCTGGTGGTCGGCGGAGAGCACCTCCACATCGAACGCGCCGGCGGCGAATTCCTGCACCGCCTGCCTGGTGCAGGCCACGCCGGTGGGACCGTTCACGTCGCGGTACGGGCCGGACATGTCGTTCATCACGCCGATGCGCACGACGGGGCGGGTCTGGGCGCGGGCGCGGGCGGCGGGGATGGCGGCAGCGGCAGTCGTGGCGGCGAGCAGCGAACGGCGTGACAGCAGCATCGACGGTTCCTTTCGTGGGCAACGACACGATAGCGGAAGGAGCGGCGCGGGCCAAACCGCGGGGTGGCAGCTTCCTGTCCGCGGGTATCCAGCGAGTTCCACTCGGCACGGCGGTTTCACAAGGCGGGGCCGCAGTTGCCGTTAAGTGTGGCGGCTATTGTCAGACAGAACCACTAACACTACATTCCGGCGATGCTGTTGCCCCCCTACGGAAACAAAGTCGCGGCGCACGGCCCTTGAGCCTCGACTGCTGGCCTCCCGCCAGCTTGCTCGCCCACCGCCGTCTGCGCCACAGTGGCGACAACGCTGAAGGAACCGTTCCCATGGGCATCACTGCCGAACTCGCGCAGTTCACCGCCGACATCCGCCTCGACCCGCTGCCGCCCGAGGTGGTGAGGCGTGCGCGCTTCCTGGTGCTCGATCTGGTCGGCAACATCGTCCGCGCCCGCCACGACGCCGAGAGCACGCCGTCGTTCCTCGCCGCGGTGCGCGCGATGGGCATGGCGGCCGGCAATTCCGGTGTGTTCGGCGACGCGGCCCGCTATACCCCGGCCGGTGCTGCGCTGCTGAATGGCGCGCTGGCGCATTCGCTTGACTTCGACGACACGCATGCCGCTGGTTCGCTGCATCCCGGCGCGCCGGTGATTCCCGCGGCGCTGGCGGCGGGCGAGATGGTCGGCGCATCCGGTGCGGACGTACTGGCCGGGATAGTCGCCGGCTACGAGGTCACCTGCCGCACGGCGCTCGCGCTGCCCGCCGGCGAGCACTACGACCGCGGCTTCCATCCCACTGCCACCTGCGGCGCATTCGGTGCCGCCGCTGCCGCCGCGCGGGTGTTCGGGCTTACCGCCGATCAGGTGGAAGGCGCGCTCGGTACGGTGCTGAGCCAATGCGCCGGCAGCCTGCAGTTCCTGGTCAACGGCGCCTGGACCAAGCGCTTCCAGGTCGGCTGGGCGGCCTGCAACGGCCTGATGGCCGCCACGCTGGTGCGCGAGGGCTTCAAAGGTGCTGCCGAGGCCCTTGAAGGCCGCCACGGCTTCCTGCGCGCCTACGCACCCAATCCGAAGCCGGAACGCGCGGTACAGGACCTCGGCGCGGTGTTCGAGTTGATGCGTACTGCGGTGAAACCGTATCCGTCGTGCCGCTATGGCCATGCCGGCATCGACGCGGCGCTCGCACTGCGCGCCGCCAACGACATCAAACCGACCGACATCACCGCCGTGACCCTCGGCCTGCCGCGCGCCGGCATGATGCTGATCGGCCAGCCCCCCGAGCAGAAGGCGGATCCGCAGAACGTGGTCGATGGCCAGTTCAGCGGCCCGTTCGTGATCTCGGCCGCACTTGCGACCGGGGCGATGGGCTGGGACAGCTACGGGTTGCTGCGCGACGCGACCGTGCGCGCGTTATTGCCCAAGGTGATCTGCGCGTTCGATCCAGAGATCGAGGCCGAATTCCCCGCCAATATGTCCGGCAAGCTGACCATCGCGGCCCGCGGCCAAAGCTTTTCGCAGAAGGTCGTGGTGCCCAAGGGCGAGCCTGGCAGCTTCCTCACCGAGACGGAATTGCGCGGGAAATTCACCGGCCTGACCGATGCGGTGCTGGGCACCGAGCGCTCGGCGCGGCTGGCCGATGCGTTGCTGGCGATCGATACCGCGGCCGACGTCGCGCATCTCATGCGGCTCGCTGCGCCTTTGATGCCGGCACGCCTGGCGGGAGAGTAGCCAACACTATGCCCGACTTCACCCCTCAGGCGCTGCACGCGCTCGTCAGCCTCATCGTCGGCCGCATGGGCAGCAGCGCTGAGGAAACCGAAGAGGTCACGGACCATCTGGTGCGCGCCAACCTCTCGGGCCACGACAGCCACGGCATCGGCATGCTGCCGGCCTACATCCGGCTGCTGCAGGACGGGCTGCTGGTGCCGGACCAGACGCCGCACACCGTGCTCGATGCCGGTGCGCTGCTGGTGATCGACGCGCGCCGCGGCTTCGGCCAGCGCATGGCGGCCGATGCGGTGCGCCGCGCGGTCGCTCGCGCGCGGGATCTTGGCGCCTGCGTGCTTGCGCTGCGCAACGCCTCGCACGTGGGCCGCATCGGCACCTACGGCGAGCTTGCCGTGCGCGCCGGCTGCGCGTTCACCGCGTTCGTCAATGTCGCCGACGGTCGCGACATCCAGGCGCCCTGGGCATGCGCCGACCCACGTCTCGGCACCAATCCATTCTGCGTCGCCGTGCCAGGGCCGGATGGGCCGTCGCTGCTGCTCGACATGGCGACCACCACGATCGCCGCCGGGAAGGCACGCGTGGCGTACAACAAGGGCGTCCCGGTCCCGGACGGCTGCCTGATCGATGCCGCGGGCCAGCCGACCAACGATCCCACCGGGTTGATGCGCGATCGCACCGGAGCGATGCTGTCGTTCGGCCGGCACAAGGGGTCGGGTCTGGCAGTGATGTGCGAGATCATGGCGGGCGCGGTCGGCGGCGGGCAGCGGGTGGATCAGCCGGTGCAGGGCGGCATCCTCAACTCGATGCTGGCGACGGTGATCGATTTGTCGCTGCTGGGCGATCCAGCGGCGGTGGCGGAAGGTGTCGAGGCGACCAAGGCGCATATCCGTTCTTCGCGCGTCGCGCCCGGCTTTGACGAGGTGCTGCTGCCGGGCGAACCCGAGCGGCGTGCGGCGCGGGAGCGCGCGGCGACGGGCATTTCCGTGGACGCGACGACATGGGGGGACGTTGTTGATGCCGCGGCGAAGCTCGGCATCACTGCGGCGGAGATCGACCGGGCCGTCGGCGCGAATTAGACAGGTGGGGCCGAGGAGGGGTGGCCGAGCGGTTTAAGGCACCAGTCTTGAAAACTGGCGGGGTGCAAGCTCCCGCGGGTTCGAATCCCGCCCCCTCCGATTCCAGCCATCCGTGAGTGTCCGTAGGCGTCCAGAACCCAGGCTGACCGAAGGACGGTGCGCCGTCATC
>DASXNR010000041.1:0-7455 GCA_036494925.1 Acetobacteraceae bacterium
TCCAGCGGGCCCTACGCCAGCCTCAATTGCAGCCTGTCGGGTGGCGACACGCGTGATGCGGTGCTGGAGAACCGCGCCCGCGCCGCTCACGCGATCGGCGCCAGGCCGGACCGCCTTGTCGGTCTCATGCAGGTGCATGGCACGGATGTGGTCGAGGTGACGGAGCCGTGGTCCCCCGGCAACGGCCCGCGCGCCGACGCCATGGTGACCACCAGCCCCGATATTGCTCTCGGCATCATCACTGCCGACTGCGCGCCCATCCTGCTCGCCGACCGATCGGCCGGGGTCGCGGGCGCCGTCCACGCCGGTTGGCGCGGGGCGGTGGCGGGCGTGATCGAGGCAACCGTTGCCGCCATGGTCGGACTCGGCGCCAGCCCTGCCGCGATCGTCGCGGTGATCGGACCCTGTATCGGTCAGGGCTCCTACGAGGTCGGCGCCGATCTTCGCGATGCTGTCCTGGCGCGCGAACCCGACCTTGTGCGCTGTTTCGCCGCGGGACATCGCGAGGCGCGCTGGCAGTTCGACCTCGCCGGCTACTGCGCCGCCCGACTGGCCGGCACCGGCATCAATTCCATCAGCGTTCTGGGCGTCGACACTGCCGCGGATGCAGCGATGTTCTTCAGCCATCGCCGGCGCACTCTGAGCGGTGGCGGACCGATCGGGCACCAGATCTCCATCATCGCGCTCGCCTCGGGATAGTCGTGCTGTCACGCCTCAGTCTGCTGCTTCTGCTGCTGCTCGCATCTTGCGGCGACCTGCCGGAGCCGTTCATCGGCAATCCCGGGGCCACCGGCCGGCTGCTCGCCCAACCGCCGACCCCGCGCCTGGCGGTGCCGCCGCCGACCGACGCGCTGCTGCCTGACGCTGCCAGTCGGCAGTTCGCCGATTCGCTGGCGGGCGGATTGCAGGCGCAGGAGGTGCCGGCGGTCGCTGACCGGGTGCGCTCCAACGACTGGCAGCTCGTCGCCACCGCCGAACAGCGTGGCGGCAACGTGGTGCCGCTGTTCCGTGTGCTGAACCCGAAGGGCCAGGACAAGGGCCACACCGAGGGCAGCCCGGTGCCGACCAAGGTGTGGGCGGCCGCCTCCCGGGACACGCTCGATCAGACCGCGCTCGAAGCCGCGCCGAAGATCTCCAGCCTGCTCACCGGCATTCAGCACGCCGACCCGAACAGCCTGTACAACCGCATCGCCAAGGTGCGGGTTGCCCCGGTGACCGGCGCGCCCGGCGACGGCAACGTATCGCTGACCAAACAGATGAAGGCGCATCTCGCGGCGCTTGGGCCGGTGCTGCAGGACGACGCCAGCGGCGCCGACTTCATCGTGCAGGGCAACGTGCGCATGGTGCCGATCCCCGGCAACCAGCAGCGGGTGGAGATCCAGTGGTCGGTGCAGAAGCCCGACGGCGACGAACGCGGCAAGGTGGTGCAGCTCAACGAGATCCCAGCCGGTTCGCTCGACCATTACTGGGCCGATGTCGCCGTCGTGGTGGCGACCGAGGCTGCCGGCGGGGTGAACGACGTGATCGCGCGCCAATCCGGGCGCGAACCGGGCGAGCCGGTTCATGGACAGGCGCAGAAGCCGTTGGTAGAAGGCCGCAAGTCCGGCGTCGAGCCGGTGCGATGATCCCTCCGGACGGCCAAACAGCATGAAAATCGTTGCCTGCAACAGCAACCGTCCCCTCGCCGAGGCGGTCGCCGCCACGCTGAAGCTGCCGTTGACCCGGGCCTCGATCCGCCGCTTCGCCGACATGGAGGTGTTCGTCGAAATCCACGAGAACGTGCGCGGCGAGGACGTGTTCGTGGTGCAGCCGACGTCCTATCCGGCGAACGACACGCTGATGGAGCTGCTGGTCACGCTGGACGCACTGCGCCGCAGTTCGGCGCGGCGGATCACCGCGGTGATGCCGTATTTCGGCTATGCGCGACAGGACCGCAAGACCGCGTCGCGCTCGCCGATCAGCGCCAAGCTGGTGGCCAATCTGATCACCGTGGCCGGCGCCAACCGGGTGCTGACGATGGACCTGCACGCCGCGCAGATTCAGGGCTTCTTCGATATCCCGGTGGACAACCTGTACGCGGCACCGCTGTTCAGCCGCGACATCCAGGAGCGCTACAATGGCCGCGACCTGATGATCGTGTCGCCCGACGTTGGCGGCGTGCTGCGCGCGCGCCTGCTGGCGACGCGGCTGAACTGCGATCTCGCGATCATCGACAAGCGCCGCGAACGCGCCGGGCATTCCGAGGTGATGAACGTGATCGGCGATGTCGAAGGGCGCGACTGCATCCTGGTGGATGACATGGTGGATTCCGGTGGCACGCACTGCAACGCGGCCGAGGCGCTGATCAGGGGAGGAGCACGCTCGGTCAGCGCGTATGTGACGCACGGTGTGCTGTCGGGTGGCGCAGTGGCGCGGATCGCATCGTCACCGATCGAGACGATGGTGATCACCGATTCGATTCTCGCGACCGAGGCAGTGCGCCTGGCGCCGAATATCCGGCAGATCACCATCGCGCCGCTGATGGCGCAGGCGATGCAGCGGATTTCCGAGGAGAGTTCGGTGAGTTCCCTGTTCGATTAACGTCACCTGGCGCAATATGGTGCCGCTGTCAGGCGACCAGAGTACGAAGGAATCTCTGAATGCGCCAAATGACGCTCGTGGCCTTCCTGCAAGCCCAGAACTGCACCAATTTTGTCGGCTCCTGGCGGCATCCGGAAGCATCGCCCGGCTTCATGACCGCGGACTATTACCGCCACATCGCCCGCGTGCTGGAAGCCGGAAAATTCCATATCGGCTTCTTCGACGATCGCCTGGCGATGCCGGACCGCTTCGGCGGCGATCATGCGCACACCGTCGCCAACGGCATCCGCTGCGTGAAGATGGACCCGATCACCATCCTCACCGTGATGGGCATGGCGAGCGAACGGCTCGGCCTCGGCTCGACCTGTTCCACCACCTACTACGAACCGTTCCACGTCGCGCGCGTGTTCCAGACGCTGGATCTGATGACCAACGGCCGTGCCGCGTGGAACATCGTCACCTCGATGAACGACGGCGAGGCGCTGAACATGGGTCACGCCGCGCACGGCGAACATGACCAGCGCTACGACCGCGCCGACGAATTCCTGGAAGTCGTTGTCGGACACTGGGATTCCTGGGACGATGATGCGATCGTGCTGGACAAGCGCAGCGGTACGTTCGCGCATCCCGACAAGGTGCGGCGCCTTGATCACACCGGCGAATTCTTCCGCTCGCGCGGGCCGTTCACCGTGCCGCGCTCGGCGCAGGGTCATCCGGTGCTGATCCAGGCCGGGCAGAGCGGCCGCGGGCGTCGCTTCGCGGCACGCTGGGCGGAACTGGTGTTCGTCAATTACCACTCGCTCGAGCAGGCGCGCGCCGACTACGCCACGTTCAAGCAGCAGATCGCCGAAGCGGGACGCGATCCGGAGAAGGTGGTGGTTGCCGCTGGCGTCTATACGGTGGTTGCAGACACCCGCGCCGAAGCCGAGGACAAGGTGGCGCTGATCGACCAGCTGCCGAAAGAGATCGACCAGTTGTCGTTGCTCTGCGAGGTGCTGAACGTCGATCTGTCGCAGAAGCCGCTCGACGAACCATGGACCGAGGAGGAGATCCAGACCTGGACCGGCGCGCAGGGGTTGCGCGATCGGGTGTATCGCGTGCTCGGAAAACGCAATCCCACCACGCGCGATTTCATGGAGGTCAGCCATCGCGGCACGTTCCGCGATCATCCGCGCTTCGTCGGCAGTGCGAAGGATGTCGCCGATGGCATGGAGGAATGGTTTTCCACCCGCGCCTGCGACGGCTATGTGGTCGCTGCCTCGCATGTGCCCGGCGGCTACGAGGAGTTCGTCCGCCACGTTGTCCCCGAACTGCAACGCCGCGGGGTGCTTCACAATGACTACCGCGGCACCACATTGCGCGAGAACCTTGGTCTCGATCGCCCGCGCATCGGCGCGTGGCGCGAGGTTCGCAACTGACGAGGGAGATAGTCATGAAGCTGATGTACTCGCCGGGCGCCTGCTCGATCGGCATCCACGTGCTGCTGGAGGAGATCGGCAAGCCGTACGAGGCGCAACTGGTGAACCTGCGCGAGGGCGGGCAGTTCAAGCCGGAGTTCACCTCGGTCAATCCGAAATCGAAGGTGCCGACACTCGTGCGCGACGATGGCTCGGTGCTGACCGAATATCCCGCCATCGCCTACTGGCTGGCGCGCACCAATCCGGACAAGAAGCTGATGCCGGACGATGTCGATGCGCAGGCGCGCATGCTGGAGGCGCTGGACTATGCGGTGAGCACCGTTCACATGCAGGGGTTTTCGCGGCTGTTCCGGGCATCGAACTACACCCCCAACCCGGCGGACGAGGACAAGGTGAAGGAGCGCGGCAAGGAGCTGGTTGAGAAGGGCTTCGCCGTGCTGGACAAAGCGCTGGCCGGCAAGGATTACCTGGCCGGATCATTCTCGATCGCTGACTCGGCGCTGTTCTATGTCGAGTTCTGGGGCGGCAAGCGGATGAACATGAAACTGCCGCCGAACTGCGAGGCGCACCTCAACCGCATGATGGCGCGGCCCGCGGTGCAGCGCGTGATGCAGCAGGAAGGGCTGAACTGAGGTGCATGGGGCGTTCCAGGAGGCCACGCTATCGCCGATCCCGTTCTGGTTCCTTCGGCATGGCGAGACCGACTGGAACGCCCGGGGCATTTCACAGGGCAACGTCGATATCCCGCTGAACGCGACCGGGCTGGCACAGGCGCACGCGGCAGCGGACAAATTGCGCAACCGCGGCATCGCGACGATCGTTGCATCGCCGCTGTCGCGCGCCCGCGTCACGGCGGAGTTCGCCGGCGAGGCGCTTGGACTGCCGGTCGCGCTCGATCCCGATCTGCGCGAGGTGTCCTTCGGCGTGCAGGAAGGCCAGGCGATGAGCGGCTGGTTCGCCGACTGGGTAAGCGGCGCGTTCACGCCCGAGGGCGCGGAGACGTTTGCCGCGCTGCGTTGCCGCGCGGTCGCGGCGGTCAATCGGGCGACAGTGCAGCCGGCCGCGGTGCTGGTGGTGGCGCACGGCGCACTGTTCCGCTCGCTGCGTGCGGCAATGGGGATCGAGCCGAACATGCGAACGCCGAACGCAGTGCCGATCTTCTGCGAGCCGCCATCGATGGACGCGACGCAATGGGCGCTAAGCCCCGTAGTTTAGCGTCTGCGGCCGAAAGAGGATGCCCGAAGCGGCGTTACCCGAATGGACCGGGACGCTTTTTCGCGGCTCGGCGCGCCCTTGCGCAAAGCACCTGGTCCGCCAGGATACGCCCAGTTCGGCCTAAGCATCGCAGTAGTGCCGTCCGTGACGAGAGCGTCCGCCATCGTGATTGAGCCTGCACAATCGGGCGGCACGACTTTGCGCGGACTCGGTCCTATTGGCGTGAAGTCGCGGATCAGGGAGTGGCGGGGGCTCCGGGAGCCTGGGGCATTTTATCGGGGTTAGGCCTTGGCACCTTCTGACGGAAGGCCCTATCCATAAGGCCGAGAGCCGTCCTCGCCGCATTGGTATTGTTTTTGGCAATATCTCCGATTTCCGCAGGGGAGAAGATCGCCTGTTGCTCGATGTTGTTGACGTTGAACGTCAGAGTTATTCCCCTCGTGTCGTCGTAATCGCAGTTAACCGGCTGCTTGTATAGAACCCGCCGGACAGACGATGAGAAAAGTGCGCACAGCCGATCATATACGTCGTCACTAAATTTTTCTAGATCGAGATTTTGCTTGAAGTATTCGCGAAGCTTGGATGTTGGGTCTTCCTTGAGGATCACGAGAGAATACAACTCTGCCAATTGGGAGTCGTTCAGTATGACGATGTCGTTCTCGGAATCATCCGGAATCGGCTTCTTGCCATCCGTGGCGCGCGTTCTCGCCAGAAAAAAGACCATACCATTAGAGACATTGTTATAGTCTAGGCCGCTATAGCCGGCATCCTGAGCCACCCCTTGCATTTTTGCGGCCACCTCCCGAATGACATCGGGTTTTGGGCTCAACGTCGCGACCAACGCCGCTTTCATGAATTTTTTGTCGTGGTCGTCGCCGACGGATTTCCCTATCGCAAATCCGCATATCACAACCGCCAGGGCTATGAGAACTCGTCGGCCGATAACGTCAGCTTGCCAATGTTTCAAATTGCAAATCCGGTAGACAGTTTCCAGCGAGGTGGTGAAACGGCCGGCCGCCGGGTCATAGGCGGTTCCAAAAATCGCGACCACAGCAGAGCCGATCGCCAGGGAAATATCCAAAAGAAGGTCCATTTGCCTGTTATACCCCTTCAATAATCATCGGCTCATCGTCGCTAACACGGCGCGGTTGAGACCCGGCGATACCCTCCATTCGCGCAAGGCTTCCTCGGGCGCCCGCTTGAGCGCGTAGGTGTCAAGCGTGCCGCCGAGCCAGCCGTCAAAATCTTTGGCTTCCAGCAGCACCGGCATGCGGTCGTGATAGGGCTCCATCCAAGCCGAAGCCCCGACACGATGATCGCGGGACAGCAGCCATTCACCGGTAAGGGGGGCTTTCCAGCGATCCCAGAGGCCGGCAAAGGCAAGTAGGGGCGAGCCGTCGGCCGCGGTGAAGAGGTGCGGCTGCCTGGCACCTTTCTCGCCGGTCCACTCGAAAAATCCGCTCGCCGGCACGATGCAGTGGCGTGCCTTAAGGGCGGTGCGGAACATCGGTTTGTCGGCGACGGATTCCGCGCGCGCGTTGAACGTCGCATCGACACAAGCTCCCGCGCCCCGTTAGCATCCCGACGGTGAAGTGATGGGGTTCGCTTCCCCACTACCAATCCTACGAGCTGCCGCGCGCGCTGCGCCGGCGGTCATTGCGCGGCCGCGCGGTCCACAAAGCGCCGGTACACCGCGCCGAGAGCGATCAGCGCCAACCCCAGACCGAGGAACGACAGCACCCGCCACAGCCCGACCAGCCCTGCCATATCGACCAGAAATACCTTCGCGACAACCAGCCCGATCACGCCAAGCGCTGCCAACCGCAGCCGCCGGTTGCCGGTGCGAACGCCCCCGCCCATCAGGGCCGCACCGTACGCCAGCCAAGCGGCAGACCACGCCCAAAGTTCGGCGTCCGCGATCGGCACCGTGCCGAAATCGATGGCATCGCGATGGAACAGGTGGCGGATCTCCAACGTGATCCACACGAAACCCGCCAGCAGTGAGTAACAGGCCAGCACCGGCCGCAGCCAGTTGGGCGTCGCGGTTGCCTGGTGCCGCAGCGCGACCAGGCCAAGCACGGCTGGCACCGCATAGGCCGGCAGCAGCCAGTCCAGCAGCACCCATTGACCCACGGGTTCGCCGGTCACCGCGGGGTTCGCCACCAGCAGCAATGTCCCACCGCCAATCGCCAGCGCCCCCTGGATCCGCCAGCCCCATTGCAACACAGGCCGTGGCAATCGC
>DASXNR010000042.1:0-15024 GCA_036494925.1 Acetobacteraceae bacterium
ACCGAGGAGGCCGGCTATGGCACGATGCCCTGATCTGACTAGGCTCGCGGAGGTCATTGGACCGGGATTTTCCGAAGGCGCCGCCGAACGCGACGCAAGCAATACATTTGTCGCGGACAATTACGCCGTCCTGAAAGAGCATCGGGTTTTTCCGCGCTGATCCCTGATGACCTTGGCGGCAGCGGCGCGACTTACAGCGCAATGTGCGGATTCCTCCGACAGCTGGCCCATTATTGTCCGGCCACCGCACTGGCCCTGGCGATGCACCAGCATCTTGTTGCGGCGGCTCTCTACAATCATCGTCACGACCGCCCGGGACTGAAGCTGCTGGAGCAGGTCGCGGCGGCCGAGATCGTGCTGATCTCGACCGGCGCGAACGACGGGCTGGAATCGAACGGCAGGGTCGAAACCGCGCGGGACGGCTACCGTGTCAGCGCCAGCAAGCCGTTCGGCAGCGGCTCACCAAGCGGTGATGTCCTGGTGACCTCAGCGCCATTCGAGGATCCGAAGGAAGGCTGGCAGGTTCTGCACTTTACGGTTCCACTTATCGCGCCGGGCATCTCTCTCGCCGATGACTGGCACGCCCTGGGGATGCGCGGCACCGGCTCGCATACCGTTGTTCTCGAGAATGTCTTCGTGCCGGAGCAGGCAATCGTGCTGCGCCGGCCACGCGGCCAGTTCCACGCCTCATGGAATGTCAGTCTGACAGTGGCCTTGCCGTTGGTCATGTCGGTGTATGCCGGAGTGGCGGAGGCCGCTTTCGCGGTCGGCCTTGGTCTGGCGAGCGACCGCCGGAAGGATCCGACAGTGCCGTACCTTTTGGGAGAGCTCGCAAATCACCTGACGACAGTCCAGCTTGCCGTGGATGACATGGTTCGCCTGGCTAATGACCTCAACGTCGCTACAAACCTGGACATGACGAACGCCATGTTGGTTCGCAAGACAATCGCGGCCGAGCACGTGCTCGCGACAGTCGAGAAGGCATTGGAAACAGCGGGAGGAGCCGGTTTCTACCGTGCGGCCCGGCTTGAACGCCTGTTACGGGACGTTCACGCAGCCCAGTTCCATCCTCTGCCCGCGAAACGCCAGCAATGGTTTACCGGCCGCATGGCTCTCGGCCTCGACCCTGTTGCGGACGGCTCATAAGGACGCCCCCCGGTGCGGTCGTGGGACAGGCGCAGTGGCATGTCGCCGCCGCGATCGTTGACCACGCCAGAGCCCTCGCCCATGCGGACCGCAACAGGATCATACGTCGCTCGCACAGCGCGGCGCGCGCCGGGCGTAGCCGCGCGCGCCAGCCGCCGTCTGCACCGGCGTGAAGCGAAGCAGGCCGGGCTGCACCAGCCCGGCCTGCCTCCGCTACACCCGCCCGCGTTGCCTGCCGGGACCGAGCGCGATCAGCGGCCGATCACCACCGCACCCGATTCGTCCTGAGCGCGGTCCTGCTGGCGGTGCGAGTCACGCCAGTCGCGATGCGCGTCGCGCTGCGCTTCCGCCGCGCCCTGATAGTCGCCGACGGCGGCGCGCCGCTGCGCTTGCTGATGCTCCCATTGTGCGTCGGCGCGATCCTGCGTGGCGCGCTGCTCGTGCCGCGCCGCGTCGGGGTTCGGCGTCTGGATGATCACCTGGCCCATCGCGGGGCCACCGGCCAGAAGAGCGGTAATCGCGATAATGTAGCTGCTGCGCATTGTGCATCTCCGTGGTGTGCGTCCGGTCGCGGAACGCGGAGTGCGTGAACGGAGTTTCATCCGTAACGCATCTGTCAGCCTGCGGGTTGGCATGGCAGTGGTGCGATCACCATGTCCGGATAGCCGGCGCCGCCGTAAATGGTTGACCCGAGGCGCCGGCTGGCCTAACTGCAATTGAGAATTTGTCGCATCTAGGGACGCCGATGCTCGCGAGTCTGGTCATTGTCTTCCGTGAGGTCATCGAGGCGGGTCTGATCGTGGGGATCGTCCTGGCCGCGACGCGGTCCGTCCCTGGCCGGGGCCGGTGGATCGCAGCCGGCATTGCGGCCGGCACGCTGGGCGCCTGCCTGGTTGCCGTGTTCGCCGGCGAACTCGGGGCGCTGTTCAACGGCTCCGGCCAGGAGCTGTTCAACGCCGCGATCCTGCTGGCCGCCGTCGGGATGCTGACCTGGCACAATGCCTGGATGGCCGGTCACGGCCGCGAGCTGGCCCGTGAGGTGCGTGCCGTCGGCACCGCGGTGGCCACGGGCAAGCGGCCGCTGACGGCGCTCGCCGTCGTGGTCGGCGTGGCGGTGCTGCGCGAAGGCTCCGAAGTGGTGCTGTTCCTGTTCGGCATCCTCGCCGGCGGCGGCACCTCGGTCGCGGGTATGGCTGCCGGTGGCGCGGTCGGCATCGCGCTGGGTGTGGCGCTGTCGGCGCTGATCTATCTCGGCCTGCTCGCCGTGCCGGCGCATCGTCTGTTCGCCGTCACCACCGGGCTGATCACGCTGCTCGCCGCCGGGCTTGCCGCGCAGGCGGTGTTCTTCCTGCAGCAGGCCGATTACTTCCAGGGCCTCGCGACCCCGCTGTGGGATACCTCCTGGCTGCTGCGCGACGACAGCATCCCCGGCCGGCTGCTGCACACGCTGGTGGGCTACACTGCGACGCCCGACACGGCGCAGGTGCTCGCATATGCGCTGGCGATCGGCTTGATGCTGACGATGATGCGGCTGGCCCGCGGCAGGACAGCGACCTCGCATCAGCCGGCGCGGTCGGCGCCCTGAACTGAGCACGCACCATGGTGCGGGCGCGCGCCGCCGTGCTGCGGCACACCGGTACGCCGATGACGATCGAGACGGTGGAGGTCGGCCCGGTCGGTCCAGGTGACGTCCTGGTGCGCATCCGCGCCGCCAGCCTGTGCCATACCGATCTCGAGGCGATCGAGGGTTCGCTCGCGGTGAAGCTGCCGGCGGTGCTGGGGCATGAGGCGGCGGGCGAGGTTTTCGAGGTCGGCGACGGCGTCACCGGCCTCGCCGTCGGTGACCACGTGGTGCTGTCATGGAATCCGCATTGCGGGGGCTGCTTTTACTGTGAGCGCGCGCAGCCGATCCTGTGCGAGCAGTTCCTGACCAATGGGCCGCTCGCGTTCCACTTCGATGGCCGGCCGCGGTTGTCCTGCGACGGCGTGCCGATGCATCAGCTCATGTATCTGGGCGGCTTCGCCGAATACTGCGTGGTGCCGGCGCAGAGCGCGGTGCGCGTGCCGGCGGCGATGCCGTTCGATCGCGCCGCACTGCTCGGCTGCGGCGTGATGACTGGGGTTGGCGCAGCGACGCGCATCGCCGATCTGCGCTGGGGTGCGGTGGCGATGGTGATCGGCTGCGGCGCGGTTGGGCTGTCGGCGGTGCAGGGCTGCCGGCTGGCCGGCGCCGGCGCGATCATCGCCGTGGATCCCAATCCCGCGCGGCGCCAGCTCGCGCGGGCGCTCGGGGCCACCGCGGCGTGCGATCCCGGGCAGGCCTTGGGGGTCGCACGGTCCATCACCGACAGGCGCGGCGCCGATGTGGTGATCGAAGCCGCCGGCCGGCGCGAGAGCTTCCGCCTGTCGGTGGAGGCGGTGCGGCCGGGCGGGCAGGTGGTCTGGCTCGGCAAGACCGGCGTGAGCGACAACGTCGAATTCCGCTGGGGCAGCCTGATGCAGGAGAAGCGGATCACCCGCAGCTCCTATGGCGGGGCGAAGCCGGCGCAGGATTTTCCGCTGCTGGCGCGCGCGTATCTGGATGGGGCATTGCAGCTGGACGAGATGATCTCGGCGCGGATTCCGCTGGAGGCGATCAACGACGGCTTCGCCGCGTTGAAGCGCGGCGAGACCGTGCGCAGCGTGGTGATGTTCGGATGATGGCCGGGACAAGCCCGACCATGACGACGGAAGACCGGGCTGACGCCCGGAACCACGTATGAAGGTGTACGAGGGCGGCCGCAGTCTCGACGGCGCGGTGGTGACGGCGGACGGCGTACCGCTCGATCCGCGCTTCGACATCAGGCGGTTCAGCCGCATGGGCTTCGAGTGGACCTACGAAGGCGACGGTCCGCGGCAACTGGCGTTGGCGCTGCTGGCCGACCACCTCGGCGATCCGCAGCGTGCGCTGGCGCTGACCGAAGGTTTCATGCGCAACGTTGTGGCCGAGCTGGACAATGCCTGGCGGCTGACCGGTGACGACATCGATGCGGCGCTGATCCGCTAGTCGAACGCCAGCCCGATGTTCTCCGCCACCAGAGCCGGTCGTGTTGAACCTTCCACTTCGATCTGGCTGTCGAACGTCATCCGCACACCGCCCTCGATTTCCTCGACGTTTTTCAGCGTCTGATGCAGCCGCACGCGCGAGCCCGCCGGCACCGGCGCGGTGAAGCGCACCTTGTTGGACCCGTAATTGATGCCGCGCGAGCGCTTGCGGATGTGCAGGATGCCGTGCGACAGACGCGGCAGCAGCGAGAGCGTCAGGTAGCCATGCGCGATCGTTCTGCCGCCCGGCATCTCACGTTTCGCGCGCTCGACATCGACGTGGATCCACTGGTGATCGCCGGTCGCCTCGGCGAACCTGTCGATCATCACCTGATCCACCAGCACCCATTCGCTGGTGCCGATCTGCTTGCCGATATGGGCCTTCATGTCGGCCGGCGTCTCCACTTGCAGCATCGCTTCCTCTTGTCGCAGCCTGGATTTCCGTCCTATCACTGATGGGTCCTGGAGGAAATCGCCGATGGACACGCAGAAGATGTCGCGGCGGCAGGCGGCGTTCCGTGCCGACTTCCGCACCCGCATCGCTCCCGCCTATTTCGGCTGGGCGCATGTCGCGCTGATCTACGCGCTGGGCTTCGCCGCCATCTGGTATTGCGCCCGGCAGATCGCCGCTCCGGCGTGGTACGAGTTCCTGGTGATCCCGGTCGCGTTCTGCATCTCCAACGCGTTCGAGTGGTGGATCCATCGCTACGTCATGCACCGCCCGGTCAAGGGTTTTTTGGGCATCTACAGGCGCCACACGCTCGCTCACCACCAGTTCTTCACCCACGTCGAGCCGACCATCGACAACACCCGCGACTTCCGCATCGTGTTCTTCCCGCCGTACGCGCTGGTCGCCTTCATGGCGCTGTCGCTGCCGCCGGCGGCGGTGCTCGGGCTGGCGGGGCTGGCGAATGCCGGCTGGCTGCTGCTGATCACCAATGTGGCGCTGTATCTGAACTACGAGCTGTTCCACTTCTGCTGTCATGTGAAGGACGACAGCATCGTCCGTCACATCCCGCTGGTGAACTCGATCCGCCGCCACCACATCGCGCACCACAACACCGCGCTGATGATGGAGCGCAACTTCAACCTGACCTATCCGATCGCCGACTGGTTCTTCGGCACCTCAGACCTTGCGTGCGGGCTGCTGCGGCACGTGCTCAACGGCTACGATACGCGGTTCGTGCGGCGCGATCTCAAGCGGGTGCGCAACACCAGCGATGATCCGCGCGTCGGCCATGTGCAGGTGGCCGCGGAATGACCATCGGGACCAATCCGCGGCGGATCAAGCAGGGCAAGGCGAGCCTGGTCGGCGGCATTGCCGTCGGGATCGCGGTGCTGGTGCTGTGGACGGCCGTCGCGCACGAACTGGCGATGGATGGCATCGCAACCATCGCAGTCGGCACACTGGTTGCCGCCGCGGTCGCGGCATGGATCCGGCTGGCCGATCTATAAACACCGGTCGGGCAATCTCCTGCCTCACGGCATCTCGTCGCCACGACGCGGCGGCTCGCCTTCCGCTCTGGTCATCAGGCGCTCGAATGCCTCCCAGTCGGCACGACCCTTCCGCTCCGCGAAGTAGCTCGCGGTTCGCAGCACCGCCACCTTCTCGGCTACCGCGGTGGCAACGAACTGGTTGAGGCTGATCCGATCGCGTGCCGCAAGCTTCTCGGCCTCCGCCTTGATCGAGGCCGGCAGCCGCAATGGATAGGTCGAGGTCTTGGTCGTCATCGCAATCTCCCTATGGCCTCGCCGGGCAGCAGAACTTCGACCCCGAAGCGTCCAGCCGCGGATTGGAAGTTGCGGCGATTGAGCGTGGCGATCGCCGACGCGCGGCCATTGACGGCGGCTTCCAGCACCAGCTCATGGCCCGTGTCGCGCAACTGCGGGCGCCACATGAACCAGATCTCGACCGGCTCCACGAGAGCCACGAGCGCAGCTACGAACACATCCACGCTCATTGCATCAAGTCCCGCGGCATGGGCATGCTCCGGCCGGTGACATTCGCTTGCGTACTCGAAGCACAATGGCGCGGTGGAGAGCAGGCTGACGCGCGACGCCCTGGCGGCGTGCAGCAGTGCTGCCGAGGCGCCGGCCGGGCTGCGCATCGCGGCTACCACGGCGTCGGTGGCCATTACCAATCGCATTCGGATAAGATATCACATCGCTGATGATGTGTCATTGACGAGGAAAAAAATGCCAGGCCCTGCGGGTGAAAGCTACGACTTCATCGTCACTGGCGCCGGCTCCGCCGGCTGCGTGGTGGCCTCGCGCCTCTCCGAGTCCGGTCGGCACCGCGTGCTGCTGCTGGAAGCCGGACCGCCGGACCGTAACCCGTGGATCCATATCCCGCTCGGTTTCGCCAGGACCTACGTCAATCCCGCGGTGAACTGGCGGTTCGAGACCGAGCCGCAGCCGCAGCTTGGCAATCGCCGCCTCTATCTGCCGCGCGGCAAGACGCTCGGCGGCTCCAGCTCGATCAACGGCATGGTGTATATTCGCGGGAGCCACGGCGACTACGACGAATGGCGCCAGCGCGGCTGCGAGGGCTGGGACTGGGATTCCGTCCTGCCGTTCTTCAAGCAGGCCGAGAACCAGACCCGCGGCGCCGATGACTTCCACGGCGTCGGCGGGCCGCTGCACGTGTCCAACCAGCCGGGCCGGTTCGAACTGGCCGATGCAGTGCTGGAGGCCTGCGTGCAGGCCGGGATCCCGCGCAATCCCGACTTCAACGGCGCGCAGCAGGAAGGCTGCGGCTACTACCAGACCACTACGTTGAACCGTCGCCGCTGGAGTACCGCGCAGGCCTATCTGCGGCCGGCGCGCAAGCGCGCCAATCTGGTGGTCCGCACCGGCGCGCACGCCACCCGCGTGCTGATCGAGAACAACCGCGCGGTCGGCGTCGAATTCCATACCGCACAGGGCCGCGAGACGGCACGCGCGAGCGGCGAGATCGTTGTCTCAGGCGGGGCCTACGGCTCGCCGCAGCTGTTGCTGCTGTCGGGTCTGGGGCCGGCGCAGCATCTGCAGGACATCGGCATCGACGTGGTACGCGACATGCCCGCGGTCGGCGCCAACCTGCACGACCACTTCAATTCCTATGTGGCCTGGAGGTGCAGCAAGGCGATCACGCTGAACGATCTGGAGAACAGTGCGCTGCGCAAGCTGTCGGCCGGGGTGCGCTATGCGCTGTTCCGCTCCGGCCCGATGGCGAGCAACGGCATCCATGCCGGACTGTTCACCCGCAGCGATCCGCGGCTGGAACGTCCCGATGTGCAGCTCAACATCTTCGAGTGGAGCACGCTGCGCCGGAACAAGGACGGCATCGTGCCGCATCCATTTCCCGGCTTCACCATCAGCCCGGTACATCTGCGTCCCGACGGCCGCGGCACGGTGCGGCTTGCCAGCGCCGATCCGCTGGCACCCCCCGCCGTGCTGTTCGACTACCTGCGCACCGACTACGACATGCAGGCGGTGATCTTCGGCATTCGGCTGGCGCGCAGGATCGCCGAGCAGCCGTCGCTGCAGCCGTATATCGCCGCCGAACTGCAGCCGGGGCCGGCTATCACCACCGATGCCGAGCTGGCGGCATACGTGCGCGAGAGCGGCGTGTCGAACCAGCACCCGACCAGTTCCTGCGCCATGGGCCATGGTCCGACCACCGTCGTCGATCCGCGGCTGCGGGTACACGGGATCGACGGGCTGCGCGTGGCGGATGCCTCGATCATGCCGGTGGCGGTCGGCGGCAACACCAACGCGCCCACCATCATGATCGGCGAGAAGGCGGCGGCGATGATTTTGGAAGATGCAGTCGCGGTACCGACGCGGGCGGCGGCGTGACAGCGTACGGGTAACGCGCCGTCGGTCATTCACAGGTCCGTTCGTCCGCATACGCAGCTTGCGAAACGGCGAAACTATCTTCGAGCATCCGGAACCGCGTGATTCGCCCTTCGGAGATTGCCAGGATGATCGCAAAGGCGGTGTCGACTACCTTGCTGGTCCGCCTGACCTTGGATGCGAGACGTCCAAGGACAACGGCCCGCTCGTCACTGGCAAGGACTTCATCAACGTCAAGACGAATTCGCTCAAGCTTCTCGGTCGTCTCGGCAAGGAAGGAAACAACAGCCTGTGTGCCGGATTGCCTACCGATCCACGGGAATGCAGAAGTATCACCCGGAATATCCCAAGTCATTCCTTCTGCGAACAGTTCGACGATCGCTGCCGGCTCGGCACCCGATCCCAGGCGGCCGAGAAGTTCCCGAGCGATGCCGATATTGTCAGTCCGGGCCATGAGACACCTCAGGATTGCGTGCGGGGCGGCCAGCCGGCTTCGATCATCCAGGCGGGGGTCCTGTGGACCATCAGGCCGGTGTGACGTTCCTGGCAAGGAAGGCACGGATCAGGGGCACCATTTCATCCGCCCTGTCCTCGAGAGCGAAATGTCCCGTCTCGATGAGGTGGAACTCGAGCTTCCGGAGGTCGCGCTTGTATGGGTATGCGCCATCAGCCGGGAAGATCTTGTCGTTCTTGCCCCAGACAATAAGGGTCGGCGGCTGGTATTTTCTAAAGTAGGCCTGAACCGTTGGATACAGCGGCAAGTTGGTGCGGTAGTCGTAGAACAGGTCCATCTGGAGCTCGGCATTGCCCGGTCGATCGAGCAGGGCCTGATCATGGACCCAGTTGTCAGGTGAGATCCGGCTGACGTCCGAAACCCCATCCGTGTACTGGAACTTCGTTGTCTCAGGTGCCACCAGAACGTACAGGGCCTTTCGGTGGGCCTCCGAATGGTCGGACCAATAGGCCTTGATCGGATCCCAGAACTCTTTCAACCCCTCGTCATAGGCGTTGCCGTTCTGCACGATCAGTGCGGCGATGCGCTCGGGACGCTTCAGGGCGAGACGCCACCCAACCGGTGCCCCATAGTCCATGACGTACATCGCGTAGCGCGCCACGCCCAGTTGATCGAGCAGGCCGCCGACCAGTTCGCCAAAGCGATCGAAAGTATAAGCGAAGTTTGCCCGGTCGGGCATGTCGCTCTGGCCAAAGCCGGGATAGTCCGGCGCGATCACGTGATAGCGGTCCGAAAGCGCCGGGATGAGGTTGCGGAACATGTGTGACGATGTCGGGAAGCCGTGCAGCAACAGCACCACGGGAGCGGATGGCGGACCTGCCTCGCGATAGAAGATATTGATGCCGCCAACCTTCATCGTGCGGTAATGCGTGACGCTTGACGGGGCCGCAGGGCCGGCCGGTGGCGGACCGGCGGCGGATGCGCTGCGAAGCGCAGCAAAGCCGGCGGCCAAGGTGGGAACAGCCCAGACGAGCTGCCTGCGATCGACCATCGGCGGAACGTCGGAAATGCGACCTACTTTCATGTCAGCCTCCAAGTGGACGCGGCATTGCGGGCACCCATCGGGCGTCACACGCCTGCATAGACCAGCCTGGTGAAAAAGCCCGGATCAATGACAAAATTGCCGTAGATCGCGTCAAAAGCGGATGTTGGTTTCGCCGCTACCGCTTCTTCCCCTGACCGACCTTGCTTCTTGAGCGCGGCGACATTTTCCCGGATCGTGACCAACATGTCACGGAAGCCCGTGAGCTCAGCTTTGTTACTGACCGGCCGGCCGTGACCAGCGATGATCACGGTGCTGTCCGTTGTCGCTTCGAGATTGGCATTGGAGGCAGCTATCATCCCGTCGATGCTGCCGCCGGTCGAGTAGTCGATGAACGGGTAGACGCCGTTCCAGAATGTATCGGCGACATGGATGACGTTCGCTTCGCCGAAGGCGACGGATATGTCGCTGTCGGTATGGGCATTGCCGTAATACCTGAGGCTCAGCGAGGCACCGTTGAGCGTCAACCTATGCTCGTCGGCGAAGACCTCGTCGGGCAGCCCGCCCGATGGAAGAGGGAGAAAATTGTAGTCCCAATCCTCCACCCGCTGCACCTTTGAGAGATATTTGCGCGTGTTCTCGTGAGCGATGATCTTTGCGCCGGCCTGATTGAGCCATGTGTTGCCGTCGGTATGGTCGAAATGCCAGTGCGTGTTGATCAGATGCGTGATGGGCTCTGGCCCAACCGCGGCCAGGGCCGCACTGATATGGGCGCGCGACACGCCGATCCCGGCGTCGACGAGCACCTTGCCGTCGGGACCCGTCAGGACGGCCATGTTTCCGCCGGATCCTTCCAGAACGGTGATGTTATTCCGCAGCTTATGGGTCACGATCGGGGAGATCGCGGCGCTGTCCTTGATCAGGCTGACGAGACCCCGCGCCTCTGCGAACGCCTGCCGGGGTGTCAGCCATTCGCCCGTGGCTGCCAATGCCGCTCCACCCAGGCAGCAGAAGCAAAAGTGGCGGCGGGGCAGTCGTCGTGCAGCATGTCTCATGCCAACCTCCTGCTCAAAGGCCCAGTTGCCTCCGCCATGTCCTGCCCGCGGATCGGGGATATTGTGGCCTAGCCCCGGAGGAAGGATAGAAGGTCTTTGTCGAATTGGTCCTTGTGCGTCGCCATCAATCCGTGCGGTGCGCCTGGGTAAACCTTGAGCTTCGCCTGCTCGATGATCTTCGACGACAGCAACGCCGAGGCGGAAATCGGAACGATCTGGTCGTCATCGCCATGGATGAGCAGAACCGGAATGTCGATCCTCTTGAGATCCTCGGTCAGATCGGTTTCGGAAAACGCCTTCACGCACTCATAGGCACCCCGCAGCCCGGCTTGCATGCTCCACGCCCAGAACGCGTCCCTCACGCCCTGCGAAACATTCGATCCGGGACGGTTCGCGCCGTAAAAGGACGCGCCGAGCTCCCGATAGAATTGTGGGCGATCGCGGAGCAGGTCGGCCCGGATGCCGTCGAATACCTCGATCGGAAGGCCGCCTGGATTGGCGGCCGTCTGCAGCATCAGAGGGGGTATGGCGGAGACCAGAACGGCCTTGGATACCCGTCGTGTCCCGTGCCGTCCCATGTAGCGCGTGACCTCGCCGCCGCCGGTGGAATGGCCGATCATGACAGCGTCGTTGATGTCGAGCGCCTCGAGTAGTTCGGACAGATCGTCGGCGTAGGTATCAAGGTCATTCCCGTTCCAAGGCTGGCTCGACCGGCCGTGACCACGGCGATCGTGAGCGATGCACCGGAAGCCGCGCGACGCCAAAAACAGCATCTGGTCGTCCCACGCGTCGGCGTTCAGCGGCCAGCCGTGAGAAAAGATGACAGGACGACCGATGCCCCAATCCTTGTAGTAGATTGTCGTATTGTCTTTCGTGTTGAACGTGCTGCCCATCCTCGCACTCCGTCGAACGCATCGGTGGAACTCCGCACCGCCCGCAACTTTCCGGTGCAGACATCTCCTGCGTCTCCGGACTTAGCCGATTGCCGTACCGATACGCCGCTACTAAGAATGAAAAGCACCTTCTCACTGTTCGGAAAGCCGGAACCTCATGGACCGCTTGGAGGCGATGTCGGTGATCATTGCCGTCACCGAGACAGGCAGTTTTTCCGCCGCATCCCGTCGGCTCGGAACACCGGTGGCGACCGTCAGCCGCAAGGTCGCCGATCTTGAAACGCGGCTTAAAGCCGAGCTGTTTCAAAGATCATCGCGGCGGATGACGTTGACCGATGCTGGCCGGTCCTATGTTGAAGCCTGCAGACGGATCATTGAACAGGTGGACGACGCCGAGCGCCAGGTGTCCGGCGAGTACAGAAGCCCCAAGGGCGATCTTGCAGTGACCACGCCGTGGGGCCTTGGGCACACGCATCTGCTGCCGATTGCCATCGAGTTCTTGCATGCATTTCCGGAGATCGGCCTAAGACTTCTGCTGACCGACCGCGTCGTAGATGCGGCCGAGGAGAACATCGACGTCGCTGTCCGCATCGGCAGCCTCCCCGAGAGCAGCATGATAGCGACCCGGATCGGCTCAATCCGTCTCGTGGTTTGCGCAAGCCCAGGATATCTGGCGGCGCGAGGGCGTCCGCAAGCTCCTGAGCACCTTCGCGATCACGACTGCATCGCGATCAATGATGTTGCATCCCCGGACTATTGGCAGTTCCGTAAGGGTACGCGCGCAAACCTGGTGCCCATTCGGTCGAGGCTGCGCGTGAACACGTCCGAGGCTGCTGTGCTCGCAGCTGTCGCCGGTGCCGGATTGACCCGGGTTATGTCCTACAAGATGGACGCAGCGAGGCGCACGGGATCACTTGAATTGGTCCTGGAGACGTTCGAGCCGGAACCATTGCCGATCCACATCGTCTATCCACCGCGCAAGCCGGTTCCGTTGAAACTGCGCGCCTTTCTCAACTGGGTGACACCGCGTCTCAAAGCCCGGCTGGCATTCCGTGCCGTTGACCGCGGAGAGCTCGCGGAGGAGACCGGTCAAGCTCGCGGAGGCGCCGTCCCGATTGGCGCAGCCGGTGTGGCCAGCCGGGCTTGACCCGACGTCCCGTCGCGGCACCTTGTCCGGCGAACCGAGGGGGAATCATGTCAGCGACCGATCAGACCTACGACTACATCGTCACCGGCGCCGGCTCGGCGGGGTGCGTACTCGCCGCGCGGCTGTCGGAATCCGGCCGGCATCGTGTGCTGCTGCTGGAGGCCGGCGGCAAGGACAGCAATCCGTGGATCCATGTTCCGCTCGGCTACGCACGGACATTCTGCAACCCGCGCGTCAACTGGATGTTCGACAGCGAGCCGGAACCCAACCTGAACGACCGGGTGATGTATCAGCCGCGCGGCAAGGTGCTGGGCGGCACCAGCTCGATCAACGGCATGATCTACATGCGCGGCAACCACGCCGATTACGACCAGTGGCGCCAGCAAGGCTGCGAGGGCTGGGACTGGGAGTCGGTGCTGCCGTATTTCCGCAAGGCGGAGGACAACGAACGCGGCGCGAGCGAATTCCATGGCAGCGGCGGTCCGCTGCGCGTCTCCAACCAGCCGTATGAGTGGGAGATCGGCAAGCTGCTGCTGCAGGCCTGTCTCGAGGCCGGCATCAAGCCCAATGCCGACTTCAACGGGGCGCAGCAAGAAGGTTGCGGCTACTACCAGACGACGACCAACAATCGGCGTCGCTGGAGCACCGCCGCGGCCTATCTGCGGCCGGCGCGCAAGCGGCCGAACCTTGTGGTGCAGACCCGCGCGCATGCGACGCGGGTGCTGGTCGAGAACGGCCGCGCGGTCGGCGTCGAGTTTCGCACACCGCAAGGGCTGCGTACCGCGCGCGCAGCCGGCGAGGTGATCGTTTCCGGCGGCGCCTATGGTTCGCCGCAGCTCCTGCTGCTGTCAGGCATCGGGCCGGCACAGCACCTGCACGACACGGGCATCGACGTGATCCACGATCTGCCCGGCGTCGGCTCTAACCTGCAGGATCATTTCAACACCTTCTGCTCCTGGCGCATCGGGCGTTCGATCTCGCTGAACGAATTGCACCACAGCATCCCGCGCCAGATCGTCGCGGGCGCGCAATACCTGCTGTGGCGCGGTGGTCCGATGTCGGGCACGGGCTCTATGTCGGCGCGCTGGTGCGCAGCGACCCGAGCCTGGAGCGGCCCGATCTGCAGATGAACATCTCGGCCTGGAGCACGATCGATCGCACCCGCGACGGTATCATATCGCATCCGTTTCCGGGGTTCGCGATCAGCCCGGTGCATCTGCGTCCGGAAGGTCGCGGCACGGTGCGGCTGAAGAGCCGCGATCCGTTGGCGCCACCGGAGATCCGGTTCAATTTCCTGCGCAGCGAGTACGACATGCGGGCGGTGATCAAGGGCGTGCGCATCGCCCGCAACATCGCCCGGCAGAATGCGCTGCAACGGCTGGTGGTGGCGGAGACCTCACCCGGTTCGGCGGTGATGACGGACGACCAGCTGGCCGACGATGTGCGCAAGCGCGGCGTGTCCAACCTGCATCCGGTGGGAAGCTGCGGGATGGGGCATGGGTCGAACGCGGTGGTGGATCCGCGGCTGCGCGTGCACGGGATCGACGGCCTTCGCGTGGTCGATGCATCCATCATGCCGTCGATCATCGCCGGCAACACCAATGCGCCGACCATCATGATTGCCGAGAAGGCGTCGGACATGATCCTGGAGGATGCCGCGGCAGTGCCGACACCGGTGCGGCAGGCAGCCTAGGTAAAAAGCAGGTCATACACGGAGTTTCACGGAGTGCACCCGGAGTTTCACAGAGAAGGGATTTGGCGCTTCGCGCGGGACGCTTCAGCGCCTGTGCCAAATTTCCGGCGCGCAGCGCCATTAAAATCTAATCTGTGAATCTCCGTGAGCTCTCCGTGAAACTCCGTGTATGACCTGCTTGCTGCTTTTTCGCTACCGCACCGTCGCCACCCGCAGCGAATTGGTGGTGCCGGAGTGACCGAACGGCACGCCGGCGGCCACCACGATCTCCTCGCCGTGCTGGGCGAAGCCCTCGGTCTGTGCCACCCGCACCGCGCGCGTCACCGCCTCGGTCATCGAATGGGCATCCGCTGCGACCATCGCGTGCAGGCCCCAGACCACCGCCATCCGGCGCGCGGTCGCAAGATGCGGCGTCAGGCAGATGATCGGCGCCTCCGGCCGTTCGCGCGCGACCCGCAGCGCTGTCGCGCCTGAGGCGGTGTAGGCCACCACCGCCTTCGCGCCGATCGTGTGGCACACCTGACGCGCCGCCGCCGCGATGGCATCGGCGGTAACGGCCTCCGGTGGCGACCGGCTCGCCTCGATCATCGCGCGCCAGCCCGGGTCCTGCTCCACGCGGGCTACGATACGGTCCATCATGTTGACCGCCTCGAACGGGTACTGCCCGGCGGCG
>DASXNR010000043.1:0-25850 GCA_036494925.1 Acetobacteraceae bacterium
CGCGCCAATGAGGAGCAGTACCAATACGACTATCGGATCGTCGGTCTACTGCAGGAACTGGCAACCAAGTATCGCATCGCCATCGTGGTCATTCACCACGTTCGCAAGACCGAGGCCGAGGATGTGCTCGACACCATCGCCGGATCAACCGGCCTCGGAGGCGCTGCCGACTGCCTACAGGTACTCTCACGCCATGAGAAAGGCACACGGCTATATTTGCGTGGTCGTGACGCCGAGGAACAGGATAAACTGGTAGAATTTGACGCAGAAACAGCGCTTTGGGAGGTTGTGTGTAACTTCGACGAACAGCCGGGCGGAGATTTGTCTGGTCTCAGGCGTCTCGTTTTTGAGTGTCTACGTGGACACGCCCCTGTCCACCTCACGCCGGCCGAAGTGGCAGAGAAAATCGGTCATCCGAGGCCGAATGTTCAGCGAACGCTTAACCGAATGGCGCACGCAGACCCGCCAGAAGCTCGGAGAAGTCCTCTCAAGAGAGGAGCATACGAGCTTGTTAAGTAAGGGAAAACGCTTGTTCTTCGACCTTCCACTCGACCCTACAGAGACTGACTACTCTGTCTCGTCTGTCTACTGTGTCTACTCCGTCTACTCCGTCCATGTGGACAGTGGACAGAGTGGACAGGGGGGTCGAGATGCGTAAATCCGCCATCATCAAGGCCAGTGTCCGACGCTTCGCCAATACCGTCATCGGCCGACAGTCAGCAGGCGCCATCGTCGCCCTCGGCCCGCTCGTATGGAACATCAATCCAGGCCACGATCAGCGCTACTGGTACTGCTGCGCCGCATCCGCCAAGCCCGACGGATCGTTCCACCTGTTGCAGCTCAAGGTGGACTTCAACGACCGCAAACTAGCCGATGACATGCGCAATGCGCTGGTCGGTGAGTTCATCCAGCGCAGGCCGCCAGTCGTCCTCAACCTGTTCGACGATGAACTGCAATTCGCCGGCTTCTGCGCCGCTGTCTGGCCCAGCGACCGGACCACGAAGCTGTTGACCGAGGTTGAGCGGGAGCAGGCCGCATGACCGCCAACGACGACCGGAGCGCCGCGTGATCACCGCAGCTCCCGTTGCGCGCCCCAGCCTCTGCCGCGGCCGACGCGTCTACCGCCAGGACCACGGCTACCGCTACGACTGCGACTGGCTGCAGTGTCCGATCCTGTGGGCCGACGAACTCTGCCCCTTCCGCCTCTCCGACGACGATCCCAACCCAGACGATGAGCCGCCGCCGGCCGAAGCGCGAGACGCCGCATGATCGGCTTCCTCCTCGACTGCGCCCTGTTCCTGCTCGTGCCCGTGGCCTGGCTCGCTCTCGTCCTCCTCATCGCCCACGAGGAGGCGCGCCACCCATGATCGGCTTCCACATCGATCCCAACGAATTGCTGCTGGTCGGCAAGCCGCGCATCGATGCGCTCCTGCACGACGTGGAAGAATGCGTCCGTGCCAGCGAATGCAGCCAGGTCGAAGCCGCAATGGCACTCGCGTTCGCATCCAGCTGCGTGCTCATCACCATCCCCAACGTCGCTGAACGCGAGGCGCTCGCAGCCGCTATCTGTTCCGCTGTCGCAAATTGGGTGCTTCATCCGCCAGGCAGGACCCACTGATGCCTTCCCGCCGCATCGCGGCGCAACTCTGCGCGCCGCCTCGCCACTCCCCTCATCGCCCCGCAGCGCTTCGACCCGCCGCGCATCGCCTCGCTCCGCTACGCTTCTCTCCGCGACGCCCCGCTACTCAGCTCCTCTCACCGCCGCGCAACGCAACGCCACGCGCCTCCCCACTCCGCCGCGCGTCACTGCTCAGCTCATCGCAGCTCTCCGCTGCGCCACGCAACTCAACAGGAGACCAACCATGCAAAACGATAAGCCGACCGACATCACCCAGGGGGTAAAATTGCCGCCGCTGATCGATGCCGAAGCGTTCAAAGAAGTCCTCGAGCGCGCCGCCAAAGCCATAGGGTCCGGACGCCATCGCCCAGATCGCAACCCGTGGCCTCCCAAGCAGGGAGAGATGCCATGAAAATCTGCAAGGTCTCGCTCGAAGGCATCCCAGGATCCCCATACAGCCAATCCGCCCAACACGACGACGACAAGCTCGACCGCGAATCCCACGACGACTACGACGCCCGAACCTGGCGCAGCAAATGCACCACCAACGCCGATGGCCAAGTCTGCATCCCAGCCATGGCGCTGAAACAGTGCCTCGACGTTGGCGCCCAGAAACTCGGCGAGAAAGTCCAGGGCCGCCGCGGCGCTACCTTCCGAGGTTTCTTCACCTCCGGCTTCTTCTGCAACGGCGACGTGCCGATCAGCAACGGCAAGCCGATCACCCCCAAAGACGCCGAAATGGTCGCCATCAACGCCAACGCCGACGGCGTCCGCGGCTCAGGCAAGCGCGTCAAACGTCGCTTTCCCGTGTTCCCAAAGTGGCACGGCATCGCCGAGTTCACGATTGTTGATGATATCATTACGGTTGAGGTTTTCGAGCATCACGTCCGCTCCGCCGGCATGATAGTCGGCATCGGCCGATATCGCCCAGCTAACGGCGGCAGCAACGGACGCTTCAGAATCACCAAGTTCGAATGGAGCGACCTCGCCGTATGATTTCCGCCGCACCTCTTCGCAATTCGGCGCTTCGCTTCTCACCTCGGCGCTCCTCTCCGCATCGCATCGCACCGCAGCGCTCCGCATCTCTACGCTTCGCAACGCAGCGCCCCTCAGCGCACCGCCGCACCGCTCTGCACTCCGCTCCGCAACGCACCGGAACCAGCAAAGGAACCACCATGCCGCTGTTCGAGCGATCCGAGATCACAGCATCACTCGTGCGCTACCTGGCCCAATACGCCAAAGGCGAACGCGTCACCTACCAGGAACTCTCCCAGGCCGCCGGCGTACCCGTCACCCCACGCCTCACCTACCTCATCAGCGCTCGCCGCATCCTCGAACGCGACAGCGCCCAGGTCTGGGTCTGCATCCCACCCACCGTCTGCCTCTATCGCCTGAACGACAGCCAAATCGTCGACAGACAACGCGACTGGTTCCTGTTCGGCGCCAGGAACAAACTCGCCGCCGGCGCACGCCAGGCCGATACCGTGGAGCTCACGGAGCTGGACATCCAGAAACAGGCCCGCTTCGCCACCGACAGCATCATCCGCGAAATCGCCCGCGACGCCTTGGCACGATCCACCCAACGCCGCATCGAGAAGGTCGCCCGCGGCACCTCCCAGGATCTGCCCAGTTTCAACGCGGTGGAATGGATGATCAGCCTTTCGCCGAAACGCTCATCAGCAGCGAAGTGATCCCGCCGCTTCGCATCTCGCCGCGGCTCAGCACCCCGCCCCGCATCTCCGCTCGGCGCCTCGCATCTCTCCGCGTCTCCCCGCCTCGCTTCGCATCGCTACTCTCCGCAACGCTACGCAACGCTCAAGCCGCAACAACAGACCGAGCCAATGCTTGACGCCGCTCGCAGCGCTGAGTTAGCTAACCCGGACCCGGACGAGTCCCGGTGCGGTAGCTATTGGGCCGTCGTCCAGACCCATCCCCAGGCCGAGCGCTGGGCAGCTGCGAACCTGCAGCGCCAGGGCTACGCCACATTCCTCCCCATGTGCCGCGTCCTCCGCCCCGATCGCGCCACGCCCACGCTCCGCCACACCGTCCAGCGCCCGCTATTCGGGAACTACCTGTTCGTGGTGCCAGGTTCCCACTGGGCGCCGATCGCCCACACCCGCGGCGTTCTCCGCCTGCTCATGAGCGATGGCAAGCCAGGCATCGTCGCTGAGGCCGCTATCGAAGCGCTACGCGGCGCCGAGGCTCTGGCCGCAGCCCAACCACCAGACGACGCCTCATGGGCGCCAGGCGCGCCCGTAGCCCTGCGGACAGGGCCGTTCCGCGGACACCCCGCCGTGGTGCTCTCCGTCTCACGCCAACACGCGCGCCTCTCGGTCATGATCTTCGGCGCGTTGCGACAAGTCCAGGCGCCCGTGGCGTGGCTCATGGCGCGAGACTGATAAACAATCGTTGGATTTCAGATGTCTGGATTGGGCGGTAGGCGCGAAGGCGCTGGACGCAAGCCGGGCGTTCCCAACAAGGCCAGCGGCGCCATCAAAGAGGCCGCGCAAGTCTGGGGCGTGGCCGGTCTCGAGCGACTAGCGCTGCTCGCGGGGCTCGTTCCAGGTTCGCCCAGCACCGAGCCGGGCGCAACCCAAGTCGCCGCCATCCGCGAACTGCTCGACCGCGGTTATGGTAAGGCAACGACGATCCTGGGCGGCGATCCCGACAATCCGGTCGCTTACGTCATCCGTGGTCCCGCGCCGGTCAATTCGGTCGAGGAATGGCTAAAGTTACGGCCACAGCAGGCGATCGATGCTGACATTAACGAGGGATGAACGCACCACTGCGTGGGAGCCGCAGCCCGGCCCACAGTCGATGTTCGTCAACTGTCCGGTGTTCGAGGTGTTCTTCGGTGGTGCGCGTGGTGGCGGTAAGTCCTGGGGCGTAATCGGCGACTGGGCGCTTCACTCGCACGAACACGGCAGCGCCGCAGTCGGTCTCATGATCCGACGCACCCGTATCGAACTGCTCGACCTGTTCGAGCAAGCACGCGGTGTATATACGAAGGTAGGCGCGACCGCGACCTACAGCCCGCTGCGCATCATCATGCCGAACGGCGCACGCCTGACCTTCGCATACCTCGAGCGCGATCCCGACGCAGAGCAGTATCAGGGCCATAACTACACACGTGTATACGTCGAGGAGATCGGCAATTTCCCCTCTCCGCAACCAGTGCTCAAGCTGATGGCGACGCTGCGTAGCGGCGCTGGCGTTCCGGTTGGCATTCGCATGACCGGCAACCCAGGTGGCGCCGGCCATCACTGGGTTCGCAGCCGCTACATCGACCCGGCGCCGCAAGGCTGGCAGGTGATCACCGATCCCAACACCGGCCTCGAGCGCATCTACATTCCGAGCCGCGTGACGGATAACCGATATCTGGGACCGGATTATGTACAGCGGCTGAAAGCGTCCGGCTCACCCGAGCTGGTGCGCGCATGGCTCGAAGGCGACTGGTCCGTTGTGTCAGGCGCCTTCTTCCCCGAGTTCAGCATGGAGCGCCACGTCATCGCGCCGCGGCAGCTACCGGATCACTGGGCGCGCTTCCGCTCGTTCGACTGGGGCAGCGCGCGCCCGTTCTGCTGCCACTGGTGGGCTGTGTCTGATGGCTCGCTACACGACATCGCACGCGGCGCGCTGGTGCTCTACCGCGAGTGGTACGGCATGCGCACAGGCGAGCCCAACGTCGGGCTGAAGCTCACGGCAGAAGCCGTTGCCGCCGGCATCCGGGAGCGCGAGGAGGACGACGGGCACATGGTTGGCGTCGCCGATCCCGCGATGTTCGCCGAGGACGGTGGGCCGTCGATCGCCCACCGCATGATGAGCCA
This sequence comes from Acetobacteraceae bacterium, assembly GCA_036494925.1. Classification (GTDB taxonomy): domain Bacteria; phylum Pseudomonadota; class Alphaproteobacteria; order Acetobacterales; family Acetobacteraceae; genus JAMXLO01. The sequence continues at coordinate 5,446 of DASXNR010000043.1, forward strand.
GGGCGTGATCTTCCGCCCGGCAGACAACAAGCGCGTGCCACAGCGTGGCGCGATGGGTGGCTGGGATCAGGTGCGGAGCCGGTTGGTCGGTGATGTGGACGAGCGGCCGATGGTGCTGCTGTTCAGCACGTGCCGCGATATCATCCGCACGTTGCCGGCGTTGCAACACGACGACGCGCGGCCCGAGGACGTCGACACCGACATGGAGGACCATGCGCCAGACAGCATGCGTTATGCGTGCCTCAGCAGGCCGTTCATTCAAGAGGCGCCTGTGGTCAAGGTCGTGGACAGCTGGGATCGCGCATTCGCCAGCATGGACGTCGAGGAAGCCGAGACCTGGAGGATCGCGTGATGGCCAACAGCACCGCAGGCATCGGTCCGAAGGGCAAGGCGAAGGTCGCAGCCGTGTTCAAGGAATGGGGCAAAGGCGACCTGCATAGCGGCAGCAAGTCTGGGCCGATCGTCAAAAGCCAGAAGCAGGCGACCGCCATTGCGCTGAACCAGGCCCGCAAGACATCGCGGGCAGGACGCGGAAAGTAACGCCATGTCGCCGCTGATGATCATCGTGGTCGTGCTGCTGGTTCTAGTCGTGATCGGCGGAGGCTGGGGACTGCGCGGCGGCTACTACGGCGCTTATCCGTACGCGGGATACGGATTCGGTGGCTTGGGCGTCGTGCTGGTGGTCCTGCTGGTTCTGTTGTTGTTAGGACGCATCTGAATGACCGACTACACCGTGATGAGCGGCGCGGAGTTCCAGCGCGAAGTCGGCACCGACACGCGCAAATGGGCCGAGGCGATGTATCAGGCGCTGGCCGCGTTTCCTGGCGACAACGCCAGCGAAGAAGAGCGCACTGACTTTCTTGAGCGCTGGCTGTCCGATGCCATGGACGCCGCGCGCAAGGCCAAGCCGCCAGCGATCAATCCAGACGAAGCAGATCCCCAAACGCAGGAGTAACACCATGGCCAAGGCAGGTGGGTTCAAGCAGGGCAGCAACCGCTTCGGCGGCATTCCGTCATCACGCACGCCCACGCATCCAGGCACGTCCAGCAGCAAAGGCCCAGCGCTGCCAACTGGTGCATACGGCGCTGTAGGACCGCGCACACAGCCGCGTGCTGGTATGCCGATCGGCGGCGGCAGCGGCGCCATGGGCGGCCCGCGTGGCGTGCCCAGCGGTATGCCGGCAGGGACGCCCACCGGCAGCGCAGCCGGCGGCCGTGAGAACGCGCTGGGCAATCCCGGCGGTGGCGCCGGCACCATGCCACCGTCGATCTACAGCAAGGCCACCGTGGCCAATCAGCGCAACGGCGTGCAGAACGTCCATAGCGCCGTTATTCGTGGACCGGCGAAGGGCTACGGCCCGCGCGGCTGATCCATGAGCGGTTCCCGCAACGCGCTTCGCAGCGCCGACTTCGCGTCCAATGCGCACCAGCGCTGGCCGCAGACTGTCGACGCGCTCAACGAGACGGGAACCGATAGTCCGCGCAATGACGATGAGCAACTGGTCCGGTTGGTGCGCTGGTTCGAGGACGCCGAGCGCGCCACCATGACAACACGCGAGCTCAGCCTCCGCGACCGCGCCTACGTCAACGCCGATCAGTGGACGCAGGCGGAGCGTGAGGCGCTGCGCAACCGCGGCCAGCCGATCATCACCATCAACTACTGCCGTCGGAAACTTGACATGCTGTGCGGGCTGGAGCGCCGCGCACGCACCGACCCGAAGGCATTCCCGCGCACGCCGGCCGAGGACGATCGCGCCGATGCTGCCACCCAGGCACTGCGCTATGTCGCTGATGACAACGACTACAGCCGCATCCGCAGCCTCGTGTTCGAGGACATGCTGGTCGAGGGCTTCGGTGGCATCGAGGTCGGACTCGAGGACGACCAGCAGGGCGGTGCCAACGTCACGCTGACCTGGGTGCCGTGGGACCGGCTGTGGTACGACCCACACTCACGCATGCCGGACTTTTCCGATGCGCGCTACAAAGGCATCGTGGTGTGGATGGACCGCGACCAGCTGTTCGACATGTACCCCGACGCTGGCGAGGTCATCGAGGGCATGTACAGCGGTTACGATGCTAGCCAGTATCGCGATCGTCCTGACTATCTGCGCTGGACGGACAATCAGCGGCTGCGTGTGCGCGTCGTGCAGTGCCACTGGCTGGATCATGGCGAGTGGGTCAGCGCTACCTTCACCAAAGGCGGCTATCTGACCGAGCCGACGCCGTCGCTGTTCAAGGATCGCCGCGGCAACAGCGCATGCTCGCTGATCATGCAGTCGGGCTACATCGACCACGAGAACAACCGTTACGGCATGATCCGCGATCTGATCAGCCTCCAGGACATGATCAACAAGCGGGAATCAAAAGCTCTCCACCTATTGTCCGTCCATCAGGTGATCGCCGAGCAGGGCGCGGTGAAGGACGTCGACCAGGCGCGGCGCGAGGTGGCGAAGCCGGATGGTTACGTCGAGGTCATGCCCGGCATGAAGTTCGAGATCCAGCCCGGCGGCGATCTCGCACAAGGGCAGTTCCAGCTGCTGCAGCATGCCACGCAGGAGATGCAGCTGGCCGGGCCGAATGCCGCCATGAGTGGCACCGATCCGCGGGAACTGTCAGGGCGCGCGATCCTGGCACAGCAAGCGGGCGGCAGCGTGCAGAACGAGCCGCTCGCCGACAGCCTGCGGATGTGGTCGCGCCGCGTCTACGAGACGATCTGGATGGCAGTGCGCGAGTATTGGACCGCGGGCAAGTGGGTGCGGGTCACCGATGAGCTGCAAGAAACCCGCTGGGTCGGCATCAACCGGCCGATCACGCTAATGGACGAACTGGCCAACATGCCGGATCAGCAGCGCGCCCAGGTCATGCAGCAGATGCAGTTGGTGCCGGATGATCCGCGACTGCAGCAGGTGATACGGATTGACAACGACATTACCGACCTGGACGTGGATATAACGATCCAGGAAGGCCAGGACATTCCGACGCTGCAGGCCGAGACGTTCCAGACGCTGGTGCAGCTGGCCAGCATGCAGCCTGGGCTGATCCCGGGTGATGTGCTCATTGCGGCATCATCGCTCCGCAACAAGGAGCAGTTGCTGGCGCGGATGAAAGACCACATGCAGCAGCAGCAGCAGGCCAGCCAGCAGCAAGGCCAGGTCGCACAGCAGATGGCCTCGGCGAAGATCCAGGACACCCAGGCCAGGGCGGCGGCAAGCCAGGCGCTGGCACAGGAGCGGATGCACAACGTGGTACACGGCGCGCACGACATGCTGATGGACCTGAACGCACCGCCGGACAATCCGCAGGGCGCCGGGCCGCAGCCGCCATCGCCAGAGCAGATGACACCCGATGTAGCTCTCGCTCATCACATTGCCGATCTGGCGCAGAAGCATGCGAACATCCGCAAGACGCAGGCGGATACGGCGTTGCAGGCGATGAAGGCGAACCAGGTGCCGGCTCAGAACCTGGCCACGCACGCGGGCGTGGTGAACACGCTGCACCAAGCGGCGAACACCGCGGTGCAGACGGACCGGTTGCAACGTACGCCAATCCCGCAGCCGCAGCCGGCAACGCCATGAGCGGCACGGTCAACTCGCTGTATGCGGCACCGAGCGGCGATCTGCTGAGCTCGCTGTTCAACCAGACCCCGACGCCGACCGCGCCAGGGTATGCGACGCCGCAGCAGATGAACCCGCTGATGGCCGGCGCGATGCAGGGACAGGGCCAGCAGGTGCCATTACCCACGCAGCAACCGGGATCGCCGACCGACCCGATGACGCAATACATGCAGTGGCTGCTGGCGCCGCAGGGACAGCAGCAGCAGCAAGCGCCCGCACCGATGGGTCCGCTGGGCATTCCGCTGCCGCAGTATGCACCGACACCGCCGGGTATGGCACCGACAGGGCCGGTGGCGACCGGCAACACGGCCGACCCGTACGGGCTGAACGCCTGGGCGCTGCAGCAGGGCATGGCGGCGCAGGGCCGCGGCACTCTGGGCGGCGGTGGACCCGGTGCCGATGCGCAGGGCGCCGGAGGCTACGGCTACTGACCACACGGCGCCCACGCGGCGCTCCGAGGACATCATGGCAGACAACGAACAGCTCGACAGCTTCCTGACGGGAGCGCCCCAGGACGCGCCTGAGACGCCGGAACCAGCGCGGGTAGAGTCCACGCCAGAGCACGCCCCAGACCCCTCCAGGGCCTCGCCAGAGGCCCCGGCAGCCGCGCAGAAGGAGACGCCCGAACCCGAGGACGAAGCGCTCGTCCACGTCCAGGGCGGCGACAACCGCACGGTGCCGTTCTCCGCGCTCGAGAAGGTCCGCAACGACTGGAAGTCCAAGGCCGCCGCCGAGAAGGCGCGCGCCGATCTGCTGGCGCAGCAGCTGGAAGACGCCAAACGGCCGGCACCGCAGATGCAGGCGCCAGCACCGCCGCCGGTCATGCAGTTCCAGCAGCCGCCGGACTTCCACCAGGATCCGAACGGCTGGGCCGCGACCATGGTTGCGAACCAGCAGCGCGCCTTGCTCAATGAGCGCCTCAATCACTCCGAGGCGCTGGTGTCCGAACGCATCGGCAGCGACGACCTCGCCAAGTACGTGAACGAGTTCAAGCAGGCCGCCGGTAAAGATCAGACGCTGTGGGGCAAGCTGTATTCCCAGCCATCGCCGTATGCGTGGATGGTCAAGGAGATGGAGCGCCAGCGCAGCATGGCCGACGTCGGCGATGATCCCGCCGCGTTCCGAGCGCGTGTTGTCGCGGAAGAGCGGGCGAAGTGGGAGGCGGAATTGCAGCAGCGCCAGCCGGTGCAACCGCAGCCGTCGCCCTACGGACGTAACGCACGACCGCTGCCGCCGCAGCAGCCGTCGCTGGCCGGCGCGCGGAGTGTCGCGGCACGTGCCGAGAGTACGTTCAGCGGGCCGCCATCGCTGGATGACATCTTCCCGTCCACGCGGGGCGTCTCGCGCCATTAGGAGGTGGTCATGGCAGACATGGTACTGACAAAGGCCCGACCCGGGCTGACCCCCAAGAGTTGGGGCCGCTAGCTGCTAATGCGGCGGCCAGTAGTGCAGCGCAGCGAACAGCGCACCAAGTCCCGTTGCCAGCGTCCCGATGCCCTGCAGCGTAAGCCGGTGGAGCGAGCGTTCCAGATCCGCCTTGAGAATGGCCAGATCAGACTTAGTGGCCACGTTGTCACGAATGGCATCGAACACCGCTACAGCAATGCGCTCCGCAGCTTCACGTCCGATCCCAGCGCCCTCGAACGCATGCGCCAGTGTTAAGCGGTCGGTCATCAGACGTGACCCCATGCCTTGCGGGTGCCAATCGCCCACACATGTTGACGGTCAATTTGGTATCTGTCGGCAATGGTGGTCACGGACACGCCAGCGTCATAATCCTTACGTATCTTGATGACATCCCATTCGCCTAGCTTCGAGTTGCCGTTTAATGACCCACGCCGGTCGAACTCTGGAAATCGTCCAGCTGCTACGGCCCTGGTTGCGTTCTCGGTTCGCGTCACCCATTCAAGATTAGAGACGTGGGCATCGGTCTTGTCATGGTTGATGTGATGCACGTAGTCGTGGCCGGCCGTTCGAGGGATAAATGCCTCGGCAACAAGGCGATGGATACTAGCCAATTTGCGGAACATATTTGGTCCACACAGGGTAACGCATGGATAGCCCTGGGTATTCGTCTTGGATTTCAGTGGGCGCCCTGGTGCTGTGTTGCGTCCAGGTGTTGCCCTTCTGACGTTGCCGAAAGTACTAACCTCATAGTCCTCGAAGGCAACGATGAGGCGCCATTGCTCCGGTGCAAGCCTACCGCCTAATTTCTCAATAGCCATATCGGGTGCTTCCTTCACTCGGTTGGTCAGAGGTCCGGTTGCTGTTAGCGCAGCACCGGGCCTCGCTACGTGCCGAAACCTGCCGCCGAGGTCAAGGGCGTTTCGCTGCCGCCGAGCGTAATCGGGCGTCTCCTGCCGCCGGGGTTCGGGCGTTGCCGACAATCGAAATCTGCAATTCCTCAACCCCTGCGTAGCGCTGTGGCCTAGCCCCGCTACCGACTAAGGAGTGCGTGTCACGGCAGACATGAACATCACGCCGGCTAGACCGGGCCTAACGCCTCTCATATGGGATAGCGACTTCTTTGTGGAGTACGTGAGAAGCAACCAATTTTCGAGATATATGGGTACGTCTCAATCAAGTATGATTCAAATCAGAGACGACCTGACGCGCAAGAACGGTGACACCGTCGTCTTCCCGGCCGTGCGCCGACTGAAGGGCGCGGCAGTCACTGGGGATACCATCCTCGAGGGCAATGAGGAAATCCTCGACGCTCGCTCCCTGAACCTGACCGTCGGCGTGCTGCGGCATGCCGTGGCGGTGAGCGACTGGGACGAGCAGAAAAGCGTCATCGATCTGCGCGACGCCGCTCGTGACACGCTCATGGTCTGGGCGATGGAGCAACTGCGCAACGACATCATCACCAGCCTCGGCGCCATCACCGCCAACGGCTCGGTGCAGGTGCCATACAGCGCAGCCACCGCGGCACAGCGCAACGCCTGGATGGTCGCCAACCCCGACCGCGTGCTGTTCGGCAACCTGAAGGCCAACGCCAGCAGCGGCGTCATGGCAACCGCACTGGCGTTGATCGGCAACACACCCACGACGGGTCAGCTGACTGCGTCCGTGATCACGCTGGCCAAACGTATCGCGCGCACGGCGTCACCGCACATCCGACCGATCCGGGTCAACGACGACCAGGAGTGGTTCGTGATGTTTGTGCCGTCGCTGCCGTTCCGCGATCTGCGCAACGATCCCACCATCATCAACAGCCTCGAATACGCCTGGACCAGAGGCGCCGACAATCCGCTCTTCACCGCAGGCGATCTGCTCTACGACGGCGTCGTCATCCGCGAGATCCCGGAATTGCCGGTCATTCCTGGCGCTGGCTTAGCCGGCATCGATGTGGCGGGCTCCTACCTGTGCGGGGCGCAGGCACTAGGGATCGGATGGGCGCAAAGGACGCGTTCAACCATTAATACTCGTGATTATAACTTTATGCACGGTGTAGGTGTGCAGGAGATCAGAGGCGTCGGAAAACTACGCTTTGGGACGGACCCTACAACCGACCCTAATACGCCCGTCGACAATGGAATAGTCTCTGTCTTCAGTGCTGCGGTCGCCGACGCGTAACGAACGTGCTATGATGTAAGCGAGCCGCGAGGGTGCTTGAGACACTCTCACGGCTCTGACCGCAACTGACGGATGGAGCGTCAATCGTGGCTGACAAATGGAAGGCTGCCAATCGGGCAAAGGTCAATGCCGCAGAAAGGGAAGCCCGCTTACGCGACCCCGACAGGTACAAGGCCCACGTAGCAAAATACCTCGCAACCGATAAAGCGAAGGAGACGCGGCATGCGTACTATCTGGCGCATGCAGATGAGATAAAGCGTCGGGCGAGAAAGCGGGCTGAACAGAACCCGGAACGCACTCTAGAGGCTAGTCGCCGTCACTACAGTGCCAACAAAGAGCGTATAAAGCAGCGCACCATTCAATGGAACGCTGCCAACCCTGAAGGCCAGCGCACGAGGCGTCGCAACTACCGTGCAAGACTGAACGGCGCCGATGGCTCGCACACCACGGAAGACATCCAGCGCATTGGGGATGCCCAGAACTGGAAGTGCCACTGGTGCGGTAAGTCCACGAAGCGGAACTACCACGTCGATCACGTCGTTCCTCTCAGCAGAGGCGGTTCCAACGAACCCGGCAACCTCGTGATCGCCTGCCCTCGCTGCAACAACCACAAGCGCGCAACCGACCCGATCGAGTTCGCTCGTCGCCTCGGGCTTCTGATCTAACAACGAAAGGACATCCGATGTCGCAGCAATACCCGCCCCAGCAATACCCGCCGGGGCAGTATCCGCCGCAGGGCCAGCAGGCATACCAGCAGCAGCCGCCATACCAGCAGCAGGGCCTGCAACCGCCTCCCTCCCCGCAGCCCCCGCCGCACCAAAGGCCCCCGCAGCCCGGTGCCGCGGCACCCAGGCCACCTACAGCCGAGGAGAAGGCGGCCGCCGACAAACGCGACGCCGAACAGCGGGAGGCGCGGGCGTACAACAGCATCGGCGCGCAGATCATCCTCGACTTCAACGGCGATGGCTCGCTCGGTGTACGCGGCGGTATTTCCGACTCGATGGCGGAGAACGCTGCCGCACGCGATGCGCACTACATCGCGCTTGGCCTCGATCCGATGGATCCAGCCGGACCGCCGCCGACACAAGAGGTGCTGAAGGCACGGCAAGAGGCGGAGAAGGCCATCGCAGAGGCCCACGCCAAGGTGCAAGCGGCTCACGCAACGCCGGGCAGCGGAGCGGCCTCGCGCGTCTCCAGCCTCGCCGCCGGCATCATGACCGAGCCGGGTGATATGCCGGAGCCACCGCCGCCGACGCGGTCCCCCGGCATGGCGCCAGCGCCTAATCCAGGCTCCGCAACAACCGTGTCGGTGTCTAAGACGGTATGACCGTCTCGGTCGCCGCGTTGGGAGAGCGGGCGCTCCGCCGTCTCGGCGTGGCGATCGTGCCGGTTGCCGACCGCCCGGCGCTCAGCACGCTGATGCTGCCGTCAACGCTCGCGTCCAATGCGTTGGTGGAGCTGGGCGTGATCGCGTCGGACGAAACGCCGTCCGCATCCGATCAGGCGCTGGCGCTTGCCAGGGTGCTGTCGGTGCATGAGGCGATGGTCGCTCAGGGCTTCGTGCCGTGGAGCATCAACGCGATCCCGCAGGCGGTGAGCGAGGAGTACAGCCGCATCGCTGGGCTGCAGCTAGCGTCCGCGTTCGGCAAGCAAGGCGACCCGCAGATGGTCACTGTGCTGGAGCAGCGTGTGCGCAAGGTGGCGATGGTGCTGCAAGCGCCGGACGAAGCGGCGCAGGCGGTGTTCGACGTGCATCAGAACCTGTCGGCGCGCGGCCTGGTGCGCTGGTCGGTGTTCGATATGCCGGATGCAGCGGAACTTCCGTACGTGATGCTCGCCGCCAACCGGCTGGCGCCATCATTCGGTGCGCAGGCCGACCCGAATGACGACGTCGCGGCAACTCGCGCGCTCTATCAGATCATCGCACTGCCGAGTTCCGGCGAAGCCACGCCGGTTGCGTATTTCTGACGGCCACAGGGGATGATGTCGTGAGCAGCACCATCGACGACGGGCTGGACTTCGGCGGGTATCCGCAGCCGCCGTCCGTGCCGCCTGACCCCACGGGCGAGGACTGGCGCGGGCCTCCAGGGCCTCCTGGTCCGCCCGGGCCGGGGCTGACGCTGTCCAACGTCATACCGCCGATGGACGGCGTGGGAGCGCCTGGGCTGGCCAGCACGGCCGCGCGCGGCGATCACCAGCATCCGGCGGATACCTCGCTGATGCCGCTGAGTCCATCGCCGGTCACGGCCACCGGCAGCACCACGCCGCGCTCGCTGCAGGATCGCGCAGCCGATGTGATCAACGTCAAGGACTACGGCGCCACCGGCAATGGCACCACCTTGGACACCGCAGCAATCCAGGCCGCAGCTGCCGCAATTCCGGCAAACGGCGCCGTACTGTATTTCCCGCGCGGTCAATACCTGCTGTCCGGCAGCGTGCCACTCAGGAGTAATACCACGGTGCGTGGTCAGCACGGCGCCAGCGTGGTAGTCGCCGCACCGGCGGCGCAGTGGACCTCGACCGACAGCGATACCGCAGCAACCGGCGCAATCGGGCGGGTGTTCAAGAACATCGGCAACGTCGGGGGCAACACACCGCCATCGCCGCACGACACGAATATCGTCATCGAGGACATGGCGTTTCTATTCCCGCGCGACCATCCGAACTATGGCGGCGGCTTCTGTCACATCATCCAGTTCTTCGGCGCCGACAACGTCACGGTGCGCAACTGTATTTCGGATGGCGGCGCCGATCTGGTGGCATTCGTGGACTGTCTTACCACTCTCGCCGAGAACAATGTCGCCACGAATGTTTCAAACTGCGCCATCGATCATTGGAACGGCACCTGCAATAGCCGGGCGATCGGCAACTATATAACTACGCTGCCAACAGCGGGCGGTGGTTGCGGCGGCATCTTTTGGACCGGCATGGATATCAGTGGCAGCAATCCAGCGCTGACGCTGGGCTTTGTCTGCGTAGGCAACCAGATCGTCGTTAATCACCCGTCAGGTCAGGCGATCGATCTCAACTCGACCAATGCCGGACCGGCCGCCAGCCGGATCATTATTGCAAATAACAATATATTCGTGAACGGCGTCGACAGCTACGGCATCCTGGCAATCGGCGCCGAGGAGCACGGCATTATCGAGGGCAACTATCTGGAGGGCGGCAATGGCGCTTCTTGTGCCATCGGCGTGGCCACGCCAGCGACCTATTGGTCGATCGCCAACAACCGCATCAACAACTGGACGGCAGGAGCAAACGGCATCATTCAGGTGACCGGGAGTGCGTGCTCCGTCCACGACAACCACGCCATCGGATCATCGTCCCCGCTGGTCAACATGGCGGCCGGCAATATCAGTTATGGCAATAGCACTGGGCTGGGGCGTCTTCCTGTTGATGTCGGGATGACCTTCGGCTCGGTGTTCGCAGCGTCCAGTCAGGATTTGACCAAACACCTTGACCTTTATGGCGGGATTGTCGGTGTCGGGGTCTCATCGGGCCGAATGAACCTGGTTACCCCGAGCGGAGCTTACTCCGCCTTTGTCACCAACGGCGTGGATATACTTCTGGTCGAGGGGGCGATCGTGGTCAGCTCTGTCCCTGTGGCCGCGGTCTCATTCCAGACCGGCGGCACCTCGGGGCCGACGTGGACAGCGGGCAACGGCCTGCCATCCGGCACACATACCCGCGGCTCGCTTTATTCTCGGTTGGATGGACCTGTCGGTGGCACGCTTTACGTGTCTGCCGGTGGCACCGTTTGGAACGCGGTGGCGGGAGTGTGACATGAGCGACACCCAGCATCAGATTCAACCCAATGCGCTGCTGTCGGTCTCGCTGCCGGCCGCGCGGTGGAATACCGTGCTCATGCTGCTGGAGACTGCCGTCGGCTCGTTGATCAGCGACATCCAGCAGCAATGTCTAAGGCAGTCGCAGCCGGCCATGCAGCCAATGCCGGCGCGCGGCAACGGCGCTGATCCGGAGCGTCCAGAGGCCCGCGAGTAGCTATGCAACAGACAATCTTTGCGCCCTACCTGCGCACATCGCCGGTGCACATCCCGCGCCGCGACCTGGTGCTGTACTCCTCCGACAGCCTCTCGCTCCGCGTCACCGTGGTCGAGAGCGACAACCCGGCGGCGGCGCAACTCGTGCTCACCGGCGGCATCGGCGGACCCGTGGCACAACTGGTGATCTGGGCCAATTACCACCTGTTCGCCGGCCAATACGGCAGCTACGGCTACAGCTATAGCTACGGCTGGGGATACGACTACGGCCGACCGCCGACGCCAGACGGCACCGTGCTGTGGTCGAGCGCGGGCGTGCCGCAGATCGGCCTCGGCTCGTTCGACTTCTTCATCCCGGCCGACACGCTGATGAGCTTTCCGCAGCGCTGCAGCTGGGGCGTGCAGCTGAACTGGACCGGACAGAAATCCGACCTGCTGTATCACGGCACCATGAACATCCACGGCGGCGCACGCTTCGGTGCGATCACGGTGCCGGCCGACGAACAATACCTGCTGACCGACGACTACATCCCCGTCCTCGAGGACGACAACGACCCCGTCCAGCCCTGAAGGAACCACGATGTCAGGCACCGACGACGACGACACGATCGAAGGCATTCGGATTGTCGATATGCCGGACCTCGGCGTGGTCACCGACGGCGCTTCGTTCGTCGGCGAGTATGCCGGCTCCGGTCGCTTCACCGCCCCGGCACTGAAAGCCTACATCGGCACCAGCACCGGCGGTGGTGGCGGCATTCCCGAGGCACCGGCCGACGGACAGAGCTATCTGCGCCGCGGCAGCAGCCAGTCGTGGGTCGCCAATACCGGCACGGGGGGCGGCATCCCTGATGCGCCGCTGGACGGTGCCCTGTATGGCCGCCAGAACGCGCACTGGGCGGTGGTCACCGCCTCCGGCGGCATCCCCGACGCACCCATCGACAGCACCACCTACGGCCGCAATAACGGCGCCTGGCTGCGGGTCAACACACCGACCCCGATCAAGCAGTGGATCAACGTCCAGGATCCCACCTACGGCGCCAAGGGCGACGGCACCACGGACGACACGGTGGCCGTGCAGGCTGCCTTCACCGCCGGTCAGACCGCAGGCGCCGCAGCAATCTACTTCCCGGCCGGCACCTACAAGCTTAGCGCACAGATCACGTTCGCCTTCTCGGCAACGCTGCTGGGCGTCAGCATCTTCGGCGACGGCATCGAGGTCACGCACCTGCTGTGGGCGGCCGGCGGCGGCATCAAGGTGACCTACCACGACGCGTTCAATAGCGTGGACGTTCACGGTCTGTCGTTTGAGTGCGCCGTGGCCGGTGGTTCCACGGTCGGCCTCACGCTGACCAACCCGGCGCTGCCGTCCGGCGCCTTATCTGCTCCGACCAACATTCACCATTGCGCGTTCAAGGGCAGCGGATCGTATGACGCTCCTGGCTCGTACTGGGGCTGGGCACTCACTGTCTACCAGATGTCCAACGTCAACTTTGACAGCCTCTATTTCGCTGCGCCGAACGGACTGGGAAACGGCATCTCGGTGGCCGGAACATCGGGTAACACCCCATGCGTATTCAATTGCGTGAACTGCGTCTGGACCGGCGGTAATGTCTGCTTCACTTACGGCAATTACGTGCAGGGCAGTTGCTTCACCCAGTGCAATATGACCGGTTGCAATGTCGGTATCCTGGTCCCGACTGGCGAAACCGGTCTTGATCAGCTGGCGGCGACGGGCTGCCAGTTCGGCACGGCTCAGGCCGGCATCCGCGCGCAGACCCAGGTCAGCTGCATGCTGTTATCGAACAACCTGTTCATCAACACCGCCGCGAATGGTGTTGGCGTCTCCATCGCCTCCGCCAACGTGTGCCAGATCACCGGCAACTCGTTTGTCGGCATCAGGAACGGCGATACCGCGCTCGTCATCACGACCACCGTCGGGGTCGGCGGCGCGGTCGTCGGCAACAACTTCAATAACTGGGGCACCGACGTAAACCTGGGGACCGGCACCGTCGGGTTTCAGTTCGTCAATAACAATTATTTCAACAGCAACGCGCAGCTGGTCAACGGCGGCGGCCTCGCCAACCAGATCCATGATCAGGTCACCACGTTCAACGGGTTCGACTTCAGCGGCGCCACAATGACGGGCATCGGGCCAGCGATCACGCTGCCCGCAGGACTGGGCACCTACGGCTCGATCAGCTGGGGCACCGCCGGCGGCAACATCCAGAGCAGCACTGCGTCGGCTGGCCCGATCATCGATTTTCAGCCTAACCAGATCGAGTTCCTCGACGCATCAACCAACATCGCAGCAACCCTGGCCGTGGGCGGTAGTGTAGGGGTGGGGTTCTCCACCGCGGGGGTGCTGAATGTCAGCGGCGCATCGACGCTGCTCGGCTCGGTGTCGCTGTCCTGCAACACCACCACGCCGCTGAACAGCAAGATCCCCGGGTGGTCGTCGCTCGTCAACGGCCAGTTGGAGGGGTGGACCAACGCGGGCGTCACAACCCTGAACGTCGCCAGCGCCGGGACCAATCTCGTGGCGTTTTACAATTCCGCCCTGACAACGTGTGGCACCATCACCTGGTCGGGCTCGAACGTGTCCTACAACACATCGTCCGATTACCGCATCAAAACCAACATCGCCCCGATGACCGGCGGCCTTGAGCGATTGTCTCAACTGAAACCAGTTACCTTCGAGTGGATCGACCGGCCCGACGCCACCTACGAGGGCTTTCTAGCCCACGAGGCGCAGGCGGTGGTGCCGACAGCAGTACACGGCACAAAGGACGCGGTGGACGCGGACGGCCAGCCGGTCATCCAGGGGCTCGATCCCGGCAAGATGGTGGCGCTGGTGGTCGCGGCCCTGCAGGAACTCAGTGCGGACTTCAACGCCTACAAGGCAGCGCACCCGTGAGCCAGACCGTCACCACCGTTCCGCCGGCACCGCCCGGCACCATGCAGCGGATCCCGTTTCCGCTGGAAAGCTACCAGCACGCATCCAAGCCGCTGTCATCGAAATACCTGCTGAACCTGATGGCCGAGCAGGCGCCGGCTGACGCGCGCGCCCAGGTGGTGCTGATACCGACTGCCGGCCTCGAGCTGAGCGTCACTGTTGGCAGCGGGCCGATCCATGCAATCAACGACGATATCCCCACCCGGGTCTACGTCGTCAGCGGCACGCATTTCTATCGGCTCTCCTCGCCGGGAGGCATCACCCAGCCCATCGAGATTGAGGACCTGGGCGACATCGGCACGCCGTCCGGCAATGCTCCGCTCTATCTCAAGATCACCATCGCGGTCGGCTTCAACGGCGTGGTGGTATGCGTGCCTCCAAACGCTTTCACCAGCACGAACAACCCGGGCGATGCGCTAAACCCGCTTGGCGGCACGTTTCCTGGCAACGCGAGTTCCGTGACCTTCCTCGATGGCTATTTCGTGTTCACCAAGATGGATGGCACCGGCTTTTTTATCAGCCTGTTGAACGATCCGACCAACTTCGACGCGCTGGACTTCGCATCCCTCGACGCCTTTGGCAACTGGATGTACCGCGTCGTCACCAACGGTCTCGATCTGTGGTTCGCCGGTATCGCTGGCCTGGAAATCTGGTACGACGCCGGCGCGCAAGACTTCCCGTTTCGTCGACGTCCAGGTGGCTTCATCCAGCACCCGGTCGCCTCACCGCGCTCGGTGGTGGTCGGCGACGGCTCGGTGTTCTGGCTCGGCCTGGACTGCATCGTGTGCCGCTCGAATGGTTATCAGCCGTCGCGCATCTCCACCAACGCAATTGAGGAAATCATCCGCGAGATCGGCATCAGCGACATCAACTCGGCGCTGGTCTACAGCGAGAGCGGCCACGTCTTCTATGCGCTGAACTTCACCTCGCGGACCTTGGTCTACGATGCCTCCACCAAGCTGTGGCACGACCGCGCCAGCAGCACCGACGGCACCGGGCGCTGGCGGTGCGACGCGTCGGGGATGAAATCCTTCCCGCCGCAGGTGCAGGACTGGAACGGCACATTGCTGGGCGACTACCAGACCGGCGCGCTCTATGTGCCGTCGCCGCGGCTGGCAACCGACAACGGGGTGGTGGTGAAGCGTCAAGCGGTGATGCCACCATTGTGGGGCGGCACGAGACGCTTGTTCTGCTCGCGGCTCGAGATCGAGATGGAATCAGGTCTGTCGACCAGTGGCAGCATCACGCTGGATTGGTCGGACGATGGCGGCAACACCTGGACGGGTGGCCCGCGCGTGCTGGCCAATCCGGCCGGACAGTATCGGTACCGCGTCTTCACGACGCGCCTGGGGAGCTTTCGCCAGCGCGTGTTCCGGCTTACCGCGAACGGCAACCCGACAATGTATGCTGTAGACTGCGCGATTATCCCGGGCGACAGCTGATGTCACAGGCAGTCACGCCGATCCCGCCGTTCCTCGACACGCCGATCACCAGCGATAATCGGTTCTCGACCGCGTGGAACCAGCACATGGTCGACATCAGCAACACGCTCGCGAGCCTGACCGCACGGATGGGTGTTGGCGTCACCGATGGATCGGACGCCACGGCGGGCCAGATCGGCGAATACATGACAGCGACCGGCTCCGGGGTGGCACTCGCGACCGGTGTGCTGGCCACCATCGCCACGATCACGCTGACCGCCGGCGACTGGGATGTGACCGGCAATGTCGGGTTCACCGCGGCGGCCGGGACGCACGCGTATTTCGGTGTGGGCATCGATGGCATGGACACCCTGACCACGGCGACGTTTCCGGCGGCGGCGATGAACCAGAGCATGAACGCGTCGGTGCGGCGGTATAGCGTGACGGCCTCGACCGCGGTCAATCTAGTGGCGCAGGCGTCGTTCACCAGCACGGTCACGGCGTCAGGCACGATCCGCGCGCGGCGCATGAGATGAATCCGCCGCCATTCGTTGTGTTCAGCATGCCGCGCTCTCGGTCCACCTGGTTAAGTGCATTTCTGACCTACGGTGACTTCGGCTGCGGTCACGAGGAACTGCTGAACCTCCGCAGCCTGGACGATGCCAGGGCGTGGCTGTCGCAGCCCTGCACCGGCACCGTGGAGACGGCTGCGGCGCCATTCTGGCGACTGTTGCGGCAGTACTGCCCGGATGCGCGTGTCGCCGTGGTACGCCGCCCCGTGCCCGAGGTGCTGGCCTCCTTCATGGCGCTGCCGCTTGGCTTCGATCCGGTCACGCTGGAACCGCTGTTGCGCAAGCTCGATGCCAAGCTGGCACAGATCGAGCGGCGCATGTCGAACGTGGTGGTGTCGGTGACGTTCGAGGAACTCGGCACCGAGGAGGGATGTCGCCGCATCTTCGAGCACTGCCTGCCGTACCCGCACAATCGCGCATGGTGGGAGGCGATGGCGCCGGCGAATGTGCAGATGGATATGCGCCAGTGTGTGCGGAAATACCGCGCGTTCGAGCCGCAGCTGACCAAGCTGACCAAGATCGCGAAGCAGACGACGCTGGCTGTCATGGCGCGCAACGTGGGCGAGATCGACGGCGTGACGTTCCAACAGGAACCGTTCGAGCAGTGGTATCGCGACGGCCGCGCCTTGTTCGAGGCGCACCTGATGCGGGTGGGCGAGGCGCCGGACAACTACGCCTTCAAGAACCTGCCGCTGCTGCGCACGCTTGATGCCGCCGGCGCGCTGCAGATCACCACGGCAAGGATGGCTGGCCAGGATCGGCGCATGTTCGGATACCTCGCGACGCTGGTCGGGCCGTCGCTTGAGAGTGCCGACGGCACCTGGGGAACCAACACGTTCTTCTATGCCGATCCCGCCATTCGCGGGCTGGGCATGAAGCTGCAGCGTGCCTCGATCGCGGCATTGCGTGAGCGTGGCGTGGGTGAGGCGTTCATGTTGGCGGGACCGCGCGGCGACGGTCCGCGCATGTCGACGCTGTATCGGCGACTGGGTGCGGAGGACTGCGGGCAGTTCTTCCGGATGAAACTGGAGGCTTGAGATGGGCGCAGTAGGCGCGGCGGTCGCCGGTGGCGTGGCCTCCGGTGTGGTCGGCACGGCCGGCAGCATGCTGGCTGGCGGCAAGGCGCAACAGGGCTCGCAGGCGGCGCAGCAGGAGTTGCAGCAACAGCGCCAGGCCCTGATGCCGTGGGTAAACACCGGCGGCCAGGCGCTCGGTGCCACCGCGGATCTGCTGGGGCTGAACGGCCCAGCCGCGGCGAGCGCTGCGATGGCGAACTTCCAACAGTCACCCGGCTATCAGTGGCAGTTGCAGCAGGGTCTTCGTGGTGTAGACGCCGGCGCAGCAGCGCAGGGGATGTTGCGATCAGGCGCCACGATGAAGGCCGAGGAGACCTACGGCCAGGGGTTGGCCAATCAGGACTTCACCAACTACTACAACCGCCTCGCGGGCTTATCGACGCTAGGCCAGAATGCCGCAGCCGGCGGTGCCTCGACCGCCCAGACCGGGGCGAGCCTGGCGCAAGGCGCGGGCAACACGCAGTCGAGTATCTACGGCAATCTCGCGAGCGGGCTCGGCTCGACGGTGAACGGGCTGTTTCAGAACCCGGCGTTCAACAGCTGGCTGACTGGAAGCGGCACTCCAGCCACATCCTCCAATCAAACAGGCTACACGACGGGCGGCTTCTATGGCGGCAACGACACCTTCGTGTAGGAGCACGTCATGAGCGGTTACGCCAACATCTCGGCGATGCCCGACAACACGCTGCTCTACAACGCAGCGTCCGGCGGGACGATGGCGAACGTCGCCGCGCAGCAGATCCAGAACCAGCAGAACCAGCTGATGAACCCGCTTCGCGTGCAGGCGGAGCAGCAGCAACTCGGCCAGAACGAGATGGACGTGATGGGCCGCGCAGCGCTGGGTGTGCTGAACCTGCCGGACGACCAGCAGCCGGCAGCCTACCAGGCCGCGGTGCAAGGCTTGCAGGCACAGGGCTTCGCCAAGAACGCACCTCCGCAGTATCCCGGCAAGGCGACGCTGCAGCAGTTCCTCAGCCAGAGCATGCCGGTCGCGCAGCAATACCAGTATGGCGTGGTCACGGCGCCCGGGCTGCAGTCGCAGATCGACACCATTCTGGGGAGGAATACGGGCACAGGGACCGCGACGGGCACCGGAACGGGAACCGGCGCCGGTGACATAAACAGCCTGCCAAAAGCACAGTTCCTACAGGCCGTGGCGCAGCGCGAGAGCGGCGGCGATCCTACCGCGCTCAACTATGTCGCGAAGGCCGACCCGTCCGCCTACGACCGCGGCGCCACTGCATCCGGCAAGTATCAGATGGTCAACAGCACTTGGCAGCAGGCAGCGCAGTGGGCCGGGGTCGATACCGGCAAGTATCCGACAGCGAGGAGCGCGCCCGAGGCGGTCCAGGATCAGGTGGCCTCGGCGCTCTACGATCATTCGGGCACCGCGCCATGGCAGAAGGGCAGCAAGGACTGGGTGCGCGGCCCCGGCGGGCAGTACACCATGCAGACGGTCCAGCCCACCGCTCCGGGTCTGTACAGCCCGCTGCGCGGCGGCCCGCAGAGCCAGCCTGGAGGCCCCGGGACGCCAGCGCCCTATCAGGTGGCCTCGAACGTGCCAGTGCCGCCACCGGGGTCCACACCGGCCGCATCCCCGGCCTCCGCAGGCGTGGTGGATCAAGGGGAATTGCCTGGCGCGCAAGTTCCGGTGCCGCCTGCGGCTACGCCGCTTGCTACGACAGCGAACCCACCACAAGCCAGGCCGCAGCAGGGCGCGACCACCGATCTCAACGGACCGCGGCCGCTACCGACCCCGAGCACTGCACCGAACCTGCGCGGCGGCACTCCGGCCCAGACGCCGGCGCAGATCGCCAACACGCCGATGCCGACGCCCGCGATCCCGCAGCCGCCGGTGAACCAGATCGCGCCAGGCGCGCAGAACGGCGCTCCGGTCCAGCAGCCGCCAGCGCAAGCGCCAGCAGCAGCGACCGCGAACCTGCCGCACGCGGCCGACGTGCCGAGCGGTGTCAACTCGCCGCAGTATCAGAAGGCCATGGAGTTGCAGCGCCAAGCGCTCGCACTCGAGTCGGTAGTAGACCCGACCGGACGCGCCAAGGCGATTGCCGCCGGGCTTCGGCAGCAGGCGGCGCTGAGCCTGCAGGCCGACAACGTGGTGCAGACCCAGGAAGGCCAGATGCACACACTCACCGGTGCGATGGAGAAGCCGGTGCCACACTATGCGACCACCCTCAATCCACAAGGCGCTTATGTGGATACAAGCGGCAGCAGTCCTCCGGTCACGCCGCCCTCGCCACGGCTGACGACCGGTCCAGGTGGCGTGGTGCTACAGTCAAAACCTGGCGGCGGCGCCGAAGTTGTTTACTCACCCCCCGCCGGGCTTCGACCGGCGACCGCGGACTACGACCAGCAGGCCAAGGCTTATGCGGACGACAAAGAACGGATGCCTGCCATCTCAACCAGCGCACAGACCGCGCAGTCCGGCATGATGCGCCTCAACGAACTGGCCAACATCATTCCACAACTGGCGACCGGCCCAACGTCTGAACTGAGAGCGCGCGGGGCCGCATGGCTGGAACAACTCGGCGCTTCGCCAGAGACGATCAAAACCTGGACCGGCATGCAGAGCGGCTCGCTCGCCGAAGAACTGATCAAGCTGTCGGTGGCGACGGTAGGCCAGGCGGCCAAGGCCGACCTCGGCAGCAACGTCGGCATCCAGAGCCTGCAACTGTACCAGAGCGCCAACCCAGGCATCTCGCTACTGCCAGACGCCAACAAGCGCATGACCAACATGGCGCGCGTCTCGGCGCAGATGACGCAGGATTATGCGCAAGGGGCACAGCAGCATTTCAACGAAAATCAGGCCAGTTTCCTGTCGCCGGATGGGCGCTATACGCATCCTCTCTCGGAATATGACCAGCAATGGCAGCAGCGGAACAATCCGCACATCGGTGCCGGCGCCATGGGCATCTTGAACGGTGACAGCTTCGACAAGTGGGCGCTCCGGGTGACACCGGAAGAAGCCAAGCAGGCCGTGGCAATGGCGTATCGCATTGACCCCACCACGATGGTTCCGACCGCCAAAGGGCTGAAACCAGCCGCAGACATCCTGGGGGTCAAGAATGGCGGATAGCAGCGGCGATTGGTCGGCATTCGGCGGGGCTCCAGGCGCGACCGCGACCACGACGCCACCGGCGTCGGTAACCGCTGCGCCAGATGCCGCGGCGC
>DASXNR010000044.1:0-4401 GCA_036494925.1 Acetobacteraceae bacterium
GACGGCGACCAACGGCGAAGGGGTCGACTGCGTGCTGGACACTGTAGGCACGCCGGTATTTACCTCAACGCGCCGCTCACTGGCGCGCGGCGGACGGTGGGTGCTGATTGGACAACTGAGCGGTGCATTCGTGCCGTTCAACCCGGCACAGCTTTTCCTCAAGGGACTCTCGATGCTCAGCGCGACAAGCACGACGCGCGAAGAGTTGCGGCTCTGCCTGGACATGCTGCGTCCTGGCGGCATACGCGCGGTGCTTGCTGCGCGCTTTCCGCTGACGCGGGCGCCAGAAGCGTTGGCACTGGTGCAATCCGGCACCACGATCGGACGTGTCGTCCTGGCCGTCGGGGGCTGAGCGTGGCTCGTCTCAACCATTGTTTGCGAGGTGTTCGCGTACTGGATTTGTCGAGCTATTTGCCTGGACCGTTCGCCAGTCTAGTCCTCGCTGATTTCGGTGCCGACGTTCTGAAAATCGAACCGCCGCAGGGCGACGGCATGCTTCAGCTTGGCCCGCGCGACGCGAATGGCGCACCGGTGTTTCACGCCGCGCTGAATGCGGGAAAGACGATTTGTCGACTGGACCTGAAGACTGATGAAGGCAGATCTGCACTGCTGTCGCTGGCAGCACAGGCCGATGTGCTGATCGAAGGATTCCGGCCCGGCGTTATGCAGCGTCTGGGCCTTGGTCCCGAGACGATCCGCGCAGACCACCCACGCCTGATCTACTGTTCCATGAGCGGCTATGGCGCCAATGGTCCACTGGCGCAGGCTGCGGGGCATGATGGCAATTACCTGGCGCTTGCCGGCGTTCTGCACCGCAACGGCGTGCCACCACGCTGCTTCGATCCGCCAATTGCTGATATGACCAGCGGCCTGTTCGCCGTCGTTGCCATTCTGGGTGCTCTGCAGGCGCGTCGCCGGGATGGGCAGGGCTGCCACATCGATCTTGGCATCGCCGATGTGGCAATGCCGCTCCAGTTGTTCCAGCTTGCGGCCATCGATGTGACGGTGCCGCAGCCTGAGAGCACGTATCTGAATGGCGGTGCCGCCTATTATCGTGTCTATACGACGAGTGACGGGCGCCACGTCATGCTCGGGGCTGTCGAGCCAAAGTTCTGGCGTGCTTTCTGTGAAGGTGCGGAACAACCAGACTGGATCCCTCGCCAGCAGGAGAAGCTGCCACAGATCGCATTGATCCAGGACCTGTCAGCACACTTTGCACGCTTGACATTGCAGCAGTGCGAAGCTCGCTTCGGCAGAACGGATTGCTGCGTCAGCCCTGTGCTGGATCTGGTGGAAGCAGTCACCACGCCACACCACACCGAACGTGGCTTGGTCCGCCGCACCCCCGATGGCGAGCTGCAGGCGTTGTTCCCCGCACTGATCGACGGCGAGCCGCCGGCACTGCGCCAACCTCTGACCGAAGCAGGAGTCATGCAATGGGCATGCGAGTCCAGCCAGGAGTGATCGGGTGCACGATCCGTCCAGTGATCGCCTCACGCGACCGATCATTGGAGGAGATGATCTACGACACAGCGCAGCTCGCGCTTAACGATGCCGGAATTACCATCGACGACGTGGACGGCATTGTGGTCGCGGCCAACGACCAGTTCGATGGCAGATCCATCTCGGTGATGATGGCCTCCGGCTCGGTTGGTGGTGTCGACCGCGATATAATGTCCACGCCATCGGCATCGGAACATGCCTTCATCCTGGGTGCACTTCGAGTCGCCACCGGGCAGTTCCGCACGCAACTGGTCGTGTCCTGGAGCCCGACCGAGACTTCATCAATGTCGGAGGCGCAGCGCCTCGGGACCGATCCCTATTTCCATCGCGGCCTACCACTGGACGAGTTGTCCGCGCATGCGTTGCAGGCCTCTGCGGTTGAACGGGCTGAGCCGGGAGCGCGCGCCGCAGCGGAGGCCGTCGCGGAGAAGAACCGCGCGCACGGCCGCGTTGCCTGGCCGAGCCCGCCGGTCCAGACGCAGGCGGGTCCGCTGCGCTGGCCAATCATGCCGACCATGACGACAACTCCGGTGACGGGCAGTGTCGCGATGGTGCTGGCGTCACCCGATTTCATCGCTGAGCGCGGGCTGCAAGACGTGGCGTGGCTGCAGGGCATGGGGTGGGCAACCGAGCCGGGTTTCCTCGGCGATCGCGACCTGACATTGGCGCCCGCACTCGCCGCGGCGGGACGACAGGCCTACGCCGCAGCCGGCATCACCGATCCGGCTTCGGCATTCGATCTGGCCGAAGTGACGGATGCCACGCCGTATGCAGAGCTGCTGGCTTACGAAGCGCTATCGCTGTGCCCACGCGATGCGTGGCAGGCACATGCGACCGACGGCAGTTTCGCGCGCGGTGGCCACCTGCCGGTCAATCTGTCTGGTGGCGTGCTGACGTGGAACCCGGTGTTCTGCACCGGATTGATCCGCATCGCCGAAGTGGCGAATCAGATACGCGGCCGCGCGGGGTCACATCAGCTGCCCAATGTGCGCCGCGGTCTGGCACATGCTGGGAGTGGCTTCGCGATGCAATATCAAGCGGCCGTCGTGCTTGGCCGGGAGGCACGCGCATGAGCGGCGATCGTGTTGGCATCATCGGCATCGGCCAGTCGGAATTCTGTTCGCGCCGCGACGATGCCAGTTATCCGGAATTGGTTCGCGAAGGCGTCGTGCGGGCGATGCAGGATGCGAAGCTCGACTTCGACGCGATCGAAGCCGTGGTGTATTCGCTGTCGCCCGATGCGATGATCGGCATCGGCAACGCGGAACGGCTTGGCGTGGACGCCGTTGGCGGGCGCAACAAGCCGTTCCTGCGCATCAATAATGGTGGCGCCACCGGCATTTCAGCAGTGACTGCGGCGTACTATCACGTAGCCTCCGGCATGTTCGACGTCGTGCTGACCGCGGGCGCCGACAAGATCGGCGAATGTGGCGATTCGCAGACCATACTAAACAAGATCTGGGACCCGAGTTACGAACGCCCGTTGCCACTCGGCACCATCAACATGCTGGCAATGTCAGCGGTGCGCTATATGCAGCGCTACGGCATGACCGAGGAGGACATGGCACGCGTCACGGTGAAGAACCGGCGGCATGCGTCGCTGAACCCCAAGGCGCATCTGCGGCGGATCGTGTCGATCGACGATGTGCTGGCGTCGCGTTTGATTTCCTGGCCGATCAAGCTGATGGATTGCTGTCCGCAGTCGTCCGGCGGCGCTGCGATGGTGCTGGCCTCGGAGAAGTTCATCCGCGACAATCATCTGGATGCGGTGTGGATCACCGGTGTCGGCCATTCGGCGGAGACGTATTGGATGGGCGACCGCATGGGCAACAACCCAACCGCCGAGCACGCGGATGCATATGCGCTGGGGCGTTCGTTCGAGAAGTCGTACCGGATGGCGGGTATCACAGACCCGGCGCGACAGGTGCACGTGGCGGAGCTGTACGCGCCGTTCAGCAACACCGAATTCCACTGCATCGACGCGGCGCGTCTGGTGTCGCGACCGGGCGAGTCGGTGGCGCGGTTACGAGATGGGGAATTCGATATCGGGGGCAAGATCCCGGTGAACCCATCCGGTGGCACGCTCTGCACCAACGCCATTGCGGTGACCGCTATGGCGCGTGTCGCCGAGGTGGCGCTGCAGGTGTGGGGACGCGCAGGCGAGCATCAGGTGGAAGGCGCACGACTGGGCATCGCCAGCGGCAACGGCGGCGACCATCAGATCTTTGGCACGATGGTAATCGAGGCATAGGAGCGGACGATGGAACTGTTGGAACGTCAGGAAGTCTGGAATATCACCTACCATCACGCCTTGGGCGAGACCGCGAGCTGGTTCTACACGCGCATCCGTGACGAAGCCGCGATCTACGGCCGACGCTGCAGCAAAACGGGTCGCGTGCTGGTGCCGCCGCGATCCTTCTCGGACGAAACGCTGCTACCAACGACGGATTGGGTGAAGGTGGGGCCAGGCGGACGCATCGAGGCGTTCACCATGGTCTATGAGAAATTCAACAATCTGCCCGATCCGCCCTATGCTTTCGGCTACGTTCTGCTGGACGGCGCAGATACTGCGTTGGGCGGTTATTTCAAAGGCATCGACCTGACCGATCCGCAGGCGGCGGCTGACAAGCTGAAGATCGGCACACGCGTTGTTGCGACCTTTGCGCCGGAGCGTAAGGGCGAGATGCTGGACTTCTGGTTCGAACTCGCCGCCTAGTCGAACCTCCTCTTGGGAACTGGCGCTTTTTCAACGTCATGGCGGGGCTTGGTCAGGCCATCCACGTCTTTACTTCCCGCATCAAAGACGTGGATGCCGAGGCCCGGCATAACGCCCTAGCTTGGAACCAAGGGGCAGCCGAACAGGCCGGGAGGCGGGAACGCCTCCGGTGACGGCATCGC
>DASXNR010000045.1:0-28114 GCA_036494925.1 Acetobacteraceae bacterium
AGCCCGGATCAGTCATCGCCGACCTGGGCGGCGGATGTATCCAAGGCCTTGATTCAACCCCCGGCTGCTATACCGGAGACCCCGCGCGCGGAAATTGCTATCATGCGAGGCAGCAAGATCGACCGAATCTGCGAATCGGTCGGCGGTCTTGTTCCATGCAAGTGAGGCGATCAATGCGACCGTCGATAGCAGCAGTCCGAACCAGCGTCTGGCTTTGGTGCTTCGTGCCGTGCCTGGGCGCCGGTTCCGTGTCGGCCGCGCAACCGGCCGCCGCGCCGCCTGCCCCACCGACCGGAGTTCAACAGAGCAAACGGCTCGCGATCGAGGCGGACCAGGCGCAGGTGATCCAACTGTCGGAGCCCGCCAAGACCGTGTTCGTCGCCAATCCGGACATCGCCGATGTGCAGGTGCCGACGCCGACGAGCTTCCTGGTGTACGGCAAGAAGGCAGGCACCACGACGGTATTCGCCATTTCCGAATCGGGCGCGACGACCAGCTATACTGTTCGGGTCAGCCGGCCGGTCGGCGAGATCTCCGGCGCGGTGCACGCCGCGGTGCCCGGCGCCAAGGTCCGCGTGATCAGCAATCCGGACGGTGTGACGATCACCGGTTCGGTCGATTCGCCGCGGGATGCCGAGCGGCTGAAGTCTGCCGCCAGGCAATATCTCGGCGACAAGGAGACCATCAACTTCGACGTGGCGATCGACATGGCAACCCAGATCACTTTGCGGGTGCAGGTTGCCGAGGTGTCGCGCACCGTCGACAAGGCGCTGGGCGTCAACTGGTCGGCGATCGGCAACATCGGCACCATCGGCCGGTTCCCGACATTTCCAGCGCTCACCCTGAACGGCAACAACAATACCACCGCCCCGACGACCAATCCGGGCAACCCGCTGAACCTGGGCGGCAGCTTCGGTGCGCTGATCACCGCGCTTGACCAGCAGGGGCTTGCGACCATCCTGGCGGAGCCGTCGCTGACGGCGATTTCCGGCGAGACCGCGAATTTCCTCGCCGGCGGGGAATTCCCGATCCCGGTGCCGCAAGGCAACCAGGTCACCACGATCGAATACAAGAATTTCGGTGTCAGCCTGGCGTTCACGCCCACCGTGCTGGACGGCAATCGCATCAGTATGATGGTCCGCCCCGAGGTCAGTCAGCTCACCACCACCGGCGCGATCACGTTGAATGGCGTGACGGTGCCGGCGCTGGAGGTGCGGCGCGCGGAGACGACGGTCGAGCTTGCCAGTGGCGAGAGCTTCGCCATCGCCGGCCTGTTCCAGAACAATGGCCAGAACGACATCAGCGGCCTGCCGTTCCTGGGCAACATACCGATCCTCGGGGCGTTGTTCCGCTCGACCGATTTCAAACGCAACGAGAGCGAACTGGTCATCATCGTCACGCCCTATATCGTGCGACCCGCCGACCGGCCGAGCGATCTGCATCTGCCGACCGAACGGTTGGAGTTCTCCAGCGACATCGAGCGGATTCCGCTGGGACGGCTGACGGCGACCCCGACTGCGGCTTCGCCGGGAACACCCACAACGGCACCGCACCTGCATGGCGCCGCCGGGTTCATATTGGAGTAGCAGCGATGGCAGAACCACACCGCACGCCACGCTCTGCCGCCAAGCTGCTCTGGCTCGGCATCGCGCTTGCAGCATCGGGCTGCGCCGATGACCCCGCCTCGCTGCCAGTGCCGACAGCCGGACATCCCTGTCCGGTCTGGGTACTGTTTCCACCCAGCTACTTCAGCAACGCGGATTCGCCGTATCTTGGCTGCACCATCGCGGTGAACCTGCGAGCGAACGTAGCGAACCCAGCGGATCTGGAGATCGGCAGGCCGTTGGGGCCGGCCGACGGCCAACGCGAAACACTGGCGGTCGAGACCTATCAGCAGGGCAAGATCAAGCCGCTGCCGGCGAGCAGTTCCACCAGCATCAATGCCTCTGGACCGCAATGATGGATATCGGCACATCGACTGTCAGCGGAGCCTCACTCGGCGTGGTCGCGCAGACTGCGATGGTCTACGTGCGCGATCGCGACTCGGAAGGTGTGATCCGCCAATGCCTGAGCGATCTCGCGGTAGAATCGCCGGAGATCAGGAACGGCAGCATCAAGGAGGCCATAGCCGAGCTGAAGACGCGGAGTTCGCCGCGCCTGCTGATTGTGGACCTGCAGGGCTCCGACGACGCGGTTGCCCTGGTGCGTGACCTGGCCGATGTGTGCGAACCGGAAACCGGTGTCATCGTCATCGGCGAGGTGAACGATATCCGTGTCTACCGCAGCCTCAAGGCCGCCGGTGTGGTTGAGTACTACTTCAAGCCGCTGGTGCGCGCGCTGGTCATGCAGTCCTGCCACGCCATCCTGACCGGAAGCACGGAACAGTCCGCGTCGAGAACCGGCAAGCTGGTGTTCGTGCTGGGGGTCCGCGGCGGAGTTGGCGCCACGACTGTTGCGGTGGCGACCGCCTGGCACATGGCCGAGAACCTCAAGCGCCGCGTGGGGCTGCTGGATCTCGACCTGCACTTTGGCGACGCCGCCCTGCAACTCGACGCCGCACCGACGCACGCGTTGCGCGAGGCTCTGGACCATCCCGAACGCGTGGACGAACTGTTCCTCGAACGTGGCATGACCCGCATTGGCGAACGGCTTGGCGTGCTGGCCGCGCTTGAACCGCTCGAGGAAACCTTCCTTGTCGATGAACCGGCCGTTCACTCGTTGCTCGAACACCTGCTGCACCGATATCGCTATGTATTCGTCGATGTCCCGGCGAGCGCCGCGCCGTCCTTGACGCAGGTACTTCACCTGCCTGCGACCACTTTGCTTGTCAGCACCGGAAGTCTCGTGTGCGCCCGCGATGTGGCACGATTGCGCGAACGGCTGGGTCCGAACAGTGCCGAGCATACGACCATCCACGTTCTCAACAAGGGCGGCGCAAGCGACAGTCTTTCGGCCGCGGAATTCAGCAGCGCCGCCGGAGCGGACCCGGAAATCGTCGTGCCGAACGCTCGCGAAATTGCCACCGCCTCGCGTCTGGGAGCGAAGGGTCTGCAGAAGTGCTCCGCGTTGCAGCGCGGTCTGGCGCCGCTGCTTCGCCAACTGTCCGGCGCGGAACCCGCGATGGACCGCAGGTCACCGCTGCGAAGGCTGCTGGGACGGTAGCCATGGCCGCATTCGGCAAGCGAGCGCACAGCGACGCCTCCCCTCCGCCGCCGCTGACGGTCATGCCGGGGGGGCAGGCGGCGACCCCAATGGGGACGGGACAGTCAAGAGGGACAGCGGCTGCATCCACGGATGTGATTCGCGATCAGGTGCTGCTTCGGATTGAACCGGCGGTCGCCGTGCGCATGACGCAACCGGATCTTTCAGTGCGCGTCAGTGCGCTGGTATCCGAAATCGCAACCGAGTCGAAGTTGCTGCTCAACCGGCAGGAGCAGCAAAGTCTCGCTCACGACATC
This sequence comes from Acetobacteraceae bacterium, assembly GCA_036494925.1. Taxonomy (GTDB): domain Bacteria; phylum Pseudomonadota; class Alphaproteobacteria; order Acetobacterales; family Acetobacteraceae; genus JAMXLO01. The sequence goes on from DASXNR010000045.1 coordinate 3,459, forward strand.
GTCGATGACATGGTCGGGCTGGGCCCGCTCGAGCCTCTGCTGCGTGACAGCACGGTGTCGGACATCCTCATCAACGGTGCCAGCATGGTCTATGTGGAGCGCCGCGGTAAGCTGGAGCTGAGCCACGTCAGGTTCCGTCACAATGCACACGTCCTGCATGTGGCCCAGCGGATTGCATCCTCGGTTGGTCGGCGCGTCGATGAATCGAGCCCGATGCTCGATGCGCGGCTGGCTGACGGCAGCCGCGTCAACGTGGTCATCCCGCCATTGAGTCTAAAGGGCCCCTGCATATCCATCCGCAAATTTTCGAAGGGCGCGATGGAGTTCCCCCGGCTCATTCAGTACGGCTCCATGTCGCGCGAGATGGGGCGCGCGCTGGAGATCGCCGCACGAAGCCGTCTGAACATCATCATCTCCGGCGGCACCGGCTCCGGCAAGACTACACTGCTCAACGCGCTGTCGAGCATGATCGAACCGACGGAGCGGATCATCACCATCGAGGACGCCGCCGAGTTGCAGTTGCAGCAACCGCACGTCATCCAGTTGGAGACGCGTCCGCCCAATATCGAAGGTCACGGCCAGGTCGCGCAGCGCGATCTCGTGCACAATGCCCTTCGCATGCGACCGGACCGCATCATCTTGGGCGAGGTCCGCGGGCCCGAGGCGTTCGACATGATGCAGGCGATGAACACCGGCCATGACGGCTCGATGTCGACGATCCACGCGAATTCCGGGCGGGATGCCCTGGCCAGGATCGAGAACATGATGCTGATGGCCAATGTCAATCTGCCGATCAGGGCGATCCGTGGCCAGATGGCAAGCGCCCTCGACATGGTCGTGCAGACGGCACGCATGCGTGACGGCGTCCGCCGTGTCACCGAGGTGGTCGAGGTAGCCGGCCTCGAGGGCGACGTGTTCTCGCTCAACCCGCTGTTTACCTTCAAATACATGGGCGAGAACGTGGATGGCACGCTGAGAGGCACGTTCGAACCAAGCAACCTGCGGCCCCGGTTCCTGCCGCGGCTCGAGTACTTTGGATTGGCGGACGCGTTCATGGCAGCGTTGACGCCGCTGAAAGCAGCAGCGTCGTGACGGCGCTGCTTCCTTGGCTGTTGTCATTCGGCGTGCTCGTGCTCGTCGGCGCAGGGCTCGCCATCGCCCTTGTGACGGTACGCCGGACCCGACTCGAACTCGAGCGTCGCACCGGCCTGGTGGTCGGCGGAAGTCGCGGTACATCCCGGCATGGCGTGCCCGAACCGGAAGATCGTCGCGTATCCGAATGGAGCCTGCGGCTCGGGGCCCGATTACGCGCAGTCTTCGCATTCGGTCTGGCGCGTTCCTGGGGGATGCGGGCCGCCCCGCCGGCGCTGTTGATTGCTGCGGCCGGCGGCGCCTGCCTTGCGTGGCTTGCGCTTCATTCCGGTCTCCATATGTCGGGCTGGGTATCGATGGCGGGTACGGTCGGCGCGTTCTTCCTCACCCCAAGGGCCCTGCTGAAGCACGAGCAGAACGGGGCCGACCAGAAGTTCATGGAGTCGTTTCCGGATACCATCGACATGGTCATCCGCATGCTGCGCGCCGGTGTGCCCGTCACCGGAGCGGTCCGCGAGGTCGGCAAGGAGGCTCCGCCTCCGGTGAATGATGTTTTCACCAACCTGGCCGATCAGATGGCCATCGGAATCACCTTCGAGGACGCGTTGGCCACGGCCGGAAGACGTGTCGGATTGCCCGATTTCCGCTTCTTCGTCGTCGCCGTGGCGTTGCAACGCGCGACCGGCGGCAACCTTGCCACCACGCTCGACATTCTCTCGGACATCATGCGCAAGCGTCGCGCCATGCGGCTGAAGGCCAGGGCCACCACCGGCGAGGTCCGGATGTCGGCCTATGTTCTCGGGGCCATTCCGTTCCTGGTGATTGGCGGGCTTCTGGTCATGACGCCCGATTATCTGCAACCGTTGATCGCTGATCCCCGTGGCAATGTCATCATCGCAATGGCCGTAGGCAGCCTGGTGATCGGTTTCGGGATGATCCGGCACATGATGCTCAGCGTTACCAGCATCTGATGTAACCCGGGAGAGGATCATGAATTTTCCTTCCCTCGATCATGCGGCGATTGGTGAAGTGCTGATTCTCCTGGTTGCGTTGACCCTGAGCCTCGGTGGCGTGTCTCTGGTCCTCTACAGTGCCCGCATGACCAGGGAGGCGGTCAGCAAGCGTGTCGATCTCGTCCGCGGGAAATCAGGCTCCACGGCGCGGTCCATGGCGAGCAGACAACCGCTGATCCGAACCCGTCCGCGTGGCTCGGGAGAGCGAGAACTGCGCGAGGTGGAACGGTTGATCGCGAAGTTCGGCATCGCGGGAATACATGCCGGCAATGTGCTGATCGGCGTCCGGCTGATCACCGTGACGGTACTCGCGACCGCGGCATTCCTGCTGGCCTCGCGCTCCTCGATGTTCGCCGGCGTGCGAACCATGCCGGCGCTCCTGGCAACAGCCTGCGGCATAGCCGGTTGGTTTGTTCCTGCGCTGTTCATCGGCAGGATGATAAAAAAGCGCACCAAGGCGGTGGTGGCAGGCCTGCCCGACGCACTGGAACTGCTGGTCATCTGCGTTGAAGCGGGGCTGGCATTTGAAGATGGTCTCGGTCGTATCGTTGGCGAGCTTGAGAAGGCGCAACCTGTCCTGGCGGAGGAACTCGCGTTCACCGCCGCCGATCTGAAGATCCTGCCGAGCCGCGAGCAGGCACTGGCGAACTTCGCAGAGCGCATCGACGCGCCGAGCATCCGTTCGGTGGTGACAACGTTGACGCAGACTTTGCGGTACGGCACTCCGCTGGCCCAGGCGCTGCGCATGGTCGCATCGGAGCTCCGCAACGACACGCTGGTACATCTCGAGGAACGCGCCAATCAGCTTCCAACGCTCATGACGATCCCAATGATGTTGTTCATCATGCCGACGATCTTTTTGATTGTCGCAGGGCCGGCGGCACTACGGATCATGGATATCATGAATCATTAGAGCGGTTTCGGCCTGACAGGAAACCCGTCACGCTGCCGCGATGCCGCTCTGCCTGAGACCGCTCTATGGTGGTTCGACTGCGTCACGCCGAGCAGCCGGTTCCGGGACGGATCGGACAAAATCGACTAGACCCCGCACAAGGTCTCGGCCTATCGTAACGTTCGAAGGCCGCCCGGCATATCGATGTCGGCGAGGCAGAGCAGGAGAGTTCATGCGGATCATCCGGGTTCTCGCGGTCGTGTTGGCAGGCATTGCGCTGGCAGCGTCCAGTGCCGTCGCGCAACAATCCACAATGCCTCCTGATGCCAAGGTCTACATCATCTGGCCGCCGGACGGCGCAGTGATCCATGGCGCCTTCTGGGTCCGCATGGGGCTCAGTGGGGCCGGCATCGCACCGGCCGGCGTGCAGAAGGCCAATACCGGCCACCATCACCTTCTGGTGGACGTGGACCTGCCGCCGCTGGATCAGGCGATCCCGAACGACCACAATCACCTGCACTTCGGACTGGGACAGACCGAGGCGCGCCTTGATCTGCCACCCGGCAAGCATACCCTGCAATTGCTGTTGGGTGACGAGAACCACATCCCGCACCAGCCACCGCTGTATTCGAAGCGCATCACCATTACCGTGGTGCAATAGGCGCCGGCGCACAAGGAGAGACACGATGTCAACGATCCGACGCCGGACGCTGTGGCTTGCGGCCGCTTCTGTCGGCCTCATCGCGACGGGCGCAGCCGCGCAGGGAACCAATCCCCCAGCGGGCCAGCCCGCCGCACCTGCCCCGGCCGCCAGCGCAACCAACCCGCCGCGGACGCCGGCGCCACATGATGCCTATGTCTACATCGGTTGGCCTTTGGATGGAGCGACGGTCGGCACCAAGTTCAAGGTATGGTTCGGGACGCGCAACTTCGGCATCGCGCCGGCCGGCGTGCAGAAGGCCAACACCGGCCACCACCACCTGCTGATCGACGTGCCGCTGCCACCGCTGGATCAGCCGATCCCGAACGATCGCAACCATCTGCACTTCGGGCTAGGTCAGACCGAGGCAATCGTCGAACTGCCGCCTGGCAAGCACACGCTGCAACTGCTGATGGGTGATGCCGACCACGTGCCGCACGATCCGGCCTTGATGTCCCGACGCATCACCGTCTACGTACGGGGCTGATCGCGCGCCGCCGTCCGATGACGCGGCTCAGTCCAGGTCGCGTGCCACTCTGAAGCCGTTCTCCAGGTAGCGAACCGGGCCGTCGTAGTTGCCGCGCGCGGTGGGCATGATCTCATCGAGGTTGGCGCGGAACGAGCCGCCGCGCAGAACGCGCTTCATGCAGCTTGGCGACTGGTGCGCCGAGCCGTCGGCCGGCGCGCCGTTGTAGTTTGGGTACCAGCAATCCTGCACCCACTGCGCGACGCCTCCCAGCATTCCGTAGAGACCGAAGGGGTTCGGCTGGAATGAGGTGACCGGCAGCGGCGCCCGCGGGTCCTGCGTCCCGCCGCATCCGGCACAATTTGCCAGCGCCGTCCCCGGGTGGTCGCCCCACCAGTAGCGGCTTGCTGTCCCGGCGCGCGCGGCATACTCCCACTCGGCCTCGGTCGGCAGCCGGTAGGTATGGCCGGCGCGACGCGAAATCCAGGTAATGAAGAGCTGCGCGTCGTCCCAACTGACGTTGTGAATCGGTGTCGCATCCTGTGCCACCGCCATGCGCGGCGGCGGCCCACAGACGCCGTCGGCGCGGCAGGCGTTCCAGTCAGCGACCGTCACCGGATACTCGCCGAGGGCGAAGGAACGCAGGACCACCTTGTGGACCGGGACGGCGGTCGAATCCTTGGAGCCCTGACCCATCATGAGTGTACCGCCAGGGATGCGGACCATCGTCACGCAGGTCGGGCAGTCCTGGAACGTCCGATCGTCGCTGGCGGCTGACGGTGCTGCAATGGGCGGCACAATCATGGCGAGGTCGCGCTGCGGCGGCGGCGGCGCAGCCGGCGGCAGGATCGGCTGCAGGGCAGCCACCTTGTTCGGCGCTTTCTGCAGCTGTTCGGCCGGTGGCGGCGCCGGAAGCGGAAGGGCAACGTTCGCTGCGGTCTGCGCCGGCGGGGCCAACTGCGGAGCTGGCGGCTGCGGGGTTGGCGTTGGCGCGGGAGCGGGCGGCGTGTTCTGGCTGACCAACTCGTCGTGCCGGTGCCGGGCGGCCGCCGCCAGGTACGAGGTCGGATACAGTCGCAGGAACGTATCCACATCCTCCAGACGCCCGGTCGCTCGAAGCCGCTCCCATACCGCGGCTTCCGCCATCTGCGCGGCCGCCTCGGCGGGGTCCATGACCTCGATTTCGATGACGCCGTCCGCGCGGCCGCCCCGGCCGTCCTCGACGAGATACTGGAAATTGCCCGCGGGGCCGCTGAAGCCCGGTTCCGGCACATAGGTCAGGGCGGGCAACTGCTCGGGCTGCACCTGATCGCCGATGCGCAGCGTGGTCACGCCAAACCGCACCAGCCCACGAGGCAGGCTACGGATCGTCACCGACAGCTTGTCGCCATCCGGATCGGTGGGTGGCGTGATGCCGAGTGCCCCGGTGTAGATGCGCAGGCGACGAGGCGGTTCGGTCACGGGGGGGCGATTGGAGGCGACAACCGTGACCGGCATGCTCCCCATGGCGCTGCCGCCGCGGCCGTCCTCCACCAGAATGTCGACCGTCCCTACGTCACCCAACGAATTTCCGGTGGGCTTGTAGGTCGCGGTCGCGAAGCGATCGACGTTGTAGACCGCCCCCGGCGTGACCAGTCGGCCCTCGATCCGTACCTCTCCCGAGCGCGGCAGTCCGGTAATACGCACGGACAGCGGGTCCTGGTCGGGGTCGGTCGGCTTCGGGATCGGCAACGGCGTTGGCCCCGCGTTGTCGCGCACCTCCATCGGCGGGATCGCAGCGATCACCGGCGGCCGATTTGGCGGGCGCGGACGGAAGTAGAACGGCTCCGCGCCCAGCGAGCTGAAGATGTAAGGTTCCTGCTGGTTGTTGGTCTCGCGCAGCACGCTGTCGCGCACACTGCGAAAGAACAGGCTCAGTTCCAGGCCCGGCTTTTGCAGGTTCTCGATCAACGCCTGCGCGAACGGGCTGTGGCCTCCGCTGCCGTCCTCGGCGGTCTGATCCGCCTTGGTCGCCATCGCCACCAGGGTGTTGCGCGGGACGCTGTCCACGCGTGCCAGACCCGCGGAGGCAGGGCCCCGGCTGCTAATGGTCACCGAGCGCGTCAGCCGGTCGACGAACGGATTGTTGCGGCACGCGTCCAGCAGGATGATGCCAAGCTTTTGGGCCTGCGAGATCTCGCCTAGAAAGAGGTCGAGCGACAGCGCCTCGTAGACCAGGTCGCGCTCGCGCTCGAGCACCGCATCGGCTGGGAGCAGGTAGTTCTCGCGCGCCACCTGCACGCCATGGCCGGCGTAGTAGATGACGGCCACATCGGACTGTTGTGCCTTGATGCCAAACTCCCGCAAAGCGCGGGTCAATTGGCGGAAATCAGGGTCGTAAACCTCATCGACCGTGAAATTCAGCTTTCGGAGCGCCTCACCAACGGCCCGGGCGTCGTTCACCGGATTGGCCAGCTTCGGAGCATGCTGATAGGCGCCGATGCCGATCACGAATGCGACCCGCCGCTCCGGCGCCGATGGCGGCTGCGCAAAGGTCTGGATCGGCACGACCGCGAGCAGCAGTAGAATCAGGAGCCGCCTCACCTGGTCCGCAACCTCTGCATGGCTCATTCCTCGCGCCCAACCAGCGCAATTCCTTACATTATTTTAGTCGCGATGAGAACAGAAGCAAAATTGTCCCTGGCCTTACCCCAGCATGGGCAGGCTCAGTGGCGAGATCTGGTCCGCCGTTCTTCCCGCCCAGTCGCGCGACGGCGCATCCCGCAGCATGCGCTGCTGCCCCTCCGCCACCTCCGCGAGCGCCGCTTCGTGGTCCATTGTCAGCACGCGCCCGTGCTCCATCACCCTCGCGCCATGCACGTACACAGTGCGAACGGCGCGATCCGCGGCGGTGAACACCAGCGAGCGCAGCGGGTCACGCGCCGGCCGCATCCATGGATTGGCGAGATCCACGAGCACGAGGTCCGCCTTCGCACCAGCCGCCAACCGCCCGAGGTCCGGTCGTCCGAGCGCCTCCGCACCGCCCACTGTCGCGGCATGGAACAGCGCGGCGACGCTGGTTGTGGTGATGTCACGCGCCGCCACGCGCGCGAGGATCGCCGCCAGCCGCATCTCCTCGATCACGTTGTGCGGCGCAACATCGGTGCCGATGCCGAGATTGACGCCGGCGCGGCGATAGCGGCCGAAGTCCTCCAGCGTGTGCCCGTAGCGCGCGAACGGCGAGGGACAATGCGCGACGCTGGTGCCGGTCTCCACCAGGATCCCCAGGTCGGTACGGGTGTGCCAGCGCACCCAGGAGTGTTCGTCGATGAACATCGCGTGCCCCAGCACGGTGCGCGGCGACAGGATGCCGAGGTCGCGGGCGAACTGCACCGGCGAGACGCCGTGGCGATCGACCATCACCAGGAACTCGTTGACGCTCTGCGCGCAATGCACGGTCAGCGGCAGGTTGCTCGCCTCCGCCGCGGCGAAGCTGTCGCGCAGCAGATCGGTCGTGCAGGTGTCGATCTGCGCCGGCGACACGATGCCCGACAGGCGGCCGGAGGGATGCGCGGCGGCGTGTTCGATCAGCGCCAGCGCCGCGTCGAGGCCGCGACGGCCGGCGGCCTCGTCCCAGCGGTATTTCAGCGCCCAGCCGTTGTCGAGATACCAGCGTGCCGAGGCGTAGCTGGGGGCGAGGAACACGCGCAGTCCGCTCTGCGCCGCCAGCTCGATCCAGCCCTCGTCGATGCCGGACAGATCGGCCACGCTGGTGACGCCGGAGAGCAGCATCTCGCAGAACGCCACCTGCTTGCCGGCCTTGCGCGCGACGGCATCGGGCTGCAACGCGACCGAGCGTTCGTAGAGGCCGCTCATGTACATGGCGGGCACGCCGTGTTCCTCGCGCACACCGCGATAGAACGGTTCGGTGCTCGGGTGCGAGTGCAGGTCGATCAGCCCGGGCATCACCATCAGATCGGTGCCGTCGATCGTCGCATCTGCCGGTCCGTCGTAGTGCCTGCCAACGTAGCTGAGCGTGTCACCGGTGAAGGCGACGTCGCCGCCCATCAGGTAGGCATGCCGCCGGTTCGCGGCATCCCAGGCGACCGTGCAGGCGGCGTTGCGGATGCAGGTCGTCGCTGTGGTCATGACGGTCTCCATGCGATGGACGCAACGAGACTGTGCGCTGTGCCGACTGATGTCCACGGCATCGCGAGTGACGATAACTCGCGCGCGCCATGTGTTGAACCTGATCGCAAGCGTACTGTGAGCACCCCGAAGTAGAATTCCTCGGAAGCAGGCCTGCCGCGGTCCGCCGACGCCGGGGAGTGGCTGACGCTCTGTGGTGCTGGGGTTGGCAATCCGACGCCGCGTTGACCTCGCGGGCGCGGTTTTATGCCTGCAGCCTTCGCAGTCGGCGCCATCCGGTCCGCCTCTTCGTCAACCGGTCCGCCGGGTGGTGGCGCTTTGGCAAGCAGCGCCGGCGCTCGCCCAGCGCATCGTGAGCGCCGCCCAACGTCCGCCGACATAGAGCATTTTCGGCCTGACCTGAAGCTTGTGCGATGGGTTTCCACTTTACCTGAAACCGCCTAGTCGTCGGCAGCCGTCGTGTGATGGCCTTCCCTCAGCCCGACCGGCTTCACCCAGGCGCAGCCAAGAATGGCGATCACCAGCGCCGCCATTGCTATGAGTGCTGTCCCGATCATCACCTCCTCCTTCGGCAGCGGCCGCCAAGTCTCGCGCGTTCGGCCCGCTGGCGAAGTGATTCGATTCACTACGCCGCGCCGATTTCTCTCGCTGACGGAAAGACGTTACGGCGCCTCGTTGTCGCGCACGTAGTCCTGCAGCGCGCTCACGTCGCGCAGCGTCACGTTGCCGGCGAATAATTCCACCCATCCCGCGGCGCGCCAGGCCTTCAAGTGCTTGTTGATGCTCTCGCGGATCAGCCCGGTCATCGCGCCAAGCTCACGCTGCGATAGCCGGAAACCGATCTGCACGCCGTCCTCGACGCGTTCCGAATGCAAGTTCGCCAGATGCAGCAGGGCCTTCGCCAGCCGCACCGGCGCGGGCAGCGATACCGCGTCCATCTCCCGCACCTTGGATGCGGACAGCCGCTCGCCCAGCAGGCGGATCGCTGCGAACATCGCCTCCGGCGTGCCGGCAAGCGAGCGCCGGAACAGCGCGCCGTCGAACGCCATCACGCGGCACGACGTGAGCGACGTTGCGTCCGCCTGCCGAGGCGCACCGTTCAGCACCGCAAGCTCACCGAAGATCGATCCGGGCCCGGCTATCTCCACCACCACCTCGCGGCCATTTGGCGCCATGGTGGAGAGCTTGACATAGCCCTGCAGGACCAGGACGACCGAGTGCCCTTCGTCGCCGGCGCGGAACAGCACGTGGCTCTTCGGCAACAACCGGGTCGAGGACTGACGCAGCAGAGCCTGCAGATCCCGTTCGGGCAACAATCTCAGGATGCCCTGCGTGCGGATGGTATTCAGGACCGCTTCGCTGCGGTCCTGCGCGGCGACAGCGGCGGCGATGCGCGCCGCGCGCCGCGCATCCCGATCGATGACGACGCTGTCCATTTGCCGTACCCCTCGCCCGAGCAGCTTTTTCGGGCACGATGCAGCATGGCCTGTGAAAGTGCCGTCCGTCAGTGACGTGGATCACACCTGACAGACGGTTGCACAGGAAACTTCGGTCATCTCAGGCGGCGGCACGCATCAGCGGCGCCCAACGGTCGAGGATCGGCAGGATCGCGTCCCGCTTCGCCGCCGGCAGGCTGATCACCACCCGCGCGATACCCAGCTCTCGGTACTGATGCAGCCGCTCAAGATCGTCGGCGACACGGAACAGCGTAACCGGTAGCGAGGCCGGCTCGCGCCCCGCTTCGCGCGCCAGGTTGTGGAATTGCGGCAGTGTCGCCGCGATATCGCCATGCCGCGTGGTGCCGGCGCCGGGAATCCAGCCGTCGCCGTAGCGGACCGCGCGCCGCGCGCCATACGGAAACGCGCCGCCGACTATCACCGGAAGCGGCAGCTGAACCGGCTTCGGCCAGGTCTGCATCGGTGCGAAGTTGACGAATTCGCCGTGATACTCGGCAATGTCCTACGACCAGATCGCCTTCATCGCCTCGATCCGTTCGCGCGACAGCTGGTGGCGCGTGTTGAAGTTCGTGCCGTGGTGCTCCATCTCCTCCTTGTTCCAGCCGTTGCCGACGCCGAACAGGAAGCGTCCGCCGGACAACTGGTCGAGCGAGGCGACCAGCTTGGCGGTCTGGATCGGATCGCGCTGGTTGATCAGGCAGACGCCGGTGCCGACCTTGAGCGTCCTGGTTGCGACCGCCGCGGCGGTCAGCACCAGGAACGGGTCCATGATGTCGTAGTAAGGACGCGGCAGCTGGGGGCCGCCGGGGAACGCCTTGGTGCGCACCAGCGGGATGTGCGAATGCTCCGGGACCCACAGCGATTCGAAACCACGTTGCTCGAGCTGCGGGCCGAGCTCGCCAGGCGCCATCGCGGCGTCGGTGAAGAACATGGCGGCGCCGAAATGCATGATGCTAGCCTCGCTTTCCCTGCACCTTCGCCCAGGTATCGCGCAGGCCGACAGTACGATTGAACACCGGCCTGCCGGTTGCGGAATCCGGATCGGCGCAAAAATAACCGAGCCGCTCGAACTGCACGGCCTCGCCGATCGGTGCGGCGGCCAGCGCGGGTTCCAGCAGACAGCCGTGCAGTACTTCCAGCGAGTCCGGGTTGAGATCGGCCATGATGTCGCCGTCCGCGCCCGGATCGGGTCGCGCGAACAGGTGGCTGTACAGGCGCACTTCCGCCTCGATCGCATCCACCGCCGCCACCCAGTGCAGCGTCGCCTGCACCTTGCGCCCATCGGGCGGCGAGTTGCCGCCCCGCGTCGCGGGATCATAGGTGCAGCGCAGCTCCACCACCTCGCCGGCGGCGTTCTTCACCGCCTCGCGGCAGGTGACGAAGTAGCCGTAGCGCAGCCGCACCTCGCGGCCAGGTGCCAGGCGGAAGAATTTCTTTGGGGGATCCTCCATGAAGTCGTCGCGTTCGATATAGAGCTCGCGGCCGAACGTGATCGGGCGCGTGCCCGCCGCGGGATCCTCGGGGTTGTTGATCGCCTCCAGCGTTTCGGTGCGGCCCTCGGGCCAGTTCTCGAGCACCAGCTTCATCGGCCTCAGCACCGCCATGCGCCGTGGCGCGACGCGGTTGAGTAGCTCGCGGATCGAATACTCGAACGCGGCGTATTCCGTCACGCTGTTCGACTTGGTGATGCCGCCGCGTCGCACGAAGTCGCGCAGCGCCGCCGCGGGAATGCCGCGCCGGCGCACCCCAGCCAGCGTCGGCATGCGTGGATCGTCCCAGCCGGTGACGTGACCCTCACTCACCAGCCGCGTCAGGATGCGCTTCGACATCACGGTGTAGGCGATGTTGAGTCGTGCGAACTCGTACTGGTGTGGTCGCGCCGGCACCGGCAGGTTCTCGATCAGCCAGTCGTACAGCGGCCGGTGATCCTCGAACTCCAGCGTGCACAGCGAGTGGGTGATGCCTTCGATCGCGTCCGACTGGCCGTGCGCGTAGTCGTAGGTGGGATAGATGCACCAGGCGTCGCCGGTACGCGGATGTTCGGCGTGCAGGATGCGGTAAAGCACCGGATCGCGCAGGTTCATGTTGGGCGACGCCATGTCGATCTTGGCGCGCAGCACACGCGCGCCATTGGGGAATTCGCCGGCGCGCATGCGGCGGAACAGGTCGAGGTTCTCGTCGATCGGCCGGTAGCGGTCCGGCGAGTTCTGTCCCGGCTCGGTCAGCGTGCCGCGCTGGCTGCGCATCCGGTCGGGCGGCGTGTCATCGACATAGGCCTTGCCGGCGCGGATCAGGTACTCGGCCCATTCGTAGAGCTGTTCGAAATAATCCGACGCGTGATGCAGGTGGCCGCGCCAGTCGAACCCAAGCCAATGCACATCGCGCTTGATCGCGTCGATGAATTCCTGCTCCTCCTTGGTCGGGTTGGTATCGTCGAAGCGCAGGTGGCAGCGGCCGTGGTATTCCTCCGCCACGCCGAAGTTCAGGCTGATCGCCTTGGCGTGGCCGATGTGCAGGTAGCCGTTCGGCTCCGGCGGAAAGCGGGTGACCACCGTGGACACGCGCCCGGCATCGAGGTCGGCCTGGACTATGTCGCGGATGAAGTCGCGGCCGGCTTCGCTGGATGCCGTTTCGATAACCGCCATGGTGTCCGGCTCCTGACAAGACAATCGTCGAATAGCCCTGCCAATCTACACGCCGGTCACGCGTTTGACGAACCTCGACGGTATTCCGGCAAACCTGAGTGCAAATGTCACCCGGCAAGCCGATGGCGAATTGCCTGTGCCAGATCGACCGGTTTGATGAATGCCTTGTCCCGCAGGTTCCCTGCGGTGTCGAGCAGCTGCGGGCGCCCGGTTATAAAGACGAAGCCGACGCCCTCCGCGAGCGGGCGGACCATCAGGGCCACGGTACAGGACACTCCCGTAGGCATGGTGATCGCGGTCATCAGCAGATCGATCTCCCGCCGGGCTTCGAGCACGCCCAGCGCCACCGCGGAATCATGCACCTGAATGACCTCGATAACACCTTCGGCCAAATGTTCCTTCATCGCAGCTCCGAGCGCGGGGTCGTCGTCGACCAGCAGGATGGCGTGACGCCCTCGCCGTGCGGCCGATCTCTTCACCAGGGCCCTCCGTGCGCCACGCGCGCAATCTTCCCGTGCTTAACAAGCTTGGAAACCGCCCTGCCGTCGTCGAGTTTTTTCGCAGTGGGTGTGTTCTGTCTTCTCGGCAAAGTGAGCCTTCCGAGCCGGCCACTCACAGAACCGCGAAATAAGCGGTTGACGTGGTTACTATGAATGAGTAAGCAACGTATTAGGAATGAATGAGTACGTGACTGCCTTTCTGGAGGTCGCTGCGGTGGCGGAAGCAACTGCCAAAGGCAATGCTCTCACCAGGGGAGAGCGGTTGCAGATCATGTTGGACGGTGAAGAACTGACCGCAATCGATGACTTCCGGTTCGCCCAACGCATGCCCAGTCGGGCCGCGGCGGTACGAGAACTGATCCGGCGTGGACTGAGCGCCGAGGGCTACCAGATCGGGCAGGCCGGGACGAATTCACGATCGTTCGGCGTGATCGACAGCCCGGTCGGCGCGTCGAGGGCGCGCAATCGCTGACGCGGGCGTCAGCTCACGCCACGCCGGTAATCGCCGTGTCGGGGCATTCCGCTTTGATCCGTGGATAGACCTCTCGCGCGAAAGTCCTGATCCCCAGCACGGTCTCGTCGTGCTCGAGGAACCCGGCCTGGCCCATGATCAGCAGATGGCCGAAGCCGCCGACGTGGTCGTACAGCTTCTTCATCTGCCGATGCACCTGGTCGGGCGTGCCGGCGAACATGATGCCGGCCTCGATCGCGCCCTCTACCGTAGCAGCGCGCCGGAATGCGCTGAGCGGATGTTCGGCGCCGCGCAGCATCGCCACGTTGGCCTGCACGGGCACATAGCCCGGCGGATTCGCGAAGTGCGGCGGCACCTTGTTTGAGGTGATGTACCACAGCAGTTTCTCTGCCCCGGCGTACGCATCCGCCTCGTTCGGCGCGGCGTAGACCATCGCGGCATAGGCCAGACGATGCGCCGGCACATCATTGCCGCGTCCGGCCTCGCGCCAGCCGCGGCGGTATGCATCGTAGATCGCGCGTGTGCCGTCGAAGCCGGTGAGGAAGGTCGCCTGTACGAAGCCGCGCGCGCCGACATGGGCCGCGCCGGAGGGGCTTGTAGTACTGATCCAGACCGGCGGATGCGGTTGTTGGTAGCAGCGCGGCCAGATATTCACCGCGCGATAGTGGAAGAAGCGGCCCTCGTGGCTGAACGGTCCGTCATGGCTGGTCCACGCCTTGATGATGAGGTCGAGTGCCTCCCACTCACGTTCGTTCATCCGCACCGGATTGCTGTTGGCTGGCAGCACCTCGTACGGCACGCCACGCACGAAGCCCGCTTCCAGTCGGCCACGCGACAGCACGTCGACCATCGCCATCTCCTCGGCCACGCGCACCGGCTGGCGTCGGTTGGCGATCGGATTGCCGAGGATCAGCAGCCGCGCCTTCTTCGACAGGCGCGCGAGGGCCGCGAGCACCAGCGGCGCCGCGGGATCGACGCAGGTCGCGGTCTGGTGGTGCTCGTTGAGCATGATCTCCATGCCCTCGTCTTCCGCGATCAGCCATTCATCGAGGAAGCGGTCGTACAGCTTGGCGCCCTGCTCCGGATCGTAAATCCGGTTGGGCAGATTGACGCGGATCGACTCGTATTCGTCGGCCGGCGGCAGATAGGGATAGGCGTTCTCGCTGAAATGCCAGGCCCGCATCAGTTCGTCTCCAGGAATTGCAGCACCGTGCGCGCGAAGGCGTCCGGCTGTTCCAGATGGGGCGAATGACCCGCCTTGCCGATCGTCGCGACGCGGGCGTTCGGCAGCAGGCGCGCATACGCGGCAACATAGTCGGCGGACACCAGGCCGTCGCTCTCGCCCCGCACGAACAGTGTCGGCGCAGTGACGCGGTGCAGCCGGTGGCGCAACTTGGGATTGTGCATGTACGGTTTCCAGACCAGCAGCGCCGTCGTCTCGCGGTTGCGCACGAGAACACCGAGCTGCTCGTCGCTGAGTTGGGATGGATCGAGCTGCATTTGCGCGGGATCATGGTAGGCGATGCGATCCAGCTCATCTTCCGGCATCGCGTAGATGTCCGGGATGTCGAGCCTGTCGGCGGGTCCCACCTTGACGCCCTCGGGGCAGACCAGCACCAGCCTGCGCACCCGCTCCGGCGACTTGGTCGCGAGTTCAGCGGCGATCCAGCCGCCGATCGAACAGCCGACGATGTCCGCCTGCCGCAGCCCGAGCCGGTCCATCAATTCCAAATGAACGTAGGCGATGTCGTCGCAGGAATCGATCCAGTCCGGCAGTGTCGAGCGACCAAATCCCGGATGTGAGGGCGCGATGAACCGGTGCCTGGCGGACAGCAGGCGGATGAACGGCTGCTCGGGATCGAAGCCGCCACCATTGTGCAGGAACAGGATCGGCGGACCCTCGCCGGTCTCGAACAGTTCAAGCTCGACGCCGGCGATCGCGATGGTTTGCCGTTGCAAGGGACGCCCTCCTGGTC
The DNA here is from genome assembly GCA_036494925.1 of Acetobacteraceae bacterium. Taxonomy (GTDB): domain Bacteria; phylum Pseudomonadota; class Alphaproteobacteria; order Acetobacterales; family Acetobacteraceae; genus JAMXLO01. The sequence continues at coordinate 18,800 of DASXNR010000045.1, forward strand.
CTGGTTGGAAATCTAGTCCCAATCACGACGAGGGTCACGCGGCGGGAAGGCGTTCGGCGGTTGACCGGCGAGGGCAGCGCGGTCATCAAGAGGACAAATGCCCATCCGACTTCGGATGAGGAAAATCGTGGGGGGACCGTGATGTCATTGCAACCGACGCGTTGGCGCCTGGTATTGTCCGTAGCGCTGCTGTTCACCGGGATCGTCCTCGCCGCGACCGCCTCCGTCGCCGAGAACCGGGCCCCATCGGGGCGGGTTGTCATGGCCTGGCACGTGACCATCCCACCGAGTTGGTTCGACCCATCCACCGCGCCGCCGCAGATAACGCCGTTCGGCATGCTGTATGCGATTCACGATGCGCTGGTACGTCCGTATCCCGGGCAGAAGATGGGACCGAGCCTCGCCGAATCCTGGAGCGAAAGCGAAGATGGCCTGATCTATGAATTCAGGCTCCGCCCGGACCTGAAATTCCACAACGGCGACAGGCTGACGACGGAGGACGTCAAGTTCAGCTTTGAGCGCTACAGTGGCGCCGCCGCGAAGACCCTGCACGAGCATGTCACGCAAGTGGAGATCGTCGATCCGCGGGTCGTGCGTTTTCACCTCGGCACGCCGTGGCCGGATTTCATGACCTTCTTCGGCACCACCGCCAGTGCGGCCGGCATCGTCCTGCCGAAGCAGTATCTTACCGAGGTCGGCGACGACGGCTTCAAGAAGCATCCGATCGGCGCTGGTCCATATAGGTTCGTCAGCGGCAAGCCGGGTATCGAGTACGTGCTCGAAGCATTTCCCGACTACTGGCGGCGCGTGCCGAATGTGAAGACGCTGGTGATGCGAAGCGTTCCGGAAGCCACCACGCGAGCGCTGATGGTGAGGACCGGCGAGGCCGATATCGGCATTGCGCTCGACGGGCCCGATGCAGAGGGCCTGCAGAAGGCAGGGATTCAGATCGTGGCGACGAAGCATGCCTCGATCTTCTGGATCGAGTTCGCCAGGCAATGGGACCCGAAGTCGCCGTGGCACGACAAGCGGCTGCGACTGGCGGTGAACTACGCGCTCGACCGCAAGGACATCAACCAGGCCGCGTGCCTCGGCTTCTGCCCGCCGGCGGGGGTGATTGTGCCGCGCGTGATGGAATTCGCGCTGCAGGCCGAGCCGCTGCCATACGATCCGGACAAGGCGAAACAGTTGCTTGCCGAGGCCGGCTATCCCAACGGCATTGACGCCGGCGAGTTCGCCGCGATCCCAGGCTTTCCGACGGTGGCCGAAGCGGTGGTGAACGATCTTAACGCGGTCGGCATCCGCGTCAGGTTCCGGCAGATGGAGCGCGCGACGTTCTACGCGAGCTGGCTGGAGAAGAAACTGCCGGCGCTATACATGGTCGCGTCGGGAAACTCCGGCAATGCCGCCAGTCGGGTCGATTCGTTCATCTGGTCCAAGGGTGCCTACGCGAATGGCGGCTACCCTGATATCGACGAACTGTTTCTGCGCCAGGCCGGCGAACGCGACGCCGCCAAGCGCGAGGCGATGCTCGACCAGATCCAGCAGCTCACGATCGACCGGGTGATGTTCGCGCCGATCATGGATCTGCGGGCACTCAATGGGATTGGTCCGCGCGTGACGAAGCACACGATCACCGATGTTTGGATGAGCCCGTTCCCGTCCTACGAGGATATGGAGATCAAGGATTAGAGCGATGCTGACAGCCAACGACTATGACCTGCCAGGCGGGGCGGCAGAATGAGCAGGCTCGCATTGTCCATCGCCTGTGGCGACTACGATCGGGTGCGCCCGCTGGTCGATGGCAGCGTGCAGATCGACGGTGTCGATCCGCTGTTCATGCTGCTGGAGCCGGAGGAGATCTTCTTCCGCGCTTTCCGTCATGCCGACTTCGACATTTGCGAGTTATCGATGAGCAGCTTCACGGTGAAGACTGCGAACGGCGACTGTCCGTATGTCGGCGTGCCGGTGTTCCCGTCGCGCTCGTTCCGTCACAACTCGATCTATATCCGAACCGATCGCGGCATCGCGCGGCCCGAGGACCTCAAGGGCCGCCGCGTCGGCGTGCCGGAATATCAGGTCACTGCGAATGTCTGGACGCGCGCGATGCTGGAGGACGAGCACGCCGTGAAGCCGTCGGACATCGCCTGGGTGCGCGGCGGCTACGAACAGGCGGGACGCATCGAGAAGATCGCGCTGCACCTGCCGCCCGATGTGCGGGTCGAGGATGCGCCGGAAGGCGCCACCATTTCCGGCATGCTGGCGGACGGCGAAATCGACGCGGTGATCGGCCCGCGCGCGCCGTCCTGCTTCGGCCGGCATCCGCAGGTGGGCTGGCTGTATCCCGATCCCGCCGCGGCTGCGGCCGAATGGTTCCGCAAGACGCGCATCTTTCCGATCATGCACATCCTTGGCGTCCGCCGCACGCTGGCAGAGCAGCATCCGTGGCTGCCGGTCGCCCTGATGAAGGCGTTCGAGCAGGCGAAGGCACGGGCGCTGGCGAAGCTGGGCGACGTTGCCGCGTCCAAGGTGACGCTGCCGTTTGTGGACGAACAGTTGCTCGCTGCGCGGCGGCTGATGGGTGAGGACTTCTGGTCCTATGGACTGGAGGCGAATCGTCATGTGCTGGACGCGTTCCTGCGCCGCCATCACGCCGAGGGACTGTCGCCACGTAAGCTGTCGCCGGAAGAGCTGTTTCATCCGTCCACACACGAGACGCATCGCGTCTGATCGCGGCTGTTCAGGGAAGTGGGAATCGCGTCCGGGAGGATGGGTTTCGATGCGCTCTACCCATCCTACGGCAACCCGTGCGCGCCAACTCGTAGGATGGGTAGAGCGCAGCGAAACCCATCGCCCTGCCGCGATTCCACTTTGCCTGAAACCGCTCTCAGGGCCACAGCTCGTGTCCAGTTCGGCGCCGAAACCGCTCCAGTCACCGGCCATCCTTCCGGCGGCGTGGCCCGCTGACCGAAGCCGCCGCCGGCGACGGCGTTGCGACTGACATACACGTGCTCGCCGCCCGCGGTTTCCAGGAAAGCACAGTCGCGCTCGGCGAACATCTGCGCGATGGTTCCGACCGGCGGCGCCTCATGCTGTCTGGCCGTCGAGGCGACGCATATGATCCTGCAATCGCCGACGCGCGGCATCGAAGGCGTCGCGGACCGCGATGTGCATGTCCTCATGCGCGTGGTTCTCGCCCGGTTCCCGGTTCACCACGATCTTGCCGCCCGGCACCGCGAGTTCCACGTGCACACGATAGATCGTGCCCTGACGATGGCGCCGGTGGGCAGCTTCCAGCGTGACGCGGCAGGCGGTCACACGATCCGAAAGCTGCTGAAGCTCTTCTGCCCTGCGCCGTACCTGGGCCTCGACAGAGGGCGACGTCTCCATCCCGCGGAACGCGATCTGGACGTTTGCCGGCATTCACTCCTCCTGACTTCAGCCGCCGCAAGCATAGCCGAGTGGCGGCAAATGGCTTTGATCTCGATCAATGCAGTGCTGCAAAGGATCCCATTCTGCCCTGGCGAACGGCGCGGAACCGGATCAATGCGCCATCAGCACCGGCAGGTCGGCATGCGACAGGACGCGACGGGTGAAGCCACCGAACATCACCTCGCGCACGCGGCTGTGGCCGTAGCCACCCATGACCAGCAGGTCGGCATTGGCCGCCGCAACAGCACCGAGCAGTGTGTCCACCGCCGAACGGTCGCCGTGCTTCAGGCACTGCACCTCGGTTTTGGGATTGTGCCATGCCAGGGCGTGGCGAAGCCGTTCGCAGGACGGTTCGTCGGTACGTATATCCTCGATAACCGAGAAGATGATCGCCTGGTCGGCCATTCGGAGAAACGGCTGAGCGGCTGCGACGGCGCGGGCGGCTTCCGGTCCGTCCTTCCACGCGATCGCGACGATGCCGGAAAGTTCGCTTCGCGCCTGCGCCGGCGCGATCAGCGCCGGACGCCCGGTCGCCATCAGCGCTGCCTCGAGCATGTCCATGGCAACGGCTTCGCCGTCGCGGGCGCGTCCGATCACCAGCAGGTCGGCCGCCCGCCCATGCGCCGCCAGCCACGTCGGTTCGTCACCGGTTTCCACGCGCCATTCGGCCGAGGGCAGCGCAGCCGAAAGTTCGGCAGAGACCAGAAGGTGTTCGCGTTCGCAAAAGTCACGAAACGCCAGTTCGGCCCTCTTCTGCCGGTCTGCCACCTCCTGCTCCAGTGTCTCCAAGAGTTGGCCGAAGCCGATACCGCCACCGGCATCAGCTGATGCCATGGCGGTCAGCGTCTCCTGCACGTCGGCACGTACGTGGAGGAATTCCAGATGGGCAGGCAGGAGCCGGGCGACCGTCAGTGCGGTGGCGAAGACCGGCTCGTCGGTGTCGGCGCCGGTGGCCGGAACGAGGACGTAGCTGGACATGCCTGGCTCCTGAGACTGGAGTCTGTTGCCATGAAACGCCGTTGTATTCGTTGATCTGGATCAAATCGCCGCTGCCGGGCGGCATATTGACTCGCTCGATCAAGCTTGACGGCGACCGGCACTTCGTCACCTAGCGAGATTCGGCAAGGAGGCCCTCCGCATGATCACACCCGCCTATGTCCGCCTGATGGCGCAATACAATGCCGAGATGAACCGCCGCCTCTATGCCGCCGCCGCGCAGTTGACCGACGCCGAACGCAAGGCCGACCGCGGCGCGTTCTGGCAGTCGATCCACGGCACGCTCACGCACCTCGTCTGGGGCGACACGCAGTGGATGTCGCGCTTCGACGGGTGGCCGAAGCCGGAGGTCGGCCAGAAGCAGAGCGCCGGCATGGTGGGCGACTTCGCCACGCTGCAGGCGCGACGCGAGCAGGCGGACGCCGACATCATCGCCTGGGCCAACCGCGTCGACGATGCCTGGCTGGCCGAGGACCTGGTGTGGTTCAGCGGTTCGGCGGGCAGGGAGTTGCGTCGGCACAAGGGGCCGCTGGTGGTGCATTTCTTCAACCACCAGACGCATCATCGCGGCCAGGCACATGCGCTGTTGACCGCGTCTGGTCAGGACACCGGTGATACCGATCTGTTCCTGGTGGTCCCCGACGCCTGACGCTCGGGGCAATCGGGGAACGTCCCGCCCGCCAGAGCGGTTGGTCAAGCCATAAGAAAGGATTCAACACGGAGGAAGATCGAGAGCCACAGAGGGCCACGGAGTTCAATTATAGCGGGCGCGCGGCGCACTCAATTCGTTCTCCGTGGCCCTCCGTGGCTCTCGATCTTCCTCCGTATTAAGGTCTTTCTGGCTTTCGGTGGTTGCGCTAGCCTTCCGCGCAATCACGGGAGGATCCAAAATGAATCCGGGACGATTTGCCGCACCACTCCTGGCCGCGGTCGCGCTGAGCATGCTCGCCTCCGGCGCGTTCGCCGAGACCCAACGCGGCGTCACCGATACCGAGATCCTGGTCGGCACCATCACCGACCTGTCCGGCGTCACCGCGGTGCAGGGCGTCAACAACGCCAACGCGGTGCGCCTCGCGTTCGACGAGGTGAACGAGAAGGGCGGCATCAACGGCCGCAAGATCCGCTACATCGTGGAGGATAGCCAGTACCAGGTGCCGCGCGCGGTGCAGGCGATCAACAAGCTGGTCAACAATGACGGCGTGTTCTTCACCATCGAGGACGGCGGCACGCCGATGAACAATGCCACCTTCCCGATGGCGCTCGAGAAGAATGTGCCGAAGCTGCTGCCGCTGTCGGCGGCGCGCTCGATGTTCGAGCCGTTCAACCGCCTGAAGTTCAGCCAGTATTCGTCGTATGTCGACCAGATGCGGGCGGGCGTGAAGTACTTTGTCGAGCAGCGTGGCCGGAAATCGATCTGCGCGATGTATCAGGACACCGACTTCGGCAAGGACGTGCTGGCCGGAGCGCAGATGCAGGCCGAGGCGATGGGCCTGAAGATCGTCGCTACCACCGCGCACAAGCCGACCGACACCGACTTCACCGCGGCGATCGCCAAGCTGCGCGAGGCGAATTGCGACCTGATCACCATGGGTACCATCGTGCGCGATTCCACATTGATCATCGCGACAGTGAAGAAGCTTGGCTGGAACGTCGATCTGCTTGGCCAGGTGGCGTCGTATGATACCGCGATCGCCGAGGCGCCGGGCAATGTCGCGGAGGGGTTCTATTCGATGGCGCCGTCGCTCTACGCCTATCCCGATGATCCTCGGCCGGCGATCAAGGCGTTCACCCAGAAATACAAGGCGCGCTACGGCGTCGACGTGAACTACCTGGGCGAGATGGGCTACACCTCGGCACAGATCGTCATCGAGGCGCTGCAGCGGGCCGGTCGCGACCTGACGGTGGACAGTCTGGTGAAGGCGATGGAGAGCATCCAGAACTTCCACGACCTGTTCGGCGGTACCTACTCGTTCAGCCCGACCAACCATCACGGTGCCACGTCCGCGTTCCTGTCGGTGGTGCACAACGGCCGCTGGGAGCCGGTGGTGGATCACGCGCTGGTGTACTGACGCGATGACGAAGACGCCGATCCGCATCGCCGTCCTGCATTTCTCGCACGAGACAGTGACGTTCCTGCGTAACGACACGACGGTCGACGACTTCGTGTATCCGGGATCGCCGGCGCGCGGCGAGGCGCTGCTGGCGTCGGGGCCGAAGTCCTACATGGGTGGCTTCGTGCAGGTCGCGCGCGAGTACGACGGGGTCGAACTGACCGGCATCGAATCACCATTGTGGCCGAAGACCGGTTCCGGTTCGGGTTGGGTGACGGAGGAGGCGTACCAGACCTTCGTCGGCAGGATGGTCGCTCAGCTCAAGGCTGAAGGACCATTCGACGGCGTCTACCTCTGTGTGCATGGCGCGATGGCGGCACGCGGCATTCCGCGTCCAGAGGCGGAACTGGCGCGGCGCGTGCGCGCGGTGGTCGGACCGGCGGTCTTCATCGCCGCGACGTTCGATCCGCATGGCAACGAGGACGCGGAGTTCCTGCGCCACGCCGATCTGGCGTTCTGCGGCAAGTACTTCCCGCACTACGACAGCCATCTGCAGGGCGAGCGCGCCGCGCGCACGCTGGTGCGGGCGATCCGCGGAACCTACCGGCCGGCACATGCCACGGTGAAGGTGCCGATCATCTCGCCGACCGTGGTGCAATGGACCGGCGCCTCGCCGTGGATGGACCTGGTGCAGCGCGCGCTGACCTGGGAGGCGCGCGAACCGGATGTCACCGTGAATGCTTATTTCGGCTTCCCGTGGTCGGACGTTCCCGACGCCGGGATGACATTCCAGGTGGTCACCAATGGCGATGCGGACCTGGCGCGGCGCATCGCCGACGACATGGCTCGGTTTGCCTGGCACCGGCGCGAGGCGCTGCTGAACTCCACCAAGGTGCATTCGATCCCGGACGGCGTCGCGCTCGCGAAACAGGCTATCGCGGCGGGCGAAACACCAGTGGTGCTGGCCGATCACAGCGATCGCTCGGGCTACGCCACCTGGCTGCTGCGCGAGATCATCGCGCAGGGGCTGTCGCATACGCTGATCGCAACCGTCGCGGATGCCGGTGCGATCGCGACGCTCGAGGATGCGAAGCCGGGCGATGCGTTCGATCTGCGCGTCGGCGGACTGGCCGATGCATCCGCTGGCGATCCGGTGCGGATCACCGGCACCATTCTGCGCGCGATCGACATGCACGCACAGGGGTGGGTCTGTGTCGCATTCGGCAACGGCAACGTTCTGGTGATCAGCCGTCACCTGGTGCAGATCATGGAACCGTCCACGCTGACCGAGATCGGTCTGGACCCGGGCGACTTCGAGGTCATCGCGATCAAGTCCCGCGTGCACTTCCGCCGCGGTTTCGACGACAGTGGCTTCGCCAGGACGATCCTGCTGGTCGAGCCGACGGAGCCTTTCCTCGGGACGGTGCGGCTGGATGCGCTGAACTATGAGAATATCGACCTGAAAAACTTCTACCCGTTCGGCAATCCGGATTATTGACGCGGTTGCGGGGAGCGTGAGGCGCCCGGTGGACATGCGCATTCCGCCTCGCAGATGCGATTGAAGGCTAACGCATTGAACCCTTCGCCCGCCGGCCGCCAGCATGGATCGGTGAAGGCATGGCGCATCACGGGCAGCGTCGCGCGGCTCGCTGCGTCCTGGCCGAGCAGGGCGAGCACCACGCGGGGATAGCTGGAGGCGCGGGCGCGGACCTCCGCGGGCGATGCATCGCGACCGATCACCAGCAGGCGAAGCGTCGGCGGCGCCTCGATGGCGAAGGCTCCGACGATGCCGACGCCGTCGTTGCCGTACGGCAGCAGCACGACGCCGTCGCCGACGAGTCGTGCCGCCGCCATCGCCGTTGCGCGTGCCGGCTGCATCGTCTCGGGGCGGAGCATGAGACCGAGGAGTGCGAGGGCCTGGATTGCCAGAACGGCATAGCGGAGGCAGCGCGGCAGCGCGGCGGCCAGCAGCAGGCCGATGAACGGCGTGGCAAAGGCGAGATAACGAAGCTCGATTGGCGTGTTGTCGAACACCAGGCCGAGCAGCCACAGGCCGATCGGCGGCGCGGCGGCGGCCATGCCGAGCAGCAGGCGCGTCGCCGGCGCGGCGATGTGGCGCCAGCGCCGGACGATCAGCGCGAGCATGCCGAACAGCACAAGAGACAGCACGATGGTGACGGATGTCCGGGCAGCGCCATCGACGTAGAGCGGCAACCCCCCGAACACGTTGGCGGCCGCATATTGCCCGAGCCGCGTCAGCGCGGAGACCGGTTCGAACGGTGCGAACTGGCCGGCGCGACTATCCCGCTGCGCGAGGAAGAACCACAGGTCGGCTGGCAGCCAGACCGCGAAGCCAATGATAGCCGCACCCGCCGCGGATCGCCCCCCACTGTCATCCCCGCGAACGCGGCGACCCAGAGCGCCCGCACGGACCTCGCCCTGCGTTCCCGCCTGCACGAGAATGGCGGTGGGACGGGCAATGACCGAGTGAAGCAGCGCGGCGCAGGCCACGAAAGCCGCCAGATAGTTCGCGAAGGTCGCCGCACCGAGCAGCATACCTGCCGCCAGCGCCCGTGCCGCACGGCGCTCCGGGCCGAGCAGCAAAGCGATGCCGGCCACGCTCAGCAGCTGGGCCAGCGCGAAGCCGCGCGCGACGGTCGCGGTGTAGGCGAAGCCATAACAGCCAGCGGTCAGCAGCACCGCCGGGACGACCGGAATCCCGGCCGACCGGGCAATTGCCGCGACCAGGCCAAGCGTCACGACACTGAGCAGCACCGATGCCAGCCGTGCGGCGAACAGGGAACTGCCGACCAGTCGGCGCCACGCGGCCACCGCC
>DASXNR010000046.1:0-3116 GCA_036494925.1 Acetobacteraceae bacterium
CTCGGCGGCTTCATCGGCGGTCAGATCGGGGCATGGCTGCTCGCACATTACGACTGGCCGGCGATCTTCATCCTGGGCGGCGTGTTCCCGCTGCTGCTGGTGCTGGCGCTGGCGCTGTGGCTGCCGGAATCGCCGCGATTCCTCGCCAGCAGGCAGAACCTGTCAGCGAGCCACGCCGCCGTGCTGCGCCGCCTCGATATCGCACCGGCGCAGGCCGGGGCGGTCGATGTCGCGCAGGGAAATCCGGTACGGATGCTGTTCGGCGAGGGCTACGCGCTGCAGACCGTGCTGTTGTGGATCGTCTACTTCTGCAGCCTGCTGAACCTGTTCCTGTTCGCCTACTGGATGCCGACCGTGTTGACCATGATCGGCATGACCCCGCCGCAGGCGGTGTTCGCCTCCAGCCTGCGCGACTTCGGCGCGATCTTTACGGTCCTGTATCTCGGCCTGGCGATCGACCGGATCGGGCCCGAACGCACGCTGGCGCTGCACTACGCGGTCGGCGCCGTGTTCATCGCGGTGATCGCTCTGGTCGCGCTGCCCTATGCGTTGCTGCTGCTCATGAGCTTCCTCGCCGGGGCGACGATCATCGGCAGCCAGACCGGCGCCAACGGCACCTGCGGCAAGCTGTATCCCGCGCGCATGCGCACCAGCGGGCTGGGCTGGGCGCTCGGCATCGGACGCCTAGGCGGCATCGCAGCGCCGGTGCTCGGCGGATACCTGCTTTCGCTCGGCCTCGCGCCGACGCGCATCTTCCTCAGCGCCTGTCTGTTCGCACTGATCGCGGCGGCGGCCACGGCGCTGCTGGCATTCCGCGGCAGCCGCGTCGCGGTCGGTGGTGTCGAGGAAGCCGCCTCGTCGTGACCTCGCCATCCGGCATCGGGAGGAACCCATGAAGAAGCTGCTCAACGATCCCCAGCTTTACGTCGAGCAGATGCTCGAAGGCCTCGTCCTGGCGCATCCGCAGTACTATCAGCGAACCGACGATGGCCGCGTCATCAAGCGGCCCGGTGCGCCCAGGGCAGGCAAGGTGGGCATCGTCTCCGGTGGCGGCTCCGGCCATCTGCCGATCTTCACCGGCTATGTCGGCAAGGGCCTGCTGGACGCCTGCGCGATCGGCGAGGTGTTCTCGTCGCCTTCGGTGGACCAGATGGCCGCGGCGATGCGCGCGGCGAATGGCGGTGCCGGCGTGCTGCGGCTGTATGGCAACTACGGCGGCGACTGCATGAACTTCGACATGGCCGGCGACGTGCTGGAGATGGAGGATGTGCGCTCCACCACCGTGCTGCTGACCGACGATGTGGCCAGCGCGCCGGCGGCGGAAGCCGGGAAGCGGCGCGGCGTCGCCGGGATGGTGTATGCCTACAAGATCGCCGGGGCCGCGGCCGAAGCCGGCGCCGACCTCGACGAGGTGACGCGAATCGCGCAGCAGGCCGCCGGATCGGTGCGCACGATCGGTGCGGCGCTGACCTCGTGCACGGTGCCGGCGGCCGGCCGCCCTACCTTCAGCATCGCCGACGATGAGATGGAGATGGGCATGGGCATCCACGGCGAGCCCGGCGTGTGGCGCGGCAAGCTGCGCGCCGCGGATGCGGTCGCGAACGAGATGCTGGACCATCTGCTCGCCGACATGCCCCTGGCGCGCGGCGACCGCGTGTCGGTGCTGGTCAACAGCCTGGGAGCGACTCCGCCCGAGGAGCTGTACATCCTGTATCGCGTCGTGGCCGCGCGGCTCGGCGGTGCCGGCGCCACCATCGTCATGCCATTGGTCGGTCGTTACGCCACCTCGATGGAGATGGCCGGCGTGTCGATCACGCTGTGCAAGCTGGATGACGAGCTGGAACGGCTGCTGCACGCGCCGGCCGAGTGCGCGTTCTGGCGGGTGTGACATGGCGCTGACCACGCCGGTGCTGGCCGACGGACTGCGGCGCATCGCGGCTCACATGGAGACGGTGGCCGATGCGCTGAACGCGCTCGACGGCCAGCTTGGCGACGGCGATCTCGGCATCACCATGACCCGTGGCGGACGAGCGCTGCTGGAGATCCTGCCGACGCTGCCGGCGGATGTCGGCATGGCGCTGCTGGCCTGCGCGCAGGCGATCACCAAGGTGTCGGGATCGAGCTATGGCACGCTGCTGGCGACCGGGTTGATGGCGGCCGCGAAGGCGACGCGTGGGCGGACCGAGGTGCCGTGGTCCGAGACGACGGCCCTGCTGCGCGCCGCGCTGCAGGCGATGCAGGCGCGCGGCAAGGCGTCGCTCGGTGACAAGACCGTGCTCGACGCACTGGATGCCGCCGCCGGCGCCGCGGAGGGAAAGACGGAGCCGGCAGCGATCCTGGAGGCAGCGGCGGACGCAGTGGATGCGACCCTGGATCGGATGCGCGGAACGCAGGCGAAGATCGGCCGCGCGCGCATCTTCGGCGAGCGCTCGGTCGGGCTGGACGATCCGGGGATGCGGGCGATGCGCGAAGTGCTGCGTGGGCTGGGGGCCTAGCCGACCTCTACCACCGCATCGACCGCGAACGCGCCGTGTCCCTCCGGCATCGCGAACACCGGATTGAGATCGATCGACGCCAGCCGCGGTCCCGCCGCGTGCGCGAACGCAGACAGCCGCGCCAGCATGTGCCCCAGCGCCTTGACGTCCGCCTTCGGCCGGCCGCGCGCGCCCAGCAGCAGCGGCGCGCCCTTGATCGAGCGGATCATCTGTTCCGCCACATCGTCGCCGAACGGGCAGCGGCGGAACACCACGTCCTTCATCACCTCGACGAAGATGCCGCCCAGCCCGAACATCGCGATGGGGCCGAACACCGGATCGCGGTGGATGCCCAGGATGCACTCGACCCCGCCCTGCAACTGTTTCGCCACCAGCACGCCCTCGATGCGCGCCGTGGGCGCCGCACGACGCGCGCGCGCGATCAGCAGGTCGTAGCCGTCGCGCACCGCGGCGTTGTCGCCGACGTTCAGCAGCACGCCGCCGATCTCCGACTTGTGCACGATGTCGGGCGACAGGATCTTCATCACCACCGGGAAGCCGAACAGGTCCGCCGCGGCAACCGCGGCCTCGGCGCTGTCGCAGGCCTGCTCCGGGGCGGACTGGATGCCGGCGGATGCCAGC
>DASXNR010000047.1:0-12775 GCA_036494925.1 Acetobacteraceae bacterium
ATCCTCGCCATCCTGATCGTGGCGGTACTTGGTGTCGGACTGTGGAACGCGGCGCTGGCGGTCGGCATCTCGGGCATTCCGCGCTTCGCCCGCATCACGCGGGCCGCCACATTGGCGCTGACCGCACGCGACTTCGTCGAAGCCGCGCGGTCGGTCGGTGCCGGCCGTTTGCGCATCGTGCTGCGCCACCTGCTGCCGAACCTTGCTCCCATTCTGATCGTGCTCACGACGCTCGATCTCGGCGGCGCGGTGCTGTTCACCGCGACGCTGTCGTTCCTGGGTCTTGGGGCGCAGCCACCGACACCGGAGTGGGGTGCGATGCTGAATGCCGGCCGCGAATATGTCCGCTACGCGCCGTGGACGATGATATTCCCGGGGCTCGCGCTGTTCCTCACGGTAATGGCGGTCAACCTGGTCGGCGACCGGTTAAGTCTGGTGCTCGACCCGCGACAGCGCGGCCGCGCCTGATCAGGTCCGTCATTCAGCCGCCTGCGCTGCGGCCTGATCGGAGAACAACGGCATCACCTCGCGGGCAAATCGACGCATGCTCTGTCGTCCCCGTTCGCCGCCGCCCGAGCCGCCGCCGTTGATCAGCACATAGCCGACCCCAACGCGCCGCAGCGCTTCAAGCCTGCCGGCGATCTCGTCCGGACTGCCGTAGATCGCGCTGTTGACGTTGACCGCGTGCGGATCGCCGGTGGCACGATCGGGCCCGCCATGCACCGTACCATCGGGGCGCGTCGCAAGCTTCAACTGCCGCATCCGGTTCTGCAGTCTGCGGTCCAGCGCCGCGTCGCGTTCTGCCGCGCTGTCGGTGACGAAGAACGCGCGCGTGACGCCGACCTGCATCGGATCGTAACGCCGGCCGCTCGCCTCGACCGCGGCCCTGAACCACGCGATGCTCTGCGCCACATCGTCCGGCGACGCGTATTGTCCGAGCAGCAGATTGAAGCCGCGCTCGGCGACGTTGCGGATCGATCGCTCACTGCCGGCGCCCATCCAGATCTGCGGGTGCGGCTTCCGCGCCGAGGGCGGCTCGACGACGATATCGTTGAACTGCCAGTACTTGCCGTGATGCGAGAACCGTTCCTCGGAGGTCCACGCCTTCAGCAGGACCTGGATCGACTCTTCGAACCGCGCATCGGCCTCTTCCATCGGCACATCGAAGCCGGCGAATTCATTGTAGCGGTAGCCTTTGCCGATGCCGAAATCCAGCCTTCCTCCCGACAGCAGGTCCAGCGTCGCCGCCTGTTCGGCGAGCAGCACCGGATTGTGCCAGGGCAGCACGATCACCGCGGTGCCAAGCCGCAACTTATGCGTGCGCGCGCCGAGCCAGGTCAGCAGGTTCAGCGTCGCCGATACCTGGCCGAAGCCGGTGAAATGGTGTTCCACGACGAACGTGCCATGAAAGCCGAGCGCCTCGGCTTCGACGTTGTAGTCGATGAAGTCGCGAAACCCCTCGGCGCTGTCGAACTCGCCGCTGCCGCGGCGCGCCGCGGCGCTGCCGAATAGTCCGAACCGCATGGTGCAGGCCTCTCGTCGCTGTCGGTGACAGGTTACGCGTTGCGCTGTGATGCTCCAAATGCGACGGTGGTCGTTATGGAGTTCGGCTGGTACCATGAATTCCGCCGGCAGGTGGAACAACAATCGGACGCTGATGCGTTCGCGCAGGCGCTCGAGCAGGTTGCCGATGCGGAACGGTGGGGACTCGATGCGATCTGGCTCGCCGAGATCCACCAGCAGGCGGCTCGCTCGGTGCTGAGCGCGCCGCTGACCGTCGCCAGTGCAATCGCCGGTCGCACCAGCCGCATCAAGATCGGCACCGCCGTGCAGGTGCTGCCGCTGTGCCATCCGCTTCGGCTGGCCGAGGAGACCGCCACCATCGACCAGATCAGCGGCGGCCGGCTGCTGCTGGGTGCCGGGCGCAGCGGCAACCCTCGGTCGTATGCCGCCTACGGCGTGCCGTACTCGGAGAGCCGCGAGCGTTTCTATGAAACACTGGATATTCTCAAGCTCGCCTGGACGCAGCCGAGCTTTTGCTACGCCGGCAAGTTTCACAGCTTCAATGAGGCACGCGCGGTGCCGCGGCCGTACCAACAACCGCACCCGCCGATCCGTATCGCCGGCGCCAGCGAGGACACCTTCCCGCTGCTCGGTCAGCTTGGCTATCCGTTGTTTGTCGCGGTGCGCAGCGGCTCGCTGTCGGCACTGGCGCCGGACCTGACAGCGTATCGCGACGCGTACGCCGCGGCCGGCCATCCCGGCAGGGGTGAGGTGTATCTACGCCTGTCCCTGCACCTTGCCGAGACCGACGCACTGGCGCTGGACGAGGCCGAGCCAAGCATGATGCAGGGCTACAAGACGCTCACCACGCGCCTCGAAGGCTCGCCGAACAGCCGGCGGCGCGCGGAACTGGAGACGGTGCGCACGATCACCTACGAACAGGTGCTGCGCGACAAGGTCGTGGTGGGATGTCCGGAGCGCGTGACCGATCGATTGCGGCAGTTGCACGAGGAACTGGGGATAGACGGCATTCTCGCCGAGCTGAACTTCGGCAGCTTGATTCCACCGCAGCAGATGATGCGATCGCTGCGGCTGCTGTGCGAACGGGTGCGTCCGCACTTTACCTAGGCATGCCGCATCGGCGGCTAAGAGGAAGGATCAGTATGCCGGGAGGAGGCAACGGGACGGCAGACGAGGCCGCGGACAGCCGATGGATGAGCTACACGGAACTGGCTGAGGCGCGCCGGATAACCACGCCGTCGGCGATCCGGCTGGTGTTGCGTCGGGGTTGGCGACGGCAGCAGGACAATCAAGGCGTTATGCGTGCACTTGTTCCAGCGCAGTGGATGGAGCCGGCCAGGAACTTCGAACCCGACTCACACCTGATCCAGGCCATAGCAACGCTGGAGGCGACGATCGCTGTTCTGCGCGAGCGGGCCGAGGTGGCCGAGCACGCGGCAGAGATCGAGCGCGAACGCGCGAACCGGGCCGAGGTGGCACGGAGGGCGGAATACAGTCGCGCCGATCTGCTGCGGGAACGGATCGATCATCTTCGCGCCGACCTGGCGGAGGCTGAGGCAGCGATGGAGATGACACGCTACGAAGCCCGGGAAGCCGCACAAGTTGCGGAGGCGCTTCGGGAGGAGGATGCCAGGTGGCGGTCGCTGGGGCGTGTTGCGCGCATCCGCGAGGTTTGGCGGAATCAACGGCCGACCGGGGCGGCAGGCGAGAACTAACGAGATCATAAGCCTACGCGGGAGGAAGCCGACGCGCATCAGCCCCCTGTTCCGAATTGCGGAGCAAGGCCATCATCGATCCGGGCTCTCACACCTCGGCCAACAACTCATCGAGCATCGGAATACTGGTCTGAATCGGCAGCGGTGGCACGCCGTCCATCGTATCCGGCAGCGCGTGCAGCGCCTGACGGTAGATGCGGTCGATGACAATCCGCTGCCGCATGGACGGCGCGTAGCGGTCTACCGCATCGGCCCGGAACCTGATCGCGTCGGCCCGCCAGTTGGGTGCATCGCGGGAGAGCGGCCAAGCCTCTGCCTTCAGCCTGTGGATCAGCGCCTGACGCAGCAGAGACACCACGGCGTGCAGTTGCTCGGCTCCCACACTCTCGACCTCCTCGATGACGTTCTCCCAGTCGATCTGGTCGTCGACGCGCTCGCCGGCGGCCAGCCGGCGCAACAGTGCGGCCTGATGCTCGCTCCAAACCAGGATGTCGGTCTCGTATTCGCTCATGCTGCGCTCCTTACCGCATCAGCGCATAGCCGACGAAAATGCCGCACGCCAGCAGGTAGGCCACCAGCAGCGCGACCCTGATCCTGCCGGCATGCTCCCGCAGACCCGGCACCATGCCGATCGCAAGGAATGCAGCCATCGTCGCGCCGGTCACGATCCGCGCGGTCTGCATGTCTGCGCTGGAAACGGCACTGAGCAGGCCCAAGTCACTCACCCTGCAAACCCAACGTCGGCTATTGTCGCCCAGGCGACCGCCCGCGCAACCGACCGGAGAAATGCAATGCAACGCCTGATCCTGGCGCTTCTGCTGTTGAGCGCCTCCCCGGCGGTCGCCGCCGACCTCGCGCTGAAGCGCGTGATGCTGTCGTCCGCCGGCGTCGGCTATTTCGAATTCGAGGCCGAGGTGGACGGCCCGGCGACACTCGGGCTCGACGTGCCGCTCGACCAGGTGGACGATGTGCTGACCTCGCTGGTGGTGTTCGACAGCGCCGGCGCGGTCGGCACAGTGGAACTGCCGGGACGCGACAACACGCGGGCTAATTTTGGCAACGTGCCATTCGGGCCCGAGGCGCTGCGCTCGACGGTCGATTACCTGAACAGCCTGCAAGGCGTGGAGATCAGCGTGCAGGGCCCGCGTCCGATGACCGGGCGCATCGTGCATGCCGAGCGTGCCGCCGAGACGTTGCCGGTGCCGACCGGACAGCCGCAGCCGACGGTGCAGCGCACCCGCGTCACCATCCTCGGCGCCGACGGCCTGCGCCAGTTCGTGCTGGAGGAGGCCGACAGCATCCAGGTCACCGATCCCGATCTGCGCGCGCGCATCGGCCAGGCACTCGATTCGCTGCGCCGCGAGGCGAACCAGAGCCTGCGTCACGTCACGCTGCACAGCACCGGCGATGGCCACCGCACGGTCCGCGTCGGCTATGTCGCCGCGGCGCCGCTGTGGAAGGCGACGTACCGGCTGGTGCTGCCTGCCAAGGACGGCGATCCGGCGCGGCTGCAGGGCTGGGCGGTGCTGGAGAACCAGTCGGGCACCGACTGGAACGGCGTCGCACTGACGCTGCAATACGGCAATCCGGTCACGTTCCGCCAGGCGATCTATCAGAGCTACTTCGTGCAGCGACCCGAAGTGCCGGTGGAGATCCTCGGCCGCATTCTGCCGAGCGTTGACACCCGCGCGCGGCCCGCGGAACCGGCGATGCAGAAGGCCGCAGGCGCACCGTCCGGCGGCACAAGGGCGCTGGCTGTGGCGGCGCCTCCGCCGGTGCCGGCGCCGATGGCGCAGGCCGAGGTGATGGCCCAGCCGGCGGACCAGGTGCAGGCGGCCGAAGGTGTGGAGGCGACGATCTTCCAGCTCCCCACGCCGGTGGTGCTCGCCGCGGGACATACCGCGAGCGTGGCGATCATCGACCGCAACATCCCGGCGGAACGCGTGGACCTCGCGACCGACGACGATACGCATCCGCTGTCGTCGATCCGCATTACCAACGACACCGGATCGTCGATCCCCGCCGGCGTGCTGACGCTGTACGACGCCTCTGGCGCCGCGACCTTCGCCGGCGACGCCAGGCTCGGTGGTCTGCCCGCGGGTGAGCGCCGGCTGCTGTCGTTTGCCCAGGACCTGCGCACGACGGTCGAACGCGACAGCACCGGGGAGAACACGCTCGCGTCGCTGACTGCCGCCGATGGGGTGCTGCACATCACCACCCGGCAGCGCGAGGTGCTGCAGGTAACGATCACCGGGCCCGCCAACGAGCCGCGGCGGGTCCTGGTGGAAATCCCCAAGGATGGCGATCGCACGCTGACGCTGGACGGCGGCGCGGTCCCGGGCACTGAGGAAACCGCGACCGCCTGGCGGGTGCCGGTGTCGCTGCAGCCCGGCGAGGTGCGCAAGCTGACCGCCTATATCGACCGGCTGGAGCGCGAGGAGACCGCGCTGCTGGCGGACGATGCGCAGGTCGTGGTGCGGCTGCTGAACGAGCAGACCTTGGCGCCGCCGGCGCGGGCGGCGTTGCAGCGGTTGGCGACGCTGCGGCAGGACGAGGCGGCGAAGCGGGCGACGGTGACCCAGCTGAAGGCCCAGCAGGCGGCGGTGCTGCAGGACGAGGACCGGATCCGCCACAACCTCGCCGCGGTTCCGGCCAACGATGCGCTGCACGCCAGGCTCACGCGTGCGCTGGACGCGGACGAGACCAGGCTGGAGCAGCTCGGTCAGGCGCTCGACCAGGCCACCGCCGCGGCCGACAAGGCGCATCAGGCACTGGCGGACGCGGCGGGCTCGTTGCGGCTGTGAGTGCATCCGGTTAACTCCGCTCTAACGGTTTGCCCGCATCCTCGCCGTTATGGTGTCCCCTCTCACGCAGGCCGACGTCGCGCGCCTGCTCGCGGAGCCCTCCGCCTCGGCGCGCGCCGAGGTGGCCGACAAGCTGGCGCGCGAGATCGACAGCACATCGCTGAACCAGGCCGAACAGCGCATCGCGCACGACATTATCCGCATCATGGCGCAGGATGCCGAGTTGGCAGTGCGGCGAGCCCTCTCGCAGAGCCTGCGCAACGCCAAGCAGCTGCCGCACGACGTGGCGCTGCGTCTCGCCAGCGACGTGGAGGCGGTCGCGCTGCCCATCCTCATCAGCTCCCCGGCGCTGACCGATGCGGACCTGGTGGCGCTGGTCAAGACCAGCTCCTCGCGCAAGCAGGAGGCGATCGCCGGCCGCGACGGCGTATCCGAGCAGGTCGCCGATGCGTTGGTCACCGCGGGCAGCGAGGCTGCCGTCGCGACCCTGATGGGCAACGCCAGCGCGCATATTTCGCCCGCCAGTCTCGGTACCGCGATCGACCGCTTCGCCGACAGCGAGCGGGTGAAGACCAACATGGTGCACCGCGCCGATCTGCCGGTGGTGATCGCGGAGCGGCTGGTGGTGATGGTGTCCGAGATGCTGCAGTCGTACCTGGTCAGGCACCACGAACTGCCGGTTTCGCTCGCCACCGACATCGTGCTGCAGAGCCGCGAGCATGCCACGCTGCATATCAGCCTCGGATCGAGCGAGCAGCAGCTGGAACGGCTGGTGCGGCAGATGCACCGCAACCAGCGCCTCACGCCGATGCTCGTGATGCGTTCGCTGTGCCTGGGCGATCTGGCGTTCTTCGAGATGGCGATGGCGGTGATGGCCAAGGTCCCGGTGGCGAATGCACGGATCCTGATCCACGACGCCGGCCCGAACGGGCTGGGATCCCTGTACGAGAGGGCCGGCATGCCGGCGCGGCTGCTGCCGGCAGTACGGGTTGCGGTCGATGTCGTGCGCGGCACCGAATTCGACGGTGGCGAACGCGACCGCGAGCGCTACCGCTCCCGGGTCATCACCCGCATCCTGACGCAGTTCGAGGACCTGCCGCAGGACGATCTCGACTATCTGCTTGACAAGCTGGGCGATGTGTTGAGCGTTGACGACCGAATGGCAGCATCGAACAGGCCCGAAGTCAGGTTATGAAATCCGCCGACTTCGTCGAGCTCAACCGGCCTCATCTGGCCGCGATCAAGCGTTTTCCGACAGTGGAGTTCGCCGACTACGAGCGCCGGCTATCCTCGATGCAGGAGACGCTGCAATTCGTGCAGCAGGCCTATCTCGGCACGTCGCATCGCGCGGTCATCGTGCTGGAGGGTTGGGATACCGCCGGCAAGGGCGGCGTGGTGCGCCGGCTCGGCTGGGCGCTCGATCCGCGCAGCTTCAAGGTGCACGCGATCGCCGCGCCGAACGAACGTGAGAAGCATTTGCACTACCTGCAGCGCTTCTGGGAGCACCTGCCGCAGCACGGCCAGATCGTCGTGTTCGACCGCTCCTGGTACGGCCGCGTCCTGGTCGAGCGGGTCGAAGGATTTGCCACCGGCGCCGAGTGGCATCGCGCCTACAATGAGATCAACCACTTCGAGCATATGCTGCTCGCCGACGGCACGCGTTTGGTCAAGATGTTCCTGCACATCACGCCCGAGGAGCAGCTTCGCCGCTTCCGCGCCCGGCTGACCGACCCGCTGAAGCGATGGAAGCTCTCCTACGAGGATTTCCGCAATCGAGGCCGCTGGCACGAGTACGAAGGCGCGATCGAGGACATGGTGGAAAAGACCTCGACGCGCCGGGCGCCGTGGCACCTCATTCCGGCGAACAACAAACCGTTCGGCCGGCTGGCGGCGCTCCGCGTGATCGCCGACCGGCTGGCCAAGGGCGTGTCGCTGGAACCACGCCCGCTCGATCCCGCGGTCGCCGATGCCGCGGCACAGCTGTTGGGCATCCGGCTGCCGCCGGGCAACCACGCCAGGCCATAGGCCGCGGCGGCTTCACCGGACATTAATCCAGCGTGGTCAGCATGCCGGGGGTCGCAACTCTCGCCACGGAACCGCCATGCATGTTCTCAGCCACCTCCGGCTCCGCACCAAGCTTGCCATCCTGGCGGGATTGTCGGCGCTGGCGGTGATCGCCTCGATCACGCTCGCGGCGTCGATCCTGCACCAGCGGCTGATCGACGACAGGGTCGACAAGTTGCGCGCGGTCGTGGATACGGCATTGGGCCTTGCCCGGTCGCTTGAGGATGAGGTTGTTGCGCACCAGTTTTCGCGAGAACAGGCCATCGGCCAGTTCCGCAATGCTGTCCATTCGATCCGTTTCGATGGCGGCGTTGGCTACATCTTCGCACAGACGCTGGACAATATCCTGGTGGTCCATGGCGCCAATCCGGAACTCGAGAACAAGCCCTCCCCTGCGACGGTCACCGGTGGCAGTCCGCTGACCGGCATCATCCGCGAGGCGTTGCGCGGCGCGAACGAAGGCTTCGTCTCCTACCAGTTCACCAAGCCCGGTGAAACCAGATCGCAGCCGAAGGTCGCGTATGTCGCACGCTTCGCGCCATGGGACCTGGTGTTCGTCGCGGGCGCCTATACGGACGACCTCGACGCGACGTTCCGCGCCACGCTGGTGGATCTGGCAACGATCGGCGGCGTCATCCTGCTGGCGGCTCTGACGGTCGCCTGGCTGGTCAACCGCGACATCGTCGCCTCGCTCGGGCACCTGAAGTCAGCGATGGAGCGACTGGCGAGAGGCGAACTCACGACCGAGGTCACCGGTACCGAACGGCGCGACGAGGTCGGCGGAATGGCCGGTGCGGTACTGGTGTTCAAGGAGCAAATGATCAGAGCCGAAGAGCTCGCCGCCGAACGCGATCAGGAGCGCGAGCGCGCCGAGGACGCGAAGTGCGCGGCACTGCTCGGGATGGCCGAGACGATCGAGACTGAGGCGAAGCAGGCGCTGGGCGAAATCGGCCGCCGCACCGACATGATGGCCCAGGCCGCCAATGACATGAGCGCCTCGGCCGCGCGCACCGGCGCGTCGGCAGGAAGCGCGGCAGGCGCCGCGGCGCAGGCGCTGGCCACCGCGCAGACAGTGGCCAGCGCGGCCGAACAGCTCACCGCCTCGATCCGCGAGATCGGCGGCCAGGTGAACCAGTCCAGCGCCGTGGTGAGCCGCGCCGTCGAGGCCGGCCGCGCCACCCGCGAGACCATCGGGGCGCTGAACGAGCAGGTGGCACGGATCGGCACGGTCGCCGACATGATCAGTGAGATCGCGGCCCGCACCAACCTGCTGGCGCTGAACGCCACCATCGAGGCCGCGCGTGCCGGCGACGCCGGCAAGGGCTTCGCCGTGGTCGCCAGCGAGGTCAAGCAGCTCGCCACGCAGACGGCGAAGTCGACCGAGGAGATCGGCCGCCATATCGGCGAGGTTCGCGCCGCGACCGGCGCCTCGGTTGCCGCCGTCGGACGCATCGAGGAGACGATCGGCGAGATCGACGCGATCGCCGGCTCGATCGCCGCGGCAGTCGAGCAACAGGGCGCGGCCACCGCCGAGATCGCGCGCAATGTCACCGAGACCGCTGCGGCGGCGAACGAGATGACCGGCAGGACGCACGAGGTCTCCGCCGAAGCGGAGCACACCGGACAGCAGGCCGTGGAGGTGCGCGAAAACACCGCGGCGCTGGAAGTCGCGATGCACGATCTGCACCGCACGGTGCTGCACCTCGTGCGCACCGCGACCAGCGAGGTGGACCGCCGCCGCTACCGCAGGCGCGCCTGCCTGGTCGAGGCGACGATCGGCCTGCGGGGAAAAACCGAGCCCGGCACGGTGTACGATATTTCGGAGCGCGGATGCTACGCGATGGCCGAGGCCCGGTTCCCGCTGGGTGAACAGGTCGAGGTGGCAATGTCGCGCTTCGGCATTCGTATCCCGGCCACCGTCGTGGAGCACGCCGGCGATGGTATGCACCTGACCTTCGTTGGCGACGGAGTGGCGGCAGACGAGGCGGACCGGATCAGCCTGGCAAGTGTCGCCGAGCTCATGCAGAAGGCCAGGGAAGACCACGCCGGCTTCGTCAAGCGGGTGGTCGACATCGTTGCTTCCGGCGAGAAATTGCCACCGGAGAGCCTGGCCTCATCGCATCATTGCAGATTCGGCCGGTGGTACGACAATGTCAGCGATGATCGTGCCATGGCGCTGCCGTCCTTCAGGGCGCTCAAACAGCCGCACGAGGCGGTCCATGAGCTCGGCCGCAAGGTGCTGATCGCCTTGAACGCCGATGATGCGACCGGCGCACAGCGTCATGTCGCAGCGATGCGCGGCCAATCGGACGAGGTGCTGCGCTGCCTGGACGCCTTGAAGCGCGACTATCCCACGACGTTCGCGAAACAGGCTGCCTGAACAGCGCAGCGCCGGATGTCAGGCGGTCGGGAACTTGCAGGCGTCGGCAAGCGGATGCAGGACCTCCGACGGGGGTGACGTGTGCTGCAGCTTGTACAGGTCCCACGGCCCGGTGCTTTCGGCCTTGGTCTTCACCTGGAACAGATAGGCCGGGAACTCGCCGCGGCCGTCGGCGCGCACGCGACCGGGGCCGAACGCGTCATCGTCGGTCGGTATCGACTTCATCTTGGCCACCGTCGCCCGCCCGCTCTGCTTCGCCGCGGCGGCACCCATCTGCTGCGCCGTCTTCAGATAGTGCAGCGTGATGGCGTACGAACTGGCGTGCGCCTGGTTCGGATAGTTGTCCGGCGTCCTGCTCAGCAGCCGCTTGGTGAACGCGCGGGTGCGGTCGTCGCGGTCCCAGTAGAACGTCTCGGTCGTGGTCAGCCCGCCACACACCTCGAGCCCAAGCGAGTGGACGTCGGTGAGGAACAGCAGCAGTGGGGCGATCTTCATCGACTTGTTGAGGCCGAATTCGGCGGCCTGCTTGATGCAGTTCTGCGTGTCGAGCCCGGCATTCGCCAGCCCGAGCACTTTCGCCCCGCTTGCCGCCGCCTGGGTAAGGTACGATGAAAAGTCGGTGGTGTCCGGGAACGGGTAGCGCAGATCACCCTTCACCTCGCCGCCGCCCTTGGTCACCACCTCCTTGGTCAGGTCGGCCAGCGACTGCCCGAAGGCGTAGTTGGCGGTGATGAAGAACCACGACTTGTTGCCGCCAGCCATCAACGCGCCGCCGGTCGAGTGCGCGTTCTCCCAGGTATCGAAGCTCCATACGATGGTGTTCGGACTGCACTGCTCGTAGGTGAGCGCCGCCACGGTGGCGGACGCGTTGAGCATGATCTTGTCCTTTTCCTTGGCCACCTGGGCCACCGCCAGCGCGACCGACGAGGTCGGCACATCGATCGCGGCGTCGATGCCCTGGTCGAACCACTGGCGCGCGATGGTTGCTGCGATATCCGGCTTGTTCTGGTGGTCAGCGCTGATCAGTTCGACGTCGAAGCTGAGATTGGGCTTCATCTCGTCGATCGCGAGCTGCGCCGCGGCGACCGAGGTGGGACCGGTATTGTCGCGGTAGGTGCCGGACAGGTCGGTCAGCACCCCGAGCTTGATGACGGGTTTGGACTGCGCGCGGGCGCGGATGATCGGCGCGGTCGAGATTGCGGCGGCACTGCCCAGCAGGCCACGGCGGGTAAGTCGCATTGAACGCTACTCCCTCGGAACAAGAACCAGGATATGGGGCCGGGGGCTGACGCGCGAGCGGCATCAGCCCCTGACCCGGTGATACAAAGCTGCTCGGCGCATGGGCCGTCAAGATACGGATCGTTCATGAACCGGTGGCTCCGCGGGCGGTCCCAACGTTGGCCACACGGCGTGGTTGCAGAAGTGAATGTAACAGAGGCTGGTTCTCGCTTCCGCAAGTTGTACACAACCGCCAGCGATGCGGAGTTTTTCTTTCCCGGCGGGCCATCCACGCCTGCCCTCCCACCGATGCGTGTCCCGCAGGTTCGGTCGGATATTGGCTGATGCTGAATTCATTGCCGGGTGATTACGTTATCGACACCGGAGCAACCGCCTGCGTCAGCTATCCCGGCGACCCGCCTCATAATTACTTATTCGATGGCGGTAATCCGTTCTCATGCGCAACCGACTACACCATCACCGCTGTTGTCTTCAGCCAAGAGTCCGGCATGAACAAGGTCTCTTCGCCGACCGCCAATGCCTTTGCGAGATCTCGGCATCCGACCTCGCTGCGCCACCCCTTTGCGCATTTCCGTCAGCGTCTGCTAAGATCGTTTGGAACGTTCCAATAGCAGGCGGCAACCGGGGAGAATTCGGCGCGGGTGGCAGAAACGCAGGACGTCATGCTTCAAGAGCCGAGAGCGGTTCGGCCTGACGGCACGGGCCTCGTCGCCGCGCGGGCCGGCGTCGAACTCCGCGCTGTGGGGCTGAACTACAAGGGAGTGGCCGCTCTGCGCGGCATCAACCTCACCATCCACGATGGCGAGTTCTTTTCCCTGCTTGGCCCGAGCGGCTGCGGGAAGACCTCGACGCTCAACGTCATCGGCGGCTTCATCGAGCCTGCCTCCGGCGATGTGCTGATCCAGAGCCGCTCCGTCCGTCACCTGCCGCCCTATCGGCGCCCAGTGAACACCGTGTTCCAAAGCTATGCGCTGTTCCCGCATATGACAGTGGCCGAGAACGTCGGCTTCGGCCCGCGCATGTCGGGCGATAAAGGCCCCGGCGTCCTG
>DASXNR010000048.1:0-6306 GCA_036494925.1 Acetobacteraceae bacterium
CTATTATGGATCGGCGTCCTGCCGGCGCTGGCGATTCTGTATGTGCGGAAGTATGTCCACGAGCCCGCGATCTGGATCGAAAACCGACGGCTACAGCGCAGCCAGCACCGCGAGGTCCGGCTGCCGCTGATGTCCATCTTCAGACGCGGCTTACTCGCCAACACGCTCACCGCCTGCTGGTGGATGGCGAGCAGCTTTGTCGTCGGCTACTCGATCGGTACATTGTTCGCGACCCACCTGCAGAAGGATCTCGGCCTCAGCGCCGGCCTGGTCGCACTGCCGATCATGCTGCAGAATCTGCTGTTCTTCCTGTCATGCTGCTGCTGGGGGTGGGTGGCCGACCGGATCGGCCGTCGCTGGGCGATGATACTGCCGGCGCTGCTGGCGATCCCGGTAACGCCGCTCTATTTGCTGACCAATGACTACACCATGATCGTGGTGTTCTTCGCGTTGCAGGGATGTTTCGGCGCCGGTGGCATCTACGGGCAGAACGCGAGTTATATGACCGAGCGCTTCCCGACCGAGGTGCGGGCGACCGCGAGCGGCTTCTGCTATCATCAGGGCGCCATTTTCGGCGGCCTGATGGGGCCGATCATCGCCTATGCCGCGACCTCGTGGCAGTTGGGGTTCGCCATTCCGATGCTCATCGGCACCTGGGTCGGACTGGTCAGCTTCATCGTCGCCCTGCTGTGCAGCCCGGAGACCAGGGGGAAACCGATGGTGGCGGACCTTACCCTGGCCTGAACTCAGAACCGCGCCATTCCCGGCGGCAGCCCGAACAGCACACGCCCGACCGGTTCCAGATTGGCCTGCATGTTCACCGCGACATGCTGCCCTGCCGCATGGACGTCGCGCAGACACCGTTCCAGCCGGCCGCTCTGGAACAGCGCCGCTCCACCCGCCGTCTGATACATCAAGTCCACCGTCTGGATCGCGCACTGCGTGGCATGGCACGCCGCCAGCCGCACCCCCGCCCGCGCGCGCAGCGAGATCGGCCGGCCCGCCACCGCATCCTCCCACATCGTCCCCAGCTCACTGAACAGATACGCCCGCCCCGCGCTCAGCAACGCCTCGGCGCGCGCCAGTTCCGCCTGCGCCAGCGGCTTGTCGCGCAGCACGGTCGATGAGCCGGCGGTCTTCTTCTCCGCGCCGATCTCGATCACCGCTTCGATCGCCGCCCGTGCGATGCCCAACGCGACCGTCGCGATGCAACTGACGAACGTACTTGTCATCGGCACCGCGTAGAGCGGTCCCGGCCGGCGCGGCGGCGGCTGGAAATCCACCAGCTGGATCGTGTGCTGCTCGGGAACGAACAGTTCGGTCACCTGGAAGTCGTTGCTGCCGGTCGCGCGCAGGCCGCCGACGTGCCAGATATCGAACACCTCCACATCGGCGCGCGGGAACAGGCACAGGCGGAATTCCGGGCCACCATCCGCGGCGTGGCGCGGGCCGGTGCCCTCCGTGGTGATGCAGTTCCCCAGCACCCAGTCGCCGTAGCCGATGAAACTACCGTAGCTCCAGCGCCCGGTAACCCGGTAACCGCCGGGCACGGCCACCGCCTTGCCGGTCGGGTTCAGCGTGCCGACCAACAGGCCCATGCCGGTGCCGAAGATGGTCCGCGCCACATCCTCCTCCAGCGCGCCTGACAGCCGGGCGTAGCCGGCGGGGATCACGGTACACCAGCCCAGCGAACCATCCTGGCGTGACAGCTCCTCGATCACCGTGAGGAACGCCAGCGGCGGCAGCTCCGCGCCACCGAGCACGCGCGGCAGCCACATGCGGAACAGGTTTGCCGCGTGCAGTTCATCGACCAGCCGGCGCGGAAGCTGGCGATCGTGGTCGAATTGGTCGCGCAATTCCACGACCATCGGCTCCAGCCGCCGGGCGGCCGCGAGAAATTCTGTATTCGTCATGATGCCTCCGCGTTGGCCCCAGTTATCCTCAGTTGGCGTTGCCAGTCACGTGGTATCGTGATGCTCTGGCCGGACGACGGAGGAGCACGATGAAAGCGCTGACCCAGTCTCAGGTGGACTCTTTTCGCCACAACGGCTTTCTGTTTCCCATCCCCGCCCTGACGCCGGACGAAGTCGCCGCCTGCCTCGCCGGGCTGCATCGTCTCGAAGCAGACCTGGCTTCACCGGTCGCCGATGCCGACGTGAAATGGCGCTCCCACGCCTACGCCCACTCGCCCTGGTTCAACTACCTGATCCGTCACCCCCGCATCCTGGACGTCATCGAGGATGCGATCGGCCCCAACATCCTGGTCTGGACCAGCACCTTCTTCATCAAGGAGCCGTACTCGCCGACCTTCGCCGCCTGGCATCAGGATGGCGCCTATTTTGGCCTGGAGCCACAGGAGCAGGTCTGCGCCTGGGTCGCGCTGACCGATGCCAGCCGCGAGGCCGGCTGCATGGAGCAACTTTCCAGCCGAGGCGCGCCACGCCAGTACCACCACGCCGCTCTGGGTCTCGCCAACAGCATCAACCGTGCCGGCCAGACGATCATGGAGGACTTCGACCAGTCGCACCCCGTGGCCATGGCGCTGCCCGCCGGCTCGTTCTCGCTGCACCACGAGCTGGCGGTGCATCGCTCGGCGCCCAACAACGCGTCGCATCGGAGGATCG
Organism: Acetobacteraceae bacterium; assembly: GCA_036494925.1. Classification (GTDB taxonomy): domain Bacteria; phylum Pseudomonadota; class Alphaproteobacteria; order Acetobacterales; family Acetobacteraceae; genus JAMXLO01. The sequence continues at coordinate 2,625 of DASXNR010000048.1, forward strand.
GCATCGGACTGAACTATATCCCGACCCATGTCCGTGTGGCGGGACCGGTCCGCTGCTGCGCTATGCTGGTGCGTGGCGAGGATCGCTACGGCCATTTCGAACTGATCGGCCCGCCCGCTGCCGAACGCGATCCCGCCGCGCTCGCCGTGCATCAGCAGGTCAGCGATCGCTACCGTGCCAACTACAATGAGCAGGTCAAACGCCACGCAGCGCAGTTCGCACCGGCCGGCACGTAGCGATGGCGGCGTCCGTTTCACGCACTTTCAAGTTCGCCGCGATCGGCCTCGATCACCGCCACATGTATGAAATGGCCGGGCGGCTGCTCGAACACGGCTGCGAGTGCGCCGGCTACTGGACCGACGGCGAACCGCAGCCGCTGGACGGTTTCATAGAGCGCTATCCGCACATACCGCGCGTCACCGACAAGCGCCGGCTGCTGGAAGATCCCGATGTCAAGTTGATCCTCACCGCCGCGATCAACTGCCACCGTGCCGCGATCGCCACCGAGGCGATGCGCCACGGCAAGGACGTGATGAGCGACAAGCCCGGCTGCACCACCGCTCAACAACTAGCCGACCTGCGGCGCACCGTCGCCGAGACCGGTCGTATCTGGTCGGTCAACTACTCCGAACGCTTCGAGGTCCCCGCGGTGACGCGGGCGATCGCGCTGGTCAACGCCGGCGCGATCGGCCGCGTCGTGCAGACGGTTGGGTTGGGACCGCATCGGCTGAACCGGCATCTGCGGCCGCCGTGGTTCTTCCAGCGCGACCAATACGGCGGCGTGCTGTGCGACATCGCCAGCCATCAGGTCGAGCAGTTCCTTACATTCACCGGCTCGACCGATGCCGAGATCGTCGCTGCATCGGTCGGCAACTTCGCCAATCCGTCCGATCCGGGGCTGGAGGATTTCGGCGAGATGCTGCTGCGCAGCGATCGCGCCCAGGGCTATATCCGTGTCGATTGGTACACGCCGGACGGCCTGGCCAACTGGGGCGACGGCAGGCTGACCATCCTTGGCACCGACGGCTACATCGAGCTGCGCAAATACGTCGATATCACGGGTCGGCCGGGCACCGACCATCTGTTCCTGGTCGACAACAAGGAGACCCGTTACATCGACTGCACGGACGCCGGCCTGCCCTATAGCGCGAACCTGATCGCCGACGTGCTCGACCGCACCGAACGAGCAATGCCGCAGGCCCATTGCTTCAAGGTCATGGAGCTGGCGCTGAAGGCCGAGGCCATGGCCACCCGGTTGGGCAACCTGCGATGAGCCGGCAGTTCCGCGTCGCGGTGATCGGCGCCGGCATTGGCGCGGCCCATGTCGAAGCCTATCGCGAGAATGCGGCGCTTTATCAGGTGGCGGTGGTCTGTGACCTGGATGAGGCGCGCGCAAACAAGGCTGCGGCCAAAACGGGCGCCGTGGTCGAGACCTCGTATAAAGCGGTGCTGGGACGCGACGACGTCGATCTGGTCGATATCTGTCTGCCGCCCGGCCTGCACCTTCAGACGATCGAACAGGCGCTGCAATCCGGCCGGCACGTGGTTTGCGAAAAGCCGCTGGTCGGTTCGTTGCGCGACGTCGAGCGCATCCGTCACGCCGCCGAGTCTGCCGGCCGTGCCGTGGTACCGGTCTACCAGTACCGATACGGCAACGGGCTGGCTCGGCTGCGCCGGCTGATCGCCGCCGAAGTCGCCGGCAAGCCGCTGGTCGCCAGCGTCGAGACACACTGGAACCGACTGCCGGACTACTACGAGGTGCCGTGGCGCGGCCGGAAGGCGACCGAGCTGGGTGGCGCTATCATCGGTCACGCCATCCACGCGCATGACCTGCTGACCCTCACGCTGGGGCCGGTCCGCCGCGTGTTCGCCAGGCTGGCCACCAGGGTCAATGCGATCGAAACCGAGGACTGCGCAGCGATCTGCCTGGAAATGGCATCGGGCGCGCTGGTCACGTCGTCGGTGACGCTTGGTGCGGCGGAGGAGTTGAGCAGGTTCCGCTTCTGCTTCGCCGACCTCACAGCGGAAAGCCCGGGCGTCCCGCCCTATCGCCCGGCGGAAGGCGACTGGCGCTTCATCCCGCGCGGGGCGCGCCAGCAGGCCGACATCGACGCGGCATTGCAGGGTTTCGCGCCGCGGCAGGAAGGCTTCGCCGGCCTGTTCGAAGCGTTGCATCCGGCATTGGACGGCACCGCGCCCTGGCCGCTGACCGTGCAGGACGCGTATCGCTCGCTCGAACTGATATCGGCGATCTATTACAGCGCCGCCACCAACACCACCGTGGAATTGCCGCTGCCGTTGGATCATCCGGTGCGCGACGGCTGGGCGGCCTGGCTGAGTAGCGCTTGAGCCATGCGACCGCCTGGAACGGCCACCCGCTACGGCTGCGCGTCGCGGCGCCGTTTCTCGCCATGTCCGGACGGTTTCGTGCTGCGCTCCGCCCGATGCGTGACAGGATGGCCACTCACACAACTGGGCATTGCCATTGCGATCCATCATCCACGCAGCAACTCGAGAATCCCGACCCTACTACCGAGCTGAGCACTGGCCGCTGCCTCAGGTGCGTGTGCCAGCGCTGACCAACACTGCCTCATATCCTCAGAGAAGTTAATATCGTCGAAAAGGATCAGTCCGCCAGGGGCCATAAGCTTTTTCAGAAGTTCGTACTGGGCACCCACAAACGCCGCAGTATGGATCGCGTCAACAAAAGCGATCTCAGGCCGCACATCAGCCAAGACATCGAGGGCCTTCTCTTCGAACGTACCGCGGATGAGGAGGAAGCGAGTAGAAATCGATTTCAAATTTGCCTCTGCGAATGAGGCCCAATCGACATTTGGTTCGAAAGTGTACAGCATTCCCGATCCCGCAATCTCGAGGCCTGCAAGCCAGTACATTCCGGAAATACCAAAAGCGGTGCCGATCTCGACCACAGCCTGCGGTTGTCTTGCGGCAGCGAGCCATGCAAAAACCCGGCCCATCGAGGCTTCCGTGCGTACTTGGTCCGATGTTCGATGACCAACTGTATTCTGAGGATAGTTGGCAACTGTCGCGTAGCCACGCCAAAGTTGCCGCGGCCCTACGCTCTGTGTCGCCAGCGCCCTCGCCTCAATCTCGGAACCTCTCGGCACCTTTGGGGGCTCCAGCCGCGTTGGCAGGTTCCTCGCGAGCCAGCTGTCACCCGGCTTTTCGAATGATACATTGAATGTAATAGATCGCTCGCTCCACAAGTCAGCAACGATACGTTTAAGCCTCGGCGCGAACATTACACTACCTCGCCAATTCCAACCGCGGTTGCCGCATTCGGCCATCTGCCGGCTATCGTCACGTGAGCACGGTCGCCAAATGCTTAACATTTGTTGAAGTGCGGGCAGCCCCATCGATCGAGCCGGACCCGCCGGATCGGGCAGCATGAGGGTGCCGCGGACCGCTGACCTGCGCACTGATGATTTCCGGCAGATGAACTTGAGGATTCAGCGTTCCGCCCGACGCCGCGCGGGACGAATTTTCGGAATCGAGCCGAATGGCCTGCGCCATCGTGTCGCGCTAATGTCACGCAGCACACAACAGGAGCATTCATGCGCCCATCCGGCCGAACCCACGATGCGTTGCGCGTGGTCTCATTGACGCCTGGCTTCTCCCGTCACGCCGAAGGTTCCTGCCTGATCCGCATGGGCAACACCGA
>DASXNR010000049.1:0-14303 GCA_036494925.1 Acetobacteraceae bacterium
CAGGCATTTCTGGTTCAGTGCAACAGCCAGACAACAACGCAAACCGACATCGATAATGGCGTCGTCAATATCGTCGTCGGCTTCGCGCCATTGAAGCCGGCAGAGTTCGTCATCATCACCCTCACGCAACTCGCCGGGCAAACCCAGACATCCTGATTCTCCGAAGTTTCCCAAGAGGAGTCGGCCGTGGCCCCTTTTACCGTTAACAAAACCTCCCGCTACGATCCCTATAAGTCGTATCGCTTCCTGGTCTATTTCGGTCAGAGCACGACGCCGGTGGCCGCCGTCAGCAAGGTCACCGCGCTGAAACGCACGACCGACGTGATCGAATACAAGGAGGGCGGCAACAACATCATCCTCAAGGGTGCCGGCCGCACCAAATACGAACCGGTCACCCTCGAACGCGGCGTCACCTACGACACCGACTTTATCGACTGGGCCGATCAGACACAAAAGCTGGATCAGGGACATCCGACAACCTCGCTCGCCAATCTGCGGCGGGAGATCACCATCGTATTGCTGAACGAGGGTGGCCAGCCCGTGCACGGTTTCATCGTACACCGCTGCTGGGTCTCCGAGTTCCAGGCATTGCCCGACCTCGACGCCGGCGCCAATGCGATCGCCCTCGAGCACATCAAACTGGAAAACGAGGGTTGGGAGCAGCACCCGACCAAGAACACCGAACAGCCCGAGACCTGAAATGGCGGCTTCCTGCACGCCGCGCGCGCGCCGCGACGCCCCAATGGCGCGGTTCGTTCTGCCGGTCAGCAGGATCGGGGTTGCACTTGCGCAACCGACCATCGCCGAGGATGTTTTGCTTGCCGAACACCGTCCCGACGATCCCTCGCTGGTACTCGCTTTGGTGGAACGGCTGGCGCGGACGGACGCCGCGGTGAACTGGCAAGACCTGCCGATCACCGACATCGATACGTTGATCGCGCGGCTGCGACAGGCGGTCGTCGGGGATCATGTGGTGGCAGAGGCCGCGTGCACAGCGCCCGCCTGCGGCGAACGCCTCGACCTGTCCTTCCGCCTCGGCGAGTGGCTGGCGGATCAGCGGCCGCGCGTCGGCACGCTCAGAGGTCGCGGCCGGCAGGTGGAGTGCGATGGCGATGCGCCGGGATGGTACAAATTGCGCGCGGATGACAGCGACGTGATCGGCTTTCGCTTGCCCACGCTGGCCGACCAGATCGCCATCGAGGGCAGCACCGACCCCGTCTCGGCGCTGGCGACGCGTTGTATCCGTCCCGCTCAACCACGCGGGCGCCGCGCCTGGGTGGAGTCGGCGATGGCGCGATTGGCGCCGCCGCTCGCTACGCCTTTGCGTGGACAATGCCCGCATTGTGGGGCAGAGATCACCGCTTTGTTCCAGGCGCGGCATTATTGCATGCGCGAACTGTACGATCGCGCCCGCTTTGTTTTCGACGACATCGACGTTCTGGCCGAGCGCTATCACTGGTCGGAGCGCGCGATAATGACGCTGCCGCTGACCCGCCGGACGCAGTACGTCGAGCGGGCCCGTCAAGCCCTGACGGCCTGACCGGCCGGTCCACGCCATGAAGCGCCCCTCCTACCTCCAACAGGCCGCGACGACGCAATCGCGCCGGGGCACCGCCGTCCTGTCGCCACCCAGACTGGCGTTTCCGCCTGGCGGCGTGACCGCCGAGTTCGCGGTGCGGGAGGCAAGTCCCCCAGCCATGCCTTCATCCGCGGCGAGCAGTCCGGCGCGCCTCGTCCGGGAACCCGCGCCGACCGCGGCGAAGGCCGTACCACGGCTGCACCAGGCGACCCATGCGGCCGCCGCCGCCATGCCCTCGGCGACGCCAGATCAGGCCTCGCCGCTTCCCACCACGCAAAGGATGGCGCCTCTATCGCCACCTCTTGCGATCCTCGAGGATCGGCCGCCGACCATTGTGCGGGGCCTGAAAACCCTCAGCGCGGCGACGACGCTCACACCTGACCCCGCGGTCCCGCCGACCGCTGAACCGCTTCCCGGCAGGGGGGCGGCGCCGACCCATCAGACGGTCGACATGGCACGAAACGAAGTAGCGGCGGCGCCATCGGGCCGAAGGATCACGTCATCGCGGACCGGAATGCTCGTGGGAATGCGAACGGAAGCCTCGGAGACGATGCCGGCTGGGATCGCCACGACCGATCCGCGCTTGCCGGCCCGCCTCGGGGCCGGCACGGAGGCGCAGCTTACGCCCGTCGAGAACCGACCAATCCCGTCGCCAGCCGCTTTCTCCCAGCGCCGTCCGACAAAGGCCGAGCCAGCGGTACCGACCGGCGCCGAGGCGGCGCCGTCGGTCCCAGCGCACGCCGCGCTGCCTGTCCTTGTGCCACCACCGCCGCCGCCCCGCGCGCCGGTGGCACCCGCTCCACGCGATCACACTCAGTCGGGGCTGCACATTGGAACACTCGAAGTGCGTGTCACGCCGCCGCCCGCCTTGCTGGCGGCACCGTCCCGTCTGGCACCGCGTCAGGCCGCGACGCGAACTGGCGGTGGACGCGCTGCGCCAATCGCCCGCGGCTTCGGCTTGTTTGGGCTTGGGCAGAGCTGACCATGCCCGACAAGCCCCCTAAGGCCCGCATCGACCGTCTGGTGTTGAACCTGCCCGGTGGCTCGACCGAATATGGCCGCCAGGTCGCGATGCTGGTCGCCGCCAGCCTCGCCGCCGCCAACGCCCTGCCGGCTTCCGGCGACCTGCCGGCGCTGCGCGTCACCCTCTCCTCCAGCCTCCCCGCCGATCCGGCCACGCTCGCCGGGCGCATCGTCGCCGCGACGCTGCGCGACTTGGCGCGTACCCCTTGAGAAATCCGCCATGGCCGTTCTGAAGGGTGCCCTGGTTTCGTTCACCGCCACCGGCGGTCTCGGCCTGCCGCCGCTGCCCAACATTATCGTTTTTCAGATCAACCCTGAAACGATCACGCACGCCTGGACCGAGGCCGCGTCGCCGCCGCCGCCGCAGCCGAAACCGAACGAGCCGCCGATCCATGTCAGCGCTCTGGCGGTGACGGGCAATCCGGGCGAGAACTTTTCATTCACCCTGATGCTCGATTCCGACGAGCAGATCTCGGATGTGGCCACTGACCCGATCGGCGCCGGACTGGCCGCGGTTAGCGGTGTCTACACCCGTCTCGCGGCGCTGGAGCTGCTGCAGTTCCCATCGTCGCCGCCGTCCGGGGGTCTCGTGGGCCAGGTCTCGGCGGCGGCCAGCGCGGCGGCCTCCGGTACCAGCGCCGGCGACAGCCAGTCGCAGGCGGTGCCGGCCTCGCAGGTGCCGGTCGTCCTGTTCGTCTGGGGACCGCTGCGCATTGTCCCGGTGCGGGTCACCGCGCTCAGCGTCACCGAAAAACTGTTCGACGAACTGCTCAACCCGACCCACGCCGAGGCGCAGATCACCCTCTCCGTGTTGACGCCGGACGACCTCGCGGACGTGGCGGAGCCGATGAGGACGCTGGCGATGACCGCGTACGAGTACACGCTAGGGCTGCGGCAAGCACAGGCGATCGCCAACCTCGCCGAGTCGGCAGCGGGCGTCGTCGGTATGCTGGCCACAGCGCTCTGAGGAGAAACGAAATGTTCTTTCCCGGCAGCCGGTACCTCCCGCTGACGCCTTATAGCGTGACCCGGCCGGACGGGAGCGTCGTGCAGGTCACCCGACTGCCGACGCCCGGCCTTCCGCTCCTGCTCGGCTATTACCGCCGCGGCACCGGCGACCGGCTCGACCAGATCGCCGCGCGCTTCCTGTCCGACGCCACGCGGTTCTGGCATGTCTGCGATGCCAACGCCGCCGTGGTGCCGGATGCCCTGGCGGCCCGCGACCTGGTCGGCGTGCCGATCGACGCGCCGACCGGCGCCTAGGGCCGAGCTGCGAGATGGCCAGCAACTACCAACTGCTTCTGGGTGGCCAGCAGGCCGAGGTCACGCTCTACACACTGATCGTTTCGATCGATGTCGACGAGAGCATGGACATGCCGGCGGCGATCCAGATCACGCTGCCGATCTCGCGCGACAACAGCGGCGAGCTGACCTATGTCGCCGATCCCAGGTTCGGGCCGCTGGCTCCCGTGGCGGTCGTCACCACCGCCGGCGGCACCGGCGGTCAGGGCGTTGCAACCGGCGCGGTCGGCGCAGTCGCCGCCGCCGTCGGAAGCGGATCCGCCCCGCCCGGCACGCAATGCATCTTTGACGGCTACCTGCTCTCGCAGAAAGTTCATCTGGAAACCGGCACCACCAACGCGACGCTGACCGTCTGGGGCCAGGACGCCTGCTGGTTGATGAACCAGACCGAGACCGTTCGCGAGTGGGTCGACGTCACCGATGCGGATGTCGCCGCCTCGATCTTCGGCGATTACGGCATCACGCCGTCGGATCAGAACACCTCGGACGATTCGCCGTCGCATACCGAGGACACGCACAGCCTGATGCAACGCGGCACCGACATCGCGTTCCTGCGCATGCTGGCCCGCCGCGGCGGCAAGGTCTGCCGCGTCGCCTGCGCCGATCAGCCGGGTGTCCGCACCGGCTATTTCGCGGTACCGAAACTGGATGGCGATGCGGCCGTCACGGTCGCGCTGAACGATCCGACGAATTGGACGATCAGCGCGATCGATCTGGAGTGGGACGCGAGCTTACCCACCTCGGTGGTCGGGCGGTCGGCCCTGTTCAGCGACAGCGATCCCAACGGCGCCGTTGGCGATTCTTCCGACTCCGGACTGAGATCCCTCGGCGACCGGACGCTCGCCGCCTTCACCGGTAAGCCGATGACGGTGATGCTGACCACCGCCGTCGACAGCGCCGGGGAGCTCACGCAACGCGCCCGGGGATTGCTGCGGGAAACCGGCTGGTTCGCGCGCTGCGAGGCGGAAGCAGACGCCGATCGTCTCGGCGTCGTGCTGCGGGCCGGAATGCTGGTGGCGCTGGCCGGCGTCGGCGCGCTCCACTCGGGCACCTGGCTCGTCTGGACCGTGCGGCATCGCCTGACGCGCGAGGCGCACAAGATGAACTTCACGTTGTTGCGGAATGCCATCGGCAACGCGCCGCCAGGCGGCTCGGGTGGGTTGTCTGCCATGGTCGGCTCGCTGTGAACGGCGCGCAGCAGAAGCCGGGCGGCGGCGAGCATCTCGATCGCACGCTGGTCGACGTGCTCGAACGGTTGCGCAATCGTTTCTTCGGCAAGTATCGCGGCGTCGTCGTCGATGTCGACGCCGCCACCATGCGCGTCAAGGCCAGCGTGCCCGCCGTTCTCGGTCAGCAGCCTTCCGGCTGGGCGCGGCCCTGTGTTCCCTTCGCCGGCGCCAGCATGGGCTTCGCCTTCCTGCCCGAGGTCGGCACCGGCGTCTGGATCGAGTTCGAGGGCGGCGACGTCTCGTATCCGATCTGGACCGGCTGCTACTGGCACGACGGCGAGCCGCCGTCCGACGCCTCCGACACCGTGCTCGCGATCGTCACCAAGGCGAGCCAGAAGATCCTACTCGACACCGGCGGAACGATCACTGTCAGCGATCAGAATGGCAACACCGTCACGCTCGATTCCAGTGGCATCAACCTGCAGAGCGGCGGCCAAAGTGTCGCTCTCGGCACCAGTAGCGTGAACATCAACAACGGCGCCCTGGAGGTGACCTGACCATGCCGGGCTTCCTCACCGCGGCGAGCGTGCTGATGTGCCCGCACGGCGGCACCGTTCAGATCGTACCCTCGAACACCGATGTGATGTTCGATGGCGCGCCGGCGGTGAGGGCCTCGGACACTTTCATCGTGGCGGGCTGCCCGTTCGTAATCGGTGTCGTTCCATCGCCCTGCGTCACCGTGCAATGGGTGCAGCCGGCCATGCAAAGTACTGTCGGAAGCAACCCAACGCTGACCGAGGCGAGCGTCGGAATGTGCCTCGCCGCGACGCAGGCGCCGCAGGGACCGGTGGTGATTGCCTCGACCCAGCCCAACGTCAGCGGAATGTAGGAAGCGCATGGCACGCACCGACTACGCTTTTCCATTCGTCATCGACCCGGTCTCCGGTCAGGCCGGTCAAGCGGCGTATGCGGTCCACGTCGATCAGATGATCCGCCAGATCCTGCTGACCACGCCGGGGGAGCGCGCCGACTTGCCGGATTTCGGCTGCGGCCTGCGCCAATTGCTCTTCGCGCCGAACAGCGACGCCTTGCAGGCGACTACGCAACTGGTGATTCAGCGCAGCCTGAAGCGCTGGCTCAGCGATCAGATCACGCCACAGCAGATCACCGTCACACCCGGCCCAGGCGGCGACTATTCCCAGTTGCTTGTGCAAATCTCCTACCTGCTGTTGGAGACGCAATCGCTGCAGCAGACCCAGATCCTGGTGAGGTGAGATGACCACCCACGACCGCCGCGCCAGGGTGCTCGCCTCGTCGTCGGTCAACGGGATCGACTTCGTGGAGATCGCCGGTCAGGCGCAGACGATGCTGCGGGTGCACTTCCTGAACGCGGTGCCGGTCGAGGGCAAGCTGACCGATGCGCCGAAGATCGCCGGCGGCGAAACGATCCCAACGGTCGCCGTGCTGCCGAACCTCGTGTGGGGCTGGGACGACGGTCACGTCGTGCTGAGCTTGCAGGTCCGCGCGCCGGGCGATTTTTCCCGCTACACGCTGACCCTCGCCAGTCCCGTGCTGGATCGTTTCTTAGATCACGCGCTGTTCTCGTTCAAAGCGAACTGCGCCACCGACCTCGATTGCCAGCCGCCGGCCGCATTTTGTCCACCGGGCACCGGAAACCCGCCGCCAATCGACTATCTCGCCAAGGATTTCCTGAGCTTCCGTCAGACCCTGCTGGATTTCTCGACGCTCCGCTACCCGACCTGGCAGGAACGCTCGGAAGCGGATTTCGGCGTGATGTTCCTCGAAGCGCTCAGCGCTGTCGCCGACGAGCTGAGCTACACGCAGGATAGGATCGCCACCGAAGCGAGCCTGCTCACCGCGACGCAGCGCCGCTCCGCCGTGCGACACGCGCGACTGGTGGATTATGAGCCGACACCGCCAGTCTCGGCGGCCACCTGGCTTCAGTTCGAGGTCACAGCCGGCGCCACCGTCATCCCGCACGGGTTGGCGGCGATCGCGCCGGCGCCGGACGGCACGCCGGTGACGTTCGAAACCGGCCTGGGGATTCGCGACTCCTCGCCGCCGCCGCCGGCGAACGCGCTGTGGAACCGAAACGCTGCCGTTGCGATCCAGGGCTACTGGTTCGACGACAGCGAACAGTGCCTGCCCGCTGGTGCGACCCGCATGCACGTCAAAGGGCACCGTTGGGACTTCCATCCCGGCCAGATGCTGCTGATCGAAACGCTAGCGGAAAACCCCGGCGATCCGCCCATCCGCCAGATCGTCCATCTGCTGGGGGCGAACGACCCCGGCGGTCCGCCGGCCAAACAGATCTGCGACGAGATCTTCCTCAGCCCGGTCGCGCCGGGCGGCCCACCCTTCCTCACCTGCCCTACCTCTCCACCGGCCCAGTGCGCGCCGACCGCCGTCACCCGGATCGTCTGGCAGGCCTCCGACAAGCTGACCGTTGCGCGCGACCTTTCGCACACGGTCGTGATCGGCAATATCGTCACCGCGACCCAGGGCCGGACGGTCGCCGAAGCTTTTCTCATCGGCCCACCGCCCCGCGGCATCGCCAACCCGCCGCCTTCCGCCATCGAGCGGACCGGGGCGCGGCCCCTGGTGATGCCCGGCCAATGCGGCACGCCGCCCACGATTCGGCTGCACACGCTGAGCGCCGCTCCGCTCGCATGGCTTCCGCAGCCGGCGATCGACCCATCCGGCAGGCCAGTGCCGGAAATCGTTCTGGTCCAGACCCAGCCGCCCGTATCAGTCCCCAACTGGGGCTGGGTGCGCAGCCTGCTCGACGCCGAGGCTTTCGATCAGTCCTTCACCATCGATCCCGTGTCGTATCGCACGGTGGCCATCAACTCCGACCTCATCGTGCAGAGCGATTACGACGGCGACGGCGGTGATACGATTCGTTTCGGCGACAGTGTGTTCGGCGCCAACCCCGACATCGGTATGCAATTCACCGTCACCTATCGGTACGGTGCCAGCGCGGCCGGGAACATCGCCGCCGATGCGGTGACGCGGCTCGATCCCGCCACCGCGGCCACCGGTCTCTTCAGCGCCGTCACCAATCCGCTGCCCGCCACCGGCGGCGCCGACGCACAGACATTGAAATCGATCCAGCGCCTCGCTCCGCAGGCATTTTCAGCGAGCCCGCTGCGTGCCGTACTCGCCGCCGACTACACCGCCGCGGCGCAGACGCTATCCTGGGTCAAGCGCGCCGGCACCGTGTTCCGCTGGACCGGCAGCTGGCTCACCACCTTCACGACGCCCGAGCCGGTGACCAGCGAGCAGATCGCCATCGGCGACCGCACCGCGCTGATCGATCTGCTCAACCGCTATCGCATGGCCGGCACGGAGTGTTACGTACCGGATCCGGACTATGTGTCGATCGACCTGATCGTCGAATTGTGCGCCACCGCCAATGCCTTCGCCGCGCAGGTGAAGCAGGCGGTGACGGCGGCGCTGTCGCCGATCGGGCCGGGTGCCGCCGCGGCCTTCTTCGCGGTCAGCAGGTTCGTGTTCGGCCAGCCCTTGCAGCGCAGCGCGCTGGAGGCGGCGATCCAGGCGATCCCGGGTGTCGCCGGCGTGACCTGCATCGAATATCGCCTGCGCGACAGGCTGCCGGACTTCCAGCCGATGCCGGACCAGGTCAATGTCGGGCAGAGCCAGATCATTCGTTGCGATAACGACCCGAGCCGGCCGAACAACGGCGCACTCGCGGTGATCGTGCGGGGAGGCCGATGAGCGGCAGCGCCGACGGAACGACCCCGCCCTGCGGGTGCGGCGCGTTCAGCTTCCCGATGGAGCCGTGCAACCCGGCCGGGCTGCCGGCGATCAACTACCGCACCGCCGATTTCGTTTCCTTCCGCTATCAACTGCTGGAGCCGCTGCCGGGCGAGACCGAGCTCACTGCTTGGCGCCCCGGCGCAACCGGCGATCTCGCCGTGCAGATGATGGAATGGTGGGCCTATCTCGGCGACATCCTGACCTTTTACAACGAACGGATCGCCAACGAAGCTTATCTCGGCACTGCCGTCTTGCCGGAAAGCGTCAATCACCTGGTCCAGCTGCTGGGCTACCGTCCGAAGCCGGCGCTCGGGGCCAAGGGCACACTCGCGGCGTTATTGACTCCGAGCGCCCGTCCGCCCGTCACCCTGCCCGCCCGATTGCAAATCCAGAGCAAGCCCGGGCCCGGCCAGCGGCCGCAGATCTTCGAGGTGGATCAGGCGACCACGATCAGCGCGCCCGACCAGGTGATCGCCGACCTCGTTCCGAACAACCGGCCGTTGCTCGATGCTTCCGGCAGCACGCTGTGGCTGGCCGGCAAGCTCACCACGATCAAGCCGAACGACCGCTATCTGCTGATCAACGCGGCGGCCCTCTCGGCTCAGACCATCAAGGATTATGCCTGGATCAACGTGACGGACATCGCACCGGGCAGCGATCCGCTCGGCAACACGATAACGCAACTGCACTTCAGCGTCGTCGCCGGACAGATCGCACCGGGCGCTCAGGCCACCGACTACGCGCTGCTGCGCGCGCAACAATCCTCGCCGCTCTGGAGCTATCCAAAACCCGTTACCGTGATCACGTCGACGGAAATCGATCTCGCCGGGATCGCGCGGGGTGTGGGCGCGGGCAGTCTGATGCTAGTCGATTTGCCGGCTGACGCCATCAGCGGCGACCGCGCGCCAATACCCGTGATCGTGCAGAGCTATGCCGAGATCGTCTGGTACGCCAATGGCGACGGCCCGAGCTTCACCGGTTCCGGCTCGCCGCCGAACACGATCCCCGCGATCGCCATTCCGCACGCGCAGATCGTCCCGGCCGCCCTCCCGGACGGCAACCCCCAAGGCCTCAAGTGGAACGATGTCAAGGGACGGGTGACGGTGCGCTGGGGCTTTGCGCCGGTCGGCGAAATCGTGCCGCTCAATCAATCATCGGATTTCCTCTATCCCACGGGTGGCACGACGTTGGTCGCCAACCCGTCCAGCCCGAACCCGTTCCCTGCCGCCGCTTCGCCGGTTCCGGTGCTGCTGGAAGACGCCAACGGCACTGGCACCGCCACGGGACTGAGCGCAACCGGCAGCCCGCCGATCGCCAATCTCGGCACGCTGACGCCTGATCCCGCGAACGGCCTAGCCTCGCCGATTGACGTGTTTTTCGAACTGGTGGACGTCTCCCGCGGCAAGACCGTGCCGACGGAGATCCTCGGTAGGGGCAATCCCTCGGTCGCCGGCCAGGATTTCACCTTGTCGCAATCGCCGGTGACGTATTTCTTCGATCCCGCCTCGATCTCCGGCCCAAATTTCAGCAGCACGGTCACTGTCAGCGTGAACGGCGTGGCATGGCAGGAGGTGCGCAGCTTCTACGGCCAGTCGGCGAATGCCGAGGTCTTCACGGTCCATGAGGACGATCAGGGCAAGACTCATGTCAGCTTCGGCGATGGCGTCAACGGCGCGCTGCTGCTGACGGGAACGAACAACGTCAGCGCGACCTATCGTTACGGCGCCGGGGCGGTGGCCCCACCCGCCGAAACCTTGACCGTCGTGCTGACGCCGACCCCCGGGCTCAAGGGCGTGCGCAACCCGTTGCCGCCGACCGGCGGTGGCGATCCCGATCAGCCGTCGCAGCTGCGCACTCTGGCGCCGCGATCAGTGCTCACCTTCAACCGCGCGGTCTCGCTCGACGACTATGCGGCGATCGCATTGACGGGCTCCGGCGTCACCCAGGCAGTCGCGAGCTACGCATTCGATCCGTTGTCGCAACGCCCGGTGGTGGTGCTGTGGATCGCCGGCGACGCCAACGCCCCGGCCGCCGCCGCCGCGGCACTGGCGGGAACCCAAATGCCCAACCAGCGTCTGGTGATCGACACGGCGGTGCAGCTCACTTCGATCCTCACACTGACCTATCTGCGCGATCCGCGCTACGCGGACGCGGCAGTGCGAACCGGCTTGACGGCCGCGCTGGCCGATCCCGACACCGGGTTGTTGGCACCGGGTAACATCGGCATCGGACAACCGATCTATCAAAGCCAGATTGCGCGTGTTTGCCTTGCGGTGCCGGGCGTAAGGGCGATCCAGGGCGTTTCGCTGGCGCCGGCGCCGCCCACCGGACCGCAACCGAGGTTCCGCCGCTTCATCTACCGTCTGATCCCCCGGGGTGCGCCCGAAGGCTGCTCCGGCCAGTGCTTCAGCCCGGGGCCGGGGGCCTATTTCTCGGTCCCCAACGATCCCGTCCACCTCGTTCTGAACGGAACGGTCGCGTCATGAACGGAACCGCGACGGACAATTACGCGGTCTATTACGCCGACAAGCTGTGGAACCTGCTGCCGGCGATCTACCGCGCGCTCGACACCGATCAGTTCGGCGCCAAAGGCCCGTTGCGCGAGATGGTCAACCGCATCGGCGGCACCACCGGCGCGTTGCGCCGCGACATCGACCGCCTCTGGGAAAACCAGTCGATCGAGGCCTGCGACGACTGGGCTATCCCCTATATCGCGCAACTGCTCGACACGCGGCTCATTCTCGGCCTCGACTCGCGCGGCCAGCGGCTGGATGTCGCCAACACCATCAGCTACCGGCGCCGCAAGGGCACGCTCGGCGTGCTGGAGCAAGTCGCGCACGACATCTCCGACTGGGATGCGCGGGTCGTCGAGTTCTTCCGCCGTCTGGGCCGCACCCGTCACGGGCTGGACCCGCCGGTCGGACCGATCGGCGCGCCGGGGAGCGACCTCGCCACCCTGCATCAGGCCGAGGGCCTGGTGGGGCCGCTGACCAACACGCCGATCGGGGGTTTTGCCGATCTGCGCAAGGTGTACGGCACCGGCAAATCTCGCACCGCGTTCGATGAGTTCTTCCACACCGCCGACACCCGTAGGGGCCAAGGTCTGTTCGGTTGGTACGCCATCCCGCACCTCGGCGTGTTCGTCTGGCGCCTGCTGAGTCTCGGCGTCGGTCCAGTCACGCCAGTGTCCGTGCACGGCTGTCCGGACTGGTACACGTTCGATCCGACCGGCCGCGACGTACCGTTGTTCGCCGCCCGCCGCGGCACGAGTTCCTTCGGAGACGTCTGGGTATCCCCGACCGAAGGGCAGTTGGCGACGCCGATCTCGCAGCCCTTGCTCGACGCCGACATCGCGCTCGGCGCCGCCGGACTGGGCCTCTATCCGGTCGAGCCGCCACCGCAGGCGGCGATGCCGCCGCCGGTGCTGTCCGTCGCGCCCGCCGCCACACCCGACGAGCCGCTGCTGGCGGCCAACTTGACCCTGCGGCCGACGCGCGGGCACTTCAAATATCCGGCGTCGCCCCAGCCGGCGCTGGTGGCCAGCTATCATTACGGCTTCCCATCGGAGATCGGCGCCGGCCCCTACGACCGGCGCGGTCAGGCCGTCGAGGTGCCGACACTGGCCCCGATCGCGACGCTGAAAGACGGCGGCCCTTTGCCGGCCGTGTGGCCGAACGCCCAAACGGTGACGCTTTCCGACTCGCTCACCTATACCAGCCCGACCGATCTCGACGTGCAGGGGGCGCTGACACTCAATGCCGGGAACAATCAGCGCCCGTTGATCCGGCTCGACGCGCAGACGCCCTGGCACATCCATGGCAGCGGTGGTGCCACGCTGGTGCTGGACGGGCTATTCGTCAGCGGCGACGACATCATCCTGACCGGCGACTTCGCCTCAGTCACGCTGACCTGTTGCACCCTCGATCCCGGCAGCGCCGCGGTGCCGGGGGTGTTCGCCGCGTCAGGCGGTTCGCCCCCGGGCTCGCTCTATCGGGTCTCCGCCGATCACCGCGATTTGGTGCCCACGCGACTTTGGGTCGAGGCGACCGTTGCCAGCCTGACCGTCGATCGCTGCGTTCTGGCCGCGATCCGCACGCGTAAAGGCGGCACCGTCGAAACCGCCACGATCAGCAATAGTACGCTGCAGGCGATCCGCACCGCCGGCCTCGGACCGATCCTCATCGATGAGGTCAAGGATGCGCCGCGGCTGGAGCGGCAATTACAGCTGGGCCTCGATCCGGTCTCGGCGCTGGTCCGTACGCTCAAGCCGGCGATTGTGACCACGCTCGGGCCGCTCGACTCGCCGCCGCTGACGACCCCCTCGCCGCCCGCCTCCGAACTCACGCCGCTGCTCGACGAACTGAACCAGCTGATCGAGGGTCCTTCAATTTACCAGCCAGCTCCGTTCGGTACCGTGACGCTGTCACCCGAAAGCAGCCGGCTGCAACTGCAGACGCCCCCCGGCCGGAACGCCCCGGCGCTGAACCGCCTGCTGCTGGAGGACGCCTGGCCGCTGGAACTGGCAGACGCATCGCTGGCCTTCGCGGACGGCACGCTTTCGCTGTCGCGCTGCACGGTGATGGGCCGGATCGTCGCGCACCGGTTCTCCGCCAGCGAATGCATCCTGCAGGAGCTGACCCTGGTGGACGACACGCAGGACGGTTGCCTGCGCTTCACGGCCTACGCGCAAGGCAGCACAGTGCCGCGACAATACGAGTGCGTGATGATCCCGCAATCGGCGCCGGTTTTCACCAGCATCGATTTCGGCCAGCCCGGCTACGCGCAACTGTTGCCGACCGCCGATCTGCAGCGCTTGCCGCAACCGACCAAGAGCACGACCCCGCCGAACACGATCTCCGCCGGCGCCGCCGACGGCTCGGAAATGGGCGCCTACGCACGCGACAAGAAACCGATCCGCGCACAGGCGCTGTTGCTGAAACTGCAGGAATACATGCCGGCGAACCTGGTGCCGGTGATCATCAACGTGACCTGACCGGCGGGAGAGAACAGCCTTGCCCAGTGACCGCAGCCGCGCACCGGATCGCACCCGCTTCGGATATACCGGCGTTGCCGCGCAGCAAGGGCGCGTCATTCTGGATCGCGACTTCAACGCGCAGCAGAGCCTCACGGCCGATCGCACCGCTGTCGACGCGCTGGACTTCGTCGGCCCCTGCGGCACTCCCGATGACGGTTTTCGCATCAGCCTGCCTGGTTCGTCCAGCAGTCCGCCGTCGTTCTGGAGCCCGCCGCTGGCCGTCCCGACCAGTCCGCCCGAAACGCCCGGCAGCGCCGGCGATTTCCTGGTGGCCCCAGGCACCATGTATGTCGGCGGGCAGCGAGTTTTCTTTCCGCCCGACCAGAACGGCAACCCGGTCACTTACAGCTACTTCGACCAGCCCGACTGGCCCGCGCCGATCCCGCCCGCCAGC
>DASXNR010000050.1:0-9792 GCA_036494925.1 Acetobacteraceae bacterium
CGTCACCTTCCACGGCCCGGTGCTGACCGGCCAGCCCTTGGCGATGTCGAAGTGCTTGAACGTCGTCCAGTCCTGGCCGTCGAAGATGTGCTTCGGCACGATGTAGACGCCGATGTCGTATTTGTAGGTCATGAAGAAGAAGAAGCGCGGCGCCGGCACGGTGAAATCGACCACGACGGTGTTGGCGTCGGTCGCCTTCGCCTGCTTCATCACCTGCTGGACATCGACGCCCCATTTCACCTTGGGACCGATGTCGCGCAGGCTGTTCAGCGTGAATGCCACGTCCTCGGCCGAGAACGGCGTGCCGTCGGACCAGGAGATGCCCGAGCGGGTCTTGATGGTGAGCTGCCTGAAGTCCTCGGTGTACTGGTAGCTTTCCGCCAGCCACATATAGGTCTTGTCGGCGAACGCGCTGTAATAGGCGAGCGGCTCGTAGATGATGTTCGGGCCGTTCTGGTGGTTGGCGCCGATCGAGTATGGGTTCCACAGATCGAAATCCACCCAGCGCCCTTCGCGCCCGCCCCACACCAGGCTCATCGTCCGGTTGCGCGGCGGCGCGGCCGGCTGCGCGGTGGCCAGACCGATCGGGGTCAGCGCGGCGACCGTTGCGGCCGCGGTTCCCTGCATGACGGCGCGGCGACCTGGGCGTATCCGCCCGTTTTGATCAGTCATAGTTCGTTTCCTCCACACATAGGCCTCACGCCCATACGATGGGTAGAGCGCAGCGAAACCCATCATAACCCGCGGCAGCGCCCTCAGCCGCATCATCCTATAGCGCGTTCTTCGCCATCGATGCGAGGCGTCAGGCGATGCCCTAAAATCCGAACATATGGTCCAGCGAGAACCCGCCGGCATCGTCCATCAGCCCGTGATAGCCGAACAGCCGGCAGGTCGTATCGCGCACCAGCACGTATCCGTCCGGTCCTGCCTGCCGCAGCGCCGCTGCGCCGAACACCGCGTGCGGCCATACCATGCTCGAGCCCGAACACGCGATCTCCACACGCTGCTCCGCGATCACCTGGCCCGCGCCATCATGCAGCAGCAGCACGGTCGCCGATCGCGGGTGCCACGGCGCCGATGCCGGATAGATCAGCACCGCGAAGCTGCGCCGCCGCGCATCGCCCAACTTGAGGAACAGCCGCGTGCTCAGCCCCGGCGGCGGGCCGCCATAGGACTGCGGCTCGTCGCGATAGGTCATCGCGGTGTTGAAGATGTGCCCACCGAAGCTCGATTCCGCGACGTGACCCGACTGCCGGTCCTCGTAGCGGAACAGCGCATGCAGCCAGCCATCCGCTTCGCCGCCGTCGCGAAAGTCGTAGACCAGTTCGGCGTGTCCCGCCGCCACTTCATCCACGTCCAGCGCCACGCCATGATCGCGTGCCAGGCAGCCGAGGAACCGCTCCGCCGTCTTGTTCCCTGCTTCGTCGAACACATCGAGCCGCAGCGGCAACGTCGTCTGCGATAGCGCCATCGGCGTCGGCTGCACGATGCTGCGAAAGCGTTCGCGCGGCAGCACCGGGAACGGCAGCAGATAGCCGCGTCCCAACGGCGCGGGCAGACGCGCGATCACCGGATCCGGCTTGAGATCGCCGCGCTCGACGTTGACATGGGCGATGCGCACGCGATCGCCACGCGACACCTCGTAACGCGGACGCACCATGTGCCGTCCCGCCCGCAGCTCGATCTGCGCCGGCCAGCGCAGCTCCGGCAGCACCTGCGCCACATCGACGGCGACCGTGGCGAACGGCCCGACGTCCTGAGTCAGCGGAACCGGCCGCTCCGCGCCCATGCGGTCGAGCGCCACCGCGCCCGTCGGGATCGGCGTCGCGTGGCTGTTCTGCAGCCACAGGACCACGCGCTCGTCGTCGCGCGGCGCCGGCAGTCCGGCATAGCGATCGGACGGCCAGGCGTTGGCGTCGTGGGTGCACGACAGGCTGGCGCCGTTATCACTTGCGTAGGTGTCGAGCGCGTATTTGACCACGTCGTGTCCCGCCGCACCGATCGCATGCACGAACAACTGGCCGGTGAACGACGCCAGGGCGAACCGTTCGCGCACCGCGCGGCTATCGATGGAGAAACCGCAAGGCCCGGCTGGAACTTCCTGCTGCCACGTTGCCAGCACAGCGCCGGCCGCATCGAACAGCCGCAGCCACAGGCGGATCGCGCCGCCGCCATAACCGGCCCAGTAGTTCGCCGACACCAGCCGGGTGGACAGCCCATCGGCCTCGCGGAAGAACGCGAAATTGGTCGCGAAGTTCAGCTTGTCGAGATAGCGCGCGCGATTGGTCAGCAGCGCCTCCGGCAGCTTCACCGCATCGAGTGTGACCACCTCGGCGCCCGGCGGCAGCAGATGCGCGATCCGCGCTGCAATGCGGCCGGCGTCGAATGCGGCGATCAGCACGATCCGCGCGCCGCTCTCCGGCAGATCGGTCAACGCGCGCGCGACGTAGCCGGCGCGCTGCTCACCCATCGCGGCCACGTCATGCACATATAGCCCGACGAACGGCGGCGCCTGCGGATACAGCGCGAGCAACGCCGTGGCGATGCCCTCCGGGTCGTACAGTGCCACCGGCCCGGCAAGCCGCGCGTAGAGCCGCGCGACGGCCTCGGCTGCCAGCGGGTGCGCCAACGCCTTGTACAGCACGTTGCCGCCGGCGCGGTTGTCGAAGGTCTGGATGTTCAGCATGACAGTCCGAGCCTGCGGCACATCTCGGCCGCGGCTTCCGGTGTATCGTCGAGCGGCGCCGCCGGCCACAGCTCCAGTCGGCCGGCGAATTCGCGCACCCGACCTTCGCGCAACAGTGCGTCGGTGAACAGCGCCTTGCGACGGGAACGGCCGGGCAGCTTCGCCAGCATCACCGGCGCCGCGGTCGCCACCGCCTCGGAGATCATCGATACGCTGTCCACCGTGACCACGATCGCATCGGCCAGGGCGAGCATCCCGAAATAGGGGTTGTCGCCGTTGCCGTCCCAGACGTAACCGCCAAGCGGCGTCAGCGCTTCGGCCAGCGCGCGCGTCGCCGCCGGATCGGTTCGGCGCGATGGGGTGACCGCGACGCCGACCCCATCGCCGCGCATCATCGCGGCAAGCTGGCCGGCGAGCTCGCGCGCGACCGCCCCATCCAGCCGGAACCGCCCGTTGCTGCCGCCCACCAGCACCGCGACCAGCGGCCGCCTCAGATGCGCGAAGCGCGGGCGCCACGCATCGGCCGCCGCGGCCAGCCGGGCCGGGGTGGCGCGATGCAGCGCGGTCCGCGTCACCACGACGTTCGGGCCGGTCAGCTCGTCATGGCGATTGACCACGATCAGGTCGAAGCGGCGGGGATCCATGCGCGGGTGCTGCACCTGCACCACCGGCCTGGTGGCACTGCGCAACGCGGCACCGACCGCCGCCGCCACGCCGCCACAGCCGATCACCAGTTCCGGCAGCGGCGCCCGCACCGCGTCCGGCACTGCCGCCAGCGGCACCGGCCACAGCGACGCGGTCACCCATCTCCACGGCGCACGCGGGGCGAGGATGCGCATTTCCGGGTGCAGCCCGGCCGCTTCGGCCAAACCGAGCGCCTGCGCCTGAAGGCCGGCATAGCCCTCGCTGAGAATCCATGACGTTGCGGCAGCCGACATGCGCGGCTTTTCGGCGCCCGACGCGGCTCCGTCAATTGCCGGCGATCCCGCCGGTCGGCCACGAGTTGGTCCTGCGCAGCCCGGCCGGACGCTGGCGTCCGAGGCGGCCAGCGTCCGGCGATTTCACCAACGGTATGTTGGCAGAGTGACTACTGAACGACCGTCGCTACCGGCGCAGCCGGAGCCACGTAGGTGGTCGTAGGCGCCGGAGCAACGTAGGTGGTCGTGGGTGCCGGCGTCACGTAGGTCGTGTGCACCGGTGCCGGCGTCTCGATCGTGCATCCGGCCAAAGCCAGGATCGTGAGTGGCAGCAAGAATCGCATCGCAAAAACTCCTCGTGCTGAGGGCTTGGACATGGACGCCGATGTTGGCGAAACCTTGCCGTCAACCCGCACGCTCCGGTGATGGTGCTGACGTTGCTGTGAGTTTATCGAGTTGGTCGTGTCGCGTGCGACTTGACATTCAGTTTCAGCCGCATCAAATTTTCGACCAATCAAATCGACCAATTAGAGCCAACCCATGCGAGAAATAGCCGCGTCCGAGGCCAAGACCCACCTCCCCCAACTGCTCGACGAGGTCGAGCGTGGCGAGACCGTGGTGATCACGCGCCACGGCCGAGCCATCGCCCGGCTGGTACCGGAGGCCGCGCGCCGCCAGGCGGAGATCGCGCGGGCAATCGACAGCATTCGTGCCATCCGCCGGCGCACCGGCAGGATCACAGCCGACGAGCTGCTGTCGGCTCGTCACGAGGCCCACAAGTACTGATGCCGTTCGTCCTCGATGCCTCGATCGCCGCATGCTGGGCGTTCGAGGACGAGGACCATCCGCGAGCCGCGCTGGCGCTGGAGCGCATCCGGACCGACGAGGCCAGGGTGCCGGGCCTGTGGTGGTTCGAAGTGCGCAACGTGCTGCTGGTCAACGAGCGGCGCGGCCGTATCAGTAAAACCGACACCACCGGCTTCCTGCGCAACCTGTCGCGCCTCGGCGTCACGCTGGATCGGTCGCCCGACGAAGCTGCGCTGCTGAGCCTCGCCCGCCAGTACAGACTGACCGTCTACGACGCGAGCTATCTGGAGCTGGCGCGTCGGGACCGGCTGCCGCTTGCCACGCTGGATACCGATCTTGCTCACGCCGCCCGGGCTGAAGGCCTGGCGCTCATCGACGAGGCGAGTTGTTGACGGCCGCGCCTTGACTCCAGCCGGCTGTTGCGGCTAGAACACATCATGAACAGTAGCTCGACCGGGCTTTGACCATGATGCCGTGCGGGGGGAAGACCCCATGAACAGCGAGGTGACGCGCGGGTGGCTATCCCAGCAATAGCGCCACGATCTCGCTAATCGATCCTCTGAGACGGATATGCGACCAGCTCTCGACGTCTATCGTCCGATCGTCAATCGGTGGCAATCTGCGCGGTATGGACAGAGACCTGATCGGCTATGGCGCCAATCCGCCCGACCCGAAATGGCCGGGCGGGGCGCGGCTCGCGGTGAATTTCGTGCTGAACTACGAGGAAGGCTCGGAACCGTCGGTGCCCGATGGCGATCCGGCCTCCGAATGGGGACTGACCGAGAACGGCATCCTGAACCCCGGCGTCACAGGGCGCGACCTCGCGGCCGAGGGAATGTTCGCCTACGGCAGCCGGGTCGCGTTCTGGCGGATCATGCGGCTGTTCGCCGAGCGCAATCTGCCGCTCACGGTGTTCGGCTGCGCACTGGCGCTGGAACGCCATCCGCCCGCCGCCGCCGCGATCCGCGCCGCCGGCCACGACATCTGCTGCCACGGCTGGCGCTGGGAGAAGCACTTCGAGCTGTCGGAAACCGACGAGCGCGACCGCATCCGCCGTGCCGTGGCGTCGCTGCAGCAGACCATGGGCGAGCGGCCGCTCGGCTGGTATTGCCGCTACGGGCCCAGTCTGAATACCCGCAGGCTGCTGGTCGAGGAAGGAGGCTTTCTTTACGACTCAGATGCTTATGACGACGAGCTGCCATACTGGACCACCGTCCAGGGCCGCCCGCATCTGGTCGTGCCCTACAGCCTCTCCACCAACGACTCGAAATTCGGCCGCGGCACCTTTGCCACCGGCGACGACTTCTTCACCTACTGCCGCGACGCGTTCGATTTCCTGTATCGCGAGGGCGCCACCCAGCCGCGCATGCTGTCGATTGGCCTGCATATGCGCATCATCGGCCACCCGGCCCGCGCCGGCGGGTTGGAACGGCTGCTCGATTACGTGAACTGGACTCCCGGCGTCTGGATCACCCATCGGATCGAGATCGCGCGTCATTGGGCCGCAACCCATCCGCCGGCCTGATGGCGGATCAGCCGGCGCTCCCGCCGCATCTCGCCACCCCCGACGGCCTCCCGTTTCCGCAGCGCACCTGGGCGATCCTCACCATCGCCCTTGGCCTGACGCTCGCGGTGCTGGACGGCGCGATCGCCAACGTGGCGCTGCCGACCATCGCCCACGATCTCGACGCCAGCCCCGCCTCGTCGATCTGGGTGGTCAACGCCTACCAGCTCGCGGTCACGATCTCGCTGCTGCCGCTGGCCTCGCTGGGCGACATCTACGGCTATCGCCGCGTCTACCAGTACGGACTGATCGTGTTCACCATCGCCTCACTCGGCTGCGCGCTGTCGGATTCGCTGGCGACGCTGACCATCGCGCGCGTCGTGCAGGGGTTCGGCGCGGCCGGCATCATGAGCGTCAACGGCGCCCTGGTGCGGTTCATCTATCCGCGCCGCTGGCTGGGCCGCGGCGTCGGGCTCAACGCGACGATCGGCTCGATCGCCTCCGCGGTCGGCCCGACGGTCGCTGCTGGCATCCTGTCGGTCGCCCCGTGGCCCTGGCTGTTCGCGGTCAACGTGCCGATCGGCGCGGTGGCGATCCCGATGGCGCTGCGCACGCTGCCGCAGACCGGCCGGTCCGGGGTGAGGTTCGATGCACCGAGCGCGATCTGGAGCGCGCTCACCTTCGGCATCCTGGTCAGCGCGATCAGCGGGCTGGGCCACGGCGAGAGCGCCAGCCTCGCCGGCGCCGAACTGTGCATCGCGCTGGTGTTCGGCTTCGTGCTGGTGACGCGGCAACTGTCGCTGACCTCGCCGATGCTCCCGGTCGATCTGCTGCGCATTCCGTTGTTCGCGCTGTCGGTCGCCACGTCGATCGCCTCCTTCGTCGCGCAGAGCATGGCGCTGGTGTCGCTGCCGTTCCTGTTCGAGAACACGCTGGGCCGCAGCCAGGTGGAGACGGGACTGCTGCTGACGCCGTGGCCGCTCGCTGTGGCGGTGATCGCGCCGTTCACCGGGCGGCTGGCGGACCGCTATCCCGCCGGACTGCTCGGCGGTTGCGGCCTGGCGGTGATGGCCGCCGGTCTGGCGCTGATCGGCCTGCTGCCGGCGCATCCCACCGCCCCCGACATCGTGTGGCGGCTGCTGATCTGCGGCATCGGCTTCGGCTTCTTCAACACGCCGAACAACCGCGCGATCCTGACCTCCGCGCCGCCGACCCGTGCCGGTGCGGCGAGCGGCATGCAGGCGACCTCGCGGCTGCTCGGCCAGAGTGTGGGCGCCGCCATGGTGGCACTGATGTTCGGGCTGTTTCCGGCGAGCGGCACCCGGCAGTCGCTGATCGTCGCGGCCTGTGCCGCCGCCGGTGCGGCGGTGGTGAGCTTCGTCCGGCTGGGCGCGCGCGGTTCCGGCAGCAATGTCGGGAGGACGCGATGAAGACAGGACCTACGATGCCGATTGATAAACGAACAGCGGATTTTCCCACAGGCTCTGGGTCAACTTGCCGAAGAAGTCGTACATGGGCCGGCCGACTGGTGCCGATGATTGCAATGGATCATCGACGAATACCG
This sequence comes from Acetobacteraceae bacterium, assembly GCA_036494925.1. Classification (GTDB taxonomy): domain Bacteria; phylum Pseudomonadota; class Alphaproteobacteria; order Acetobacterales; family Acetobacteraceae; genus JAMXLO01. The sequence goes on from DASXNR010000050.1 coordinate 7,479, forward strand.
TCGGCCCGCTGGTGTCGATCCCGGTTATGACGACAACGTGGCCGTCGAAAGTATAGCCCCAGGTTCCGGAATACATGATTGGACCGTATTGGCGGAGCGCCAACAACACCCCGGACTCGTTGGGCGTGTAATTCAGCGCCGTGAAGCCAAGACGGGTCGCCCAGTTCCGCCACTCCACCCACGACGGATTGAGCCCGGCGTCAAATCGCGCTTTCATCTCCGGCGCGTATTCAGGCGGGCTCAGGTCGCCAAGCGATTGCTGCTGTTGGTTCTGAAAGTAGTACACCATCATCTGCATGCAGGTATACCAGCAGGCGCGCGGGTTGAGCTGCACCTGATGCGTGACGCCGGTGACAGAGTAGGTTGTCATGTCGCTGTCCTTGTGGCTGCGCGTGCGAGCAGTCTGTTGCTGCTGCGTGGTGGACCGCGACGATGATACAGGGGCATGGCCGGCATGATCATGCCGAACTTGCCCCGACAAAAGTCAGCCGAGCGGCGCGCCAATTACCGCCCATCAAACGAAGCGCCTGCGAAACGAGGGACTTTGCGCTACCCGTCCCACACCTGGCTGGGCATCGGCAGGTTGGCGAAGTCGGCCTCGCTTGGCGGCCGGTCCGGCGCGATCCCGGCCATGCCGAGCAGCATGACCCACTGCCGCACGTGCTGGCCGACGTGCCAGGTGCTGCGCTCCAGGTATTCGTGCAGGATCTGCGGGCCGTAATAGGTCTGCACCGGATCGCGCCCCGACTTGTCGGGCTTTGCCGCCCACCACGCCGCCAGCCGCTGCCGCACATCCGCGCCATAGGCGACGATGTCGGCGGTGGTCTGCATCGTCTCGGGCGGCCGCACGGTCAGCCGCTCGTAGACCAGTGCGGCACCGTTGCCGACCTCCAGGAAGGTCTCGGCGATGCGGAAGATGTGGTGGCCGAGCACGCGATAGCTGCGCGGACGGTTCGGCACCTCGGTGGCCAGCTTCGCGTCCGGCATCTGCGGGATCATGCGGATCGCGGCGTCCAGGAACAGATCCAGGCGCGCAATCAACTGATCGGGCGACAGCACCGGCCCGGTCGCCTCGTTCAGCCCGAGGAACTTCACCACGTGGCCGATGTTCTGCGCGAACACGTAGTCGTCGCCGCGCGACAGCACGGGGACCGAACGGGCACCCAGCCGCCTCAGCTCATCGAGCCCGGTCGGGTCTTCCAGCACGTTGATGGATTGGAACTCGATCGCACGGACCGAGAGAAACTCTTTGAGTTTCAGGCAGCTGGTTCATCCAGGCTGCCAGAACACCTTCAGCGGGATCGCGTCCATCGGCGGGGCTCCGGGTTGGAGGGGTGACAAGTTCACCCAGGCACGGCGCTGCGTCAATCAGGCGCGGCGGTATCGGCGCCGTGGGTGTCAGTGATCCCGTCGCCGGTTAACTTGTCCCTGGTCAGGTGGATGTTGCGACGCGCAGACTCTATTGCGCTACGCCACCAGCCAGAGCGACCCGCAGAATTTCGGCAAGTCCACCTTCGTCCACCGAGGCACAGGCATCCGACAATTCGAACCAGCGCGTCTCGCGCTCCGCCTTTTCCGGCCAGTCATCCAACTGGCGCTCAACCAGGAACAGAAACACCATCACCTCGCACAGGATGCCATGTTGTCGCGTCAGCTGCTTCTCGTAATGATAGCTCCCGATTGGTCGCTTGCCGACGATCGCGCCAAGCAAGCCGGCCTCTTCGAATGCCTCTTGCGCGGCAACCTCGCCCGGCTTGCGGCCAGGGATGGGCCAACCCTTCGGGATCACCCACCGTCGGGTTTCCCGGGACGTCAGGAGCATGACCCGCGGGCGGCCGTCGCGCGCATACTGGAACGGGAGTGCGGCGAACTGAACGTGATCGCGTATCTTGGACTTGCCCATCGCGGGCTACTCGTTCTCACGCAGTCGGGTCGCCAGAAGCTCGCCCTGACCTCTCAGCAGCGGATACGCGGCGGCCGCGACCAGATGATCGTTGACGCGTTTGAGATCGCGCAGCAGATCGAGCCGCCACGCACTCGCCTCGGCCGCCTGCGCTTGCCCGGCACGGATCTGGGCGAAATGCGCATCCGTTTCGGCGGCTTCGAGGCTGCGGAAGGCTGCCTTCTCCGCCGCCAGCAAACGGGCCGCCCGCAAATCCGCCGTCATGAACACAGACGCCGCCGAGCGCAGATTGGTGACGAGGCGGGCGATGATGGCGGCGAGTTCGTCGGTCTGTTCGCGAGAAAGAGTGATATTTCGCCTCAGTCTCTTGGCGGCATGATCGAGCAGGTTCTTGTCCACTACGTCGCCGGC
>DASXNR010000051.1:0-28404 GCA_036494925.1 Acetobacteraceae bacterium
TCGCGCTCCGGCGTCTTGATCACCCGGCTGCCGGCGTAGGTGGCGGCGATTTGATAGATGGCGAAGCCGTGCGCGCTCATGACGATGTCGCGGCCGTGCCCACCATAGGCCAGGCAGAGCAGGTAGATCAGGTTGTCGGACCCGGCGCCGCAGACGATCCGCGCCGGATCCAGCCTGAACCGCGCGCCGATCGCCCGGCGCAGTTCGGTGGCGTCGCCGTCGGGATAGCGGAAGATCTCCTCGGCCGCACGCTTGTATGCCTCCAACGCGCCGGGCGGGACGCCGAACGCGCCCTCGTTGGACGACAGCTTCAGCACGCGGTTGACGCCGGGCACCGTCGACTCGCCCCCGACATACGGCGAGATGTCGAGGATTTCGGGACGCGGGCGAGGTGCGCTCATGCGGCAGCTCCGGATTCCGGGGTCGCGTAGGCGCCGAGTACCACCGGCCGGCGCAGCACCGCGTCAAGCCGGGCGAGGCGCCCGTCCTGGTCGGTCAGGAAACCATCGATCTCCACCAGCGCATGGGCCACCGGCGCTCCCTGGTCGCGCCGCAGGATGATCGCATCGGGCGCCAGACCGGCGGTGGTCAACGCCGCGGTCAGCCGCGCCCGACTGACGTTGAGATCGAATTCCAGGCCAAGCAGCGAACGGTCGCTCCCGGAAGCGTCGGGTTCGGTGGTGGCGATCACCAGAGCCTGGGCCGCGGGCCCGCCATCCGGCCGCGGTGCCCAGAACGGCAACCGGCCCACCACGTGCACCCTTGGTTCGTCTTTCTGGAGCAGCGCGGTCCACCAGGCGTCGCGCGCGGTCTCGGTCTCCGACGGCACCGGCAGCACGGCCACCGCTGCCGACCCACGGCTGACCGCGGCCATCGCCTGTGCCGGACTGCCATAGGCGTGCAGCGGCGTCAGCGCGCCGAAGTGCTCGCGCGCCGCCTGGGTGAAGGCCGCGGCGGCGTCGCGCTCGCACACCGCGACCGCGAACGGCGCTTGCATGGCGGTGGTGCCGGCGAGCAGCTCGCGCCAGATGCGCACCAGTGTCTGCGGCGGCAGTTCACCGGTGTGCCGGCGAAGCAGGCGGCGGACGATCGACGCTTCTCGCCCGGGGCGATACGCGCTGCGCTTGCCGGACTTCGCCACCTGCTCGACGACGCGCGCACGCTGCATCAGCAGGCCGTGCAGAGCGTCATCGATGCGGTCCAATTCGGCACGCAGCGCGGGAAGCCCGTCAGGCCAGCCATCCTGCGGGGGCAGTTCCTCTGCCGTGGCGGCAGGGACGGGTGGTGCGTCTAACGGAGCGGAGCTGGACATCATGCTGGCCGTAACGGAGCCGGCACTGATAGCCGAAGCCGGCCGGCCTGCAAACAGCGCCGGGCCGGTGGTTGCGACCTGCCGGCACCCGGCCTATGCAAATGCGGGATGGATACGTCAACCGCACTCGCCGCCACCGAGCACAGCCCGAACGTCACGTTCGAGCAGGGCATGACGCTCGAGTGCGGCGCGCGACTGGAGCGGATGACGGTGGCCTACCGCACCTACGGCACGCTCAACGCGGCGCGGTCCAATGCCGTGCTGGTCTGTCATGCGCTGACCGGCGACCAGTATGTCGCCGAGCGCCATCCGGTCACCGGCAAGGATGGCTGGTGGGACATGGTGGTGGGACCGGGCCGGCCGATCGACACCGACCGCTACTTCGTCATCGGCGTCAATGTGCTGGGCGGCTGCATGGGCTCCACCGGACCGCGCAGCCTGCGTGACGACGAGACCGGTCCGTGGGGTACCGACTTTCCGCCGGTGACCATTCACGACATGGTGCGCGCGCAGAAGATGCTGATCGACCACCTGGGCATTGACCGTTTGTTTGCGGTGCTGGGCGGCTCGATGGGCGGGATGCAGGTGCTGCAATGGGCGGCGAGCTATCCCGATGCGGTGTTCGCCGCGCTGCCGATCGCCTGCGCGGCATACCATTCGGCGCAGAACATCGCGTTCCACGAGGTTGGGCGGCAGGCGATATTCGCCGATCCGGACTGGCAGGCTGGGCGCTACTGGGCAAGCGGGCGAATTCCCGCACGCGGCCTGGCGGTGGCGCGGATGTGCGCGCACATCACCTATCTGTCGGAAGAGGCGCTGACCCGGAAGTTCGGCCGGCGGCTGCAGAACGCGCCGAAGGACCCGAGCGAGGCGATCGGCCTGTTCGGCGAGATGTTCGAGGTGGAAAGCTATCTGCGCCACCAGGGGTCCACGTTCGTGCAGCGATTCGACGCCAACTCATACCTCACGATCACGCGGGCGATGGACTACTTCGACCTGGGGGCGGACTACGACGGCGACGTGGCGAACGCCTTCAGGGGCACCAAGACGCGGTTCCTGCTGGCGTCGTTCACCTCGGACTGGCTGTTCCCGACCGCGGAGAGCCGAGCGATCGCGCGGGCGCTGAACCGGGCGGGGGCGAACGTGTCGTTCGTGGAGATCCCCTCCGACAAGGGGCATGACGCGTTCCTGCTGGATGAGCCGGATTTTCACCGCACGCTGGCGGGGTTCCTGGCGGGGTGCGCGGTGCATGCCGGTCTGAACGGCTAGGCGGTCACAGCAATGCCGTCTGAATCCGCACGAGGACCCCGGTCTCGGCGGGTCTTTCTGACCGGCGCCACCGGCTTTATCGGTTCCTATCTCGTTCCGGAACTCATCAAAGCGGGCCATCAAGTGGTGGGGCTCACTCGTTCGAGCGCGGGCGCCGAAGCGCTCACCCGTGCCGGGGCGGAGGTCTTCCGCGGCGACGCAAACGACCTGAATCGCCTGCGCACCGCCACCGGGGCGGCCGACGGCGTCATCCACGCGGCCTTCAACCACGACTTCTCCAACCTGAAGCGGAACAGCGAGGACGACCGCAAGGTCATCGAGACGCTCGGCGAGGTGCTGGCCGGCTCGGACCGGCCGCTCGTCGTGACCTCAGGCACGGGCCTCGCCCGGTCAAGGACCGGCGGGCCGGCGGTCGAGACCGACGAGCACGTCACCTCGGCCGAGTCCCCCCGCGCAGCCTCCGAGGAGGCGGCCGACGCACTCATCGCCAAGGGTAGGCGCGTCATGGTGATGCGGCTGCCGCAGGTGCACGACACGCGCAGGCAGGGCCGGAATTCATGGCATATTCAGATCGCACGGCAACACGGCCGGGTGGCGTATGTCGGCGAGGGCAACAACCGCGTTGCGGCCGTGCACGTCACCGACGCCGTCCTGCTTTACCGGCTGGCGCTGGAGAGGGGGCAGGCAGGCGCGCGCTACCACGCCGTAGGCGAGCAAGGTGTTGCCCTGCGCGACATCGCCGCGGTGATCGGTGCGGGCCTGAAGCTGCCGGTCAGGTCGATCACCGCGGAGGAGGCGCCGGAGTACTTCGGCTGGATGGCGCACCTAGCCACCATCGATCTTGCGGCCTCCAGTGCGCTGACGCGCCAACAGCTGGGTTGGAACCCACCGGGCCGGCCCTGCTGACGGACCTGCGCGATATGGATTACAGTATGGCCTAGCGCCAGCCGCCTCAAGGGTCGGACGCTTCACCAAGGGACAGTGCGGCCGAGGTAGTCGAGATATTCCAAGCCGGGCCTTTCCCGTTTCGAGAGCAGCACGTTCACCAGGTTCGGCACGCTCTCTTCGATGCTCAAGCGGGCATCTGGTCCACCCAGTTCGGTGCGGACCCAGCCCGGGGCCATCAACACCATCGGGCGCGGGTTCCCGGAGTGGCGGGCCGCGTAGCTCCGCATCAACATGTTCAGCGCCGCCTTGCTGCCGCGATACACCTCCCGAAGACCGGTCTCGTTGTTGCTGATGCTGCCTTGACCGGACGACATGACGCCTATCAGACCCGCCGCGGAGACGTGTTGCTCAAGGCTCTCGAGGACACGCATCGGGCTCAATGAATTCGTGACCATGACCCTGACAAACTCGTCGGTGGTCACGTCAGCGATCGTTTCCCTCTCATTATTCGTGACGCCTGCGTTGACGAACAGCATATCGAACATTCTGCCTGACAGGCGCTCGCTCAGAGCCGCAACCTGGGCGGGCTCGCAGATGTCCACAATCTCGATCTCGACGCGGCCCTCGAACTCGTCCGCCAGATCGTGCAGCATCGTTCGCATGCCGCCTCCTCGGACCGTGCCGAGGACGTTCCACCCTTTGTTCACGAACTCGGCGGCGATGGCATGGCCGAGACCGCGTGATGCTCCGATCAGGAGTATTGTACCGGCGGGGTCGCTCAAAACGGCTGGGGGCATAGGGGAATGTCTTTCGTGCACGAGCTTGAGCAGCCGTAGCTTACGACCACCCCTTCGTCAGCCTCGAGCAGGAACCTGCGGACCCATATGCTGCCGGTGATGTTCGATGGCAAACACGTTGCTGTACAGGTGCGCCACCCATTGGCGGCCCTCCATCGTCAATTCGAGATAACTGATCGCATCGCCGATGTAAGGTTCGACCTTGCTCCAGAAGAACCGGGGATACCGTTCCGCCAGGTCGGCGGGGGTGGCGTAGCCCAGCTTTTCGTTGATCCCGATTTCCGCGAACTCATGGAACAGCGCATTGAGCTTGCGCGGATACAGCGGATCCGCCAGTTGCCCGATCAGATCGGCAGCACGCAGCAGACCGGCCTCGGTGTCGGTCTCGGCGTGGTCGTCGTCATGTGGGATCGGAAACCGGGTCAGCTCGATCGCACGCGCGATCCGTTCGCCGTCGATCAGCGGATCACCTTCGAAGCGATTGCGTACTATCACCTTGGAGCGAAACACGTGGTAGGGCGCGAGGTGAGCGTCGGACGCACCTCGCGGCAGGGCCGCGGTATTTCCTGCGGCATCGATAACCTGCCGATCGCCGTTGTCCCCCGCGCAGACATCGCGCAGATATCCGACATCGTGCGTCAGCGCCGCGACTATCAAATGCAGCCAATCGACCGGGGTCACGTTCCGCCGCAATCGCAGCCCGCGTAGAATGTCCTGTGCCACCAGGGTCACCAGCGCTGTGTGCTCCGCGTTGTGATACAGCGCATCGCTGGTGGCGAGGCGCTCGATGACAAGCCGGGCAGCCTCATCGAGCGCGGCAGCGATGTGCCGATCGCTACCGCCGAAGGTACGCAAAAAGACGCCGGACAGCCTTTGGCCCAGCTCGTCGGCGAGCAGTGTCGTCATGTTCAGCATGTCTGGCTCCTCCGATCGGAACGATCTCCTCGGTGCCGCCACCGGAGTCTGCGACGTCGCTTGCCGATCTGCAATCCGCGGGACTAGCCTGGACGTGGATTTGCGGCAACCGAGGAGCGTCCCATGCAAGAAAAGCTGATCTCCGCCGACAACCACATCGATCTCACCTATTGCCCGCCCGACCTATGGTCCGAGCAGGCGCCGAAACAGTGGCGTGACGCGGCACCCCGCACCGAGGAGCGCGACGATGGCCTGCACTGGGTCGTCGATGGCCAGGACAAGGGGATGTGGAACGGTGTCGGCCCCGGTTTCCTGAAATATCAGAAGGGCACCTTCCATCACGTCGACGAGATGAAGGATGCCGGTTTCGAGTGGGACTATCGCCGCGGTGCCAAGCCACGGCCGACGACGCCGGAGACCCGCATCGTCGATCTCGACAAGGATGGCGTCGCCGCCGAGATCGTTTATGGCTGCATCATGATCAACGAAATGATCGCCGACACCTCAATGCGCGACTGGGCCGACACGGTCTACAACGACTGGGTCGCCGACTTCGCCAAAAAAGCCGATCCGAACCGAGTGTTCCCGCTCGCCATCGTGCCGAACAGCGATCCCAAGGCTGCGGCAGCCGAGGTCAGGCGCTGTGCGAAGCTGGGGCTGCGCGGCGGCGACCTGGCGTTCAAGCGCATGGGGATACCGCTGTGGCATCATGACTGGTACGCACTTTGGGAGGCTGCCGCGGAATGCCGCTTCCCGATCGCCTTCCATTCAACCGGTTTCAAGGCGGCGCGCGCGCCCGACACCCCCGAAATGGAAAAGGAATACGCCATCCAGTATCGCCTGGTGCGCTCGGCGCTGTTCCAGACCGATACGATGGAGGTGCTGGTATCGCTGCTCGCGTCCGGGGCCTGCGAAAAGTACCCGGACTTCAATTTCGTGCTCGGCGAGTCAGGTGTCACCTGGCTGCCGTACATATTCGACCGGCTCGACACCGAGTATCATGACCGCGCCCGCAGTCTGGGCTTCAAGCTGAAGCCCAGCGATTACTTCCGGCGTCAGGGCTACGTCACCTACCAGCAGGACAACTTCCTCGAACCGATCGTGCCGCTGATCGGCGAGGACAACATCATGTGGGGTTCGGATTATCCGCACCCGGACTCGCTGTGGCCGGCCTCGCACGCCGTGCTGGCAGAGAACCTCGCCGCATTCACCCCGAGCGTGCGCCGCAAGATCGTCTGCGACAATGCGGCGCGGCTGTACGGCCTGAACTAGACGACGTCGACCGTCCCGGGGATCACGCTTCCCCGGCGGCGGCGCGCCGCGACGCCATGGACTCCTCCCAGTGCCGCCCGTCGAACAGGCTCGGGTGCAGGCTCGCCATGTCGACACCCTCCAGGCAGCGCACGTTCACGCTGATGCCGTCAGGCAGGGTCCGCGGTGTATAGAACGAGTGGATGCCGCAATGCCGGCAGAATGTGTGCTTCGCCACACCGGTGTTGAACTGGTAGGTGGTGATCGCATCCTCACCGCGCAGCAATTCGAACTGCGCGCGAGGCACCACCATGTGGACTATCCCCTTCATCGTGCAGATCGAACAGTTGCACACCGACACGTCGCCCAGATCGCCCTGGACGCGGAACTTCACCTGGCCGCAGTGGCAGCCGCCTTCATAGCTTGCGAGCATGTCATGGCTCCGATTGGATCGGGCCGGACGCTACCATCCGCAGCATCCGCTCGCCAGAACGGCCGAGCCAATTCGCGACAGATGTCGCCGCGCGTCAGGCCGGCGTCCCACAGATCACGGTCGCTGAACTGTGCCGCCATCCGCCGTTCCACCGCGCGTTGCCGCCACAGCCGGAACAAAATGCCCAGATCGGCGATGCGGGCCATGATCATGTCCTCCGGTGCGAATTGTCAGGCAGCGCGCCGCGCCTGTTCTTCCTTGAACAGAGCAACCTCCTCGGCGAACGCCCGCGCGACACTCGGCCGTTCGCGTAAGCGGGCGAAGTAGGCCTGCACCGCCGGCCACTGCGCGAGATCGATACCGCTGAACACCGCCCAGTTCAGCACCACCACGAGATACGCGTCCGCCACGGTGAAGCGGTCGAGCAGGTATTCGCGCCCATCCAGGTGCGCGTTCAGATATCCGAACCGCTGCGCCGCCTTGCCGCGCGCGAACGCCTTCGCGCCATCGTCGCTGCGCGGATCGAGCAGCGGATTGAACACCAGCTTGTGCAGTTCCGAGGTGATGAAGTTCAGCCACTGCTGCAGGCGATAGCGCGCCATGCCATCGCGCGGCGCCAACCCGGATGCGGGATGCCGGTCGGCCACGAACTGCAGCACCACGGGGTTCTCGGTCAGCAACTCGCCATCGTCGGTGCGCAGCACGGGCACCTGCCCCATGACGTTGATCGCCAGGAAATCGGACCCGTCGGCGAGACGCTTCTGCCGGTTGTCGACCTGATGAAAGCGCGCCTCCGCGCCCGCCTCGTAGAGGGCGATGCGGGTGGCCATCGAACAGGCGAGGGGAGCGAAATACAGTTCCACGGCGGCCTCCTGCGGTTGATTTTTGTACCATACGGGATGAAAATACCGGGATCAAGGGTTTTATTCGACATGGTACAAAAAGAGCCAGGCAAGCGTGGGAGACCGCGCGCGTACGATCCGGACACTGCGTTGGCGCAGGCGATGGCGGTGTTCTGGGACGCTGGATATTCCGGCACGTCGCTCGACGACATCACCGCCGGCACCGGCATGAATCGCCCCAGCCTGTATGGCGCGTTCGGCGACAAGCGCGCGCTCTATCTGCACACGCTCGAGCGGTATCGCTCGCTCGCGCGGGCCGGGCTCGGCGAGGCGCTGGCCCGCGACCGGCCGCTGCGCGAGGCGCTGCACCGGGTCTATGACGCGGCGCTGTCGCTGTACTATTCAGGCGATGCCGGCGCGCGCGGATGTTTCCTGATCGGAACGGCACTCACGGAATCGGTGGGTGACGCCGAGATGCGCGGGACCCTGCGTGATGCGCTGCACGAGATCGATGCGGCGTTCGAGGCTCGGCTCCGTTTCGCCCGCGACCAGGGCGAACTGCCGCGCGAGGCTGATCCGCCCACGTTGGCGAGGCTCGCCTCCGCGGTTCTGCATACGCTGGCGATCCGCTCGCGCGCGGGCGAGCCGCGCAAGGTGCTGGAGGCGATGCTTGAGCCCGCGCTCGATCTGATCTGCGGCAAGCCGAAGCGGCGGCGCCAGGCTGGGCAAAGCCGTGTCGCGGCGAGATGATGGGTTTCGCTCTGCACTCCAGAAGGCGCTCCCGGAGCAGGTTGGCATCACCAAGGCGCCGGAGACCTTCGCGGAGCTGCAGCAGGCGGCGATCGAGACCACCAAGGCAGGTGCGGCGAGCAACCGCTACGGCATGGAGTGTCTTGGCCGCCAGGGTCCGGCGATCGTCGAGCGGTGGTGCCCGTTCCTGCGGTCCAACGGCGGCGATTTCTACAATCCGAAGACCTGGGAGATCCTGGTCAATCGTCCGGAGGCGGTGTAGGCACTCGAGTTCTGGAGCGATCTGATGACGAAATACAAAGCCGTCGTGCCCAACTGCATCACCTGGGAGTTCGACGAGATCATCGCCGGCGTCCAGAACGACCGCTATGCGATGACGGTGACGCTTACGCCCTATGGCTCGCTGATCAACGATCCGCGGGAGTCGAAGACCGGTGGGCGCTGGGCGTGGGCGCCGATGCCCGGCGCCAGGACCACGGACCAGAGCCGAACATTCTTCGGCGGATGGAGCCTCGCGGTGGCCGCTGCCGGCAAGTACCAGGACTGGCCGTTCGAGTTCATCCAGACGGCGTGCAGCAAGGAGTGGACGCAGCGCTCGATGCTGCGCGGCAATGCGCCGCCCCGGGTCTCGGTGCTGAACGATCCGGCGTTGGTGCAAAAATTCGGCTGGGCGCCGGTCGCCGCTGCCGCGCTGCCGACGGCACTGCTGGATCCGCGCGAGGCGATCTGGGCGACACTTGAGCTGCAACCGCGCAGCGGCCTGCCGCAGGTGCTGCTTGGTGGGCAGAAGAACGCGAAGGACGCGCTCGACGGCGTGGCGAGCGACTGGCAGCACAGCCTGCGCCGCGCGGGGCTCGGACATTGATCCGGCGCCGCAATCTGTTGCGCGCTGGCGTCGCGGCCGCGGCGTTGCCGAAGTTCGCTCTCGCGCAGGGCAAGCCAGAGAAGCTGGTGTTCGTCGGCGACAACGGGCCGTGGCATTGGTGCCTGGTCGAAGAGGTCGCGCCGGCGTTCGAGAAGCAGCACGGCATCAAGGTAGATTTCACCCTGCTGCCGATCGACGCACTCAGTGCGCGGCTGAAGGCGGAGCTGAACTCCGGCTCCAACGGGATCGACATCGTCCAGTGGACGGCGCCGTACGCCGGCTGGCTGGCGCCGCACATGGAGGATCACGAGAAACTGCTGGCGAATGCGGCAGGCAAGCATCCGGACTTCGACTGGAATGATTTCCTGCCGTCGATCCGCGACATGGCAAGCTATCAGGGCAAGCTGCTCGGCATTCCGTATCGCGTCACCGCGAGCATCCTGAATTACCAGAAGCAGTTGCTGGCCGATGTCGGGTTCGACAAGGCGCCGGAGAACTGGGCCGAGTTCCAGGCCGCGCTGATCGCCACCACCAAGGCGGGCGCGCCAAATCGTTACGGGCTCGGCATCTGGGGGCGCCAGGGGCCGGCTATGGTCGGCGGGTTCTCGCCGTTCCTGCGCGGCAATGGCGGGCGCTATTTCGATCCCAAGACCTGGGCGATCGAGATCAACAACCCCAGGGCGGTCGAGGCGTTGCAGTATTACGGCGACCTGATGACCAAGTACAAGGTCGTCGTCCCCGACGCGATCACCTGGGAGTTCGACGAGATCGTCGCCGGCGGACAGAACGACCGCTATGCGATGACCATCACGCTGGCGCCGTACGGCACGCTGATCAACGACCCGAAGTTGTCGAGGACCGCGGGGAAATGGGCCTGGGCGGTGGCGCCCGGTGCGCATTCGCGGGCGGAAAGCCAGGTGAGCGTGGGCGGCTGGACCTTCGGCGTGCCCAGCGGATGCAGGAACAAGGACTGGGCGTTCGAGTTCATCCAGACCGCGTGCAGCAAGGAGTGGATGCGGCGCTCGGTGGTGCGCGGCAACGCGCCGCCGCGGGTGTCGGTGCTGAACCATCCGGAGGTGATGGCAAACTATGGCTGGGCGCCGGTGCTGGCCGAGGCGATGCAGACCGCGACGCTGGAGCCGCGCGAGCCGATCTGGCCCACGCTGGAGCTGGCTCTGCGCAGCGGCATATCGGCGGTGCTGACCGGGCAGAACAACGCCAGGGATGCGCTGGATGCGGTCGCCGCCGACTGGCAGCGGGCGTTGCGGCGGGCGGGGCTGAAGGGGTAGCCGCGTATTAGTTAGGTTAGCAACCGTTACCACCGTCGTGGGTATCTAATTAGAACGGCTACGCAGATGCCGCACAGGCAGCGCCAATAGGACAATGGGCAGGTTCAGACTGTCAGGCGTTGGCGGTGGCCTGCCGCCGGAGCGCAGATTGGTCGGGTTATTGGCAACGGCCTATGTGACAATAATTCCACACCCCCTGGAACATCCCAGTCCGGTAACTACTTGACTCGGACTTGCACCAGGTTGACGTATACATACGTAATTCTTCTTAATTCCTCGCTGTGTCCCACCAGATGAGCTGTTGCAGTGGCGCAGATTCGGCACCACTTCCAGTGTCACGTCTCGGACGGTGCGCGATGAACTAACGCTCCCGCAGCTTCGGGTCCAGCACGTCGCGCAGCGCGTCGCCGAACAGGCTGACGCCGAACACCGTCAGCGCGATCGCCAGTCCCGGGAAGATCGCGATCCACGGCGCGGTGGAGGCGTATTCCTCCGCCCCTCCCTGCAGCATCAGCCCCCAGGCCGGCGTCGGTTCCTGCACGCCCAACCCGAGATACGACAGCGACGCCTCGGCCAGTATCGCCTGGCCGACGAACGCGGTCAGCATGATCAGGAACGGTGCCATCACGTTCGGCACCATGTGGCGCAGGATGATGCGCGCGTGGCCGTAGCCGCAGGCGCGCGCGGCGTCGACATAGGGGATCTCGCGGATCGCCAGTGCGCTGGAGCGCACCACGCGGGCGCAGCGCGGGATCAGCGGGATGGTGATCGCGACGATCACGTTGTGCACGCCGGTGCCGAAGATCGCCACCACCGCGAGCGCCATGATGATCAGCGGAAACGCCATCACGATGTCGAAGACGCGCTGGAAGATCAGGTCGATCCGGCCGCCGAAATAGGCGCTGGCGACGCCCAGCACCAGACCGGCGAACCCGCCGACGAATGCCGAGGTCAGCCCGACGATCAGCGCGGTGCGCGCGCCGTAGATGATGCGCGACAGCAGGTCGCGGCCGAACTGGTCGGTGCCCAGCCAGTGGGTCCAACCCGGCGCCTCGGTCATCGAAGCGAAATCGTTCGCGGTCGGGCTGTACGGCGCGATCAGCTCGGCCGACAGGCCGGTCACCGCGATGATCAGCACCAGCACCGCGCCGAACGCGCCGAGCGGCTCGCGCCGGCAGAAGTGCAGCGTGGCCTGCCAGAACGAGCGATGCAGCTCGATGACATCGTCCGCGACGACGGGAACATGCACCGTGGTGGACATGACGCGGTCTCCCTCAGGCGAAGCGGATGCGCGGATCGAGCCACGCATACATCAGATCGACGATCAGGTTGCTGAACACGAAGATGGCGACAGTGAGCATGACCAGCGCCTGGGTCAGCGTGTAGTCCTGGTTCTGCACCGCCTGCACGAACAGCCGGCCAATGCCGTTCAGGTTGAACACCTGCTCGGTGACGACCAGGCCGCCGATCAGGAAGGCGAATTCGATGCCGATCACGGTGACCACCGGCAGCAGCGCGTTCTTCAGTGCGTGACGGTTGATCACGATCTTCTCGATCAGACCCTTGGCGCGCGCGGTGCGGATGTAGTCTTCGCGCAGCACCTCCAGCATCGACGAGCGGGTCATGCGCATGCTGACCGCGGCGTAGCGGTATCCGACGGTGATGGCGGGCAGGAACGCCATCGACAGGTTGCGCAGCGGGTCCCGCCAGATCGGCACATAGTCGATCGGCGGCATCCACGGCGTGCCGGTGATCGCGTTGCTGATGTTGAGCACGAACAGGATGGAGATGATCCCCAGCCAGAACGACGGCGTGGCGATGCCGCCGATCGCCAGCGTGCGCACCACCACGTCGATCCAGGTGTTCTGCTTCAGCGCCGAGATCGTGCCGAGGGGCACCGCGATCAGGATCGCGATCACGGTGGCCATCAGCGCGATCTCCAGCGAGATCGGCACGCGCGCCAGGATCTCCTGCGACACCGGCTTGCCGGACCACATCGAGATGCCGAAGTCGAAGCGGAAGAATCCCCAGACGAAGTCGAGGAACTGCACGGTCAGCGGCCGGTTGAGGCCGAGTTCGGCGTGGCAGAGATCGACCGCGCGTGGGTCGAAGCTGCCGCCGCCGGAGCCCAGGCGCACCACGCAGATGTCGCCGGGGATCAGCCGCATCAGGATGAACACGAGCGCCGCGGCCCCGACCAGCGTCGGGATCACCAGCAGCACGCGTTTGGCGACGTATTGGTACATGCGGCTATCCGTTCGGTCCCTGGTCCAGCCAGATGTCGGACAGGTCCTGGTTGATATAGTGGCTCGGGCCGATCTTCCAGCCGTGCACGTAGCTTCGTTCCGGAATCTCCCGGTACCACCAGAGCATCGGAAACTCCCGCGCCTCGGTATCCACGATGCGGGTTTCATATTGCCGCATCAAGGCGCGCAGCCTGGTGAAGTCGGTCTCACGCAACATCTTGTTGTAGATGTCGACCTCTTCCGGGTCGCTGTAGCCACCATAGTTCTCTACGAACACGTCGTGCGGCAGATATTTCTGGGTGTCCAACACCGGGTTGACCACGCTGTTGCAGTTGGCCTCGACAACCACGTCGAAGTCGCCGCCGCGCATCGCCGCGAACCAGGGACCGGTCGGCACCACCCGCTGGGTCGCCGTCACGCCGATCTTGCTCCACTGATCGACCAGCCAAGTGCCGACATACTTGTACGGCTGATCGACGTTGCGGTTGAGCAGTTCGACATGCAGATTCTCCTGGCCTGCCTCCTTCAGCAGGCGCCGTGCCTCCGCGCGCGACTTTTCGATGTCGGGCCAGAACCCGGCCATTCTCTGCAGCTCATCTTTGGTCGCGGCCAGCGGGGAGCCCGGGAAGACGATGCCGCCTACGGTGTGCACATTGGCGATCTTCGACAACGCCGGCGCGCCACCCCACTGATCGACTGCGAGCAACAGTGCCTTGCGCACGCGCACATCGTCGAATGGCTTGCGCCGCTCATTTGGCGTGATCAGGTTGCCGCAGTTCCAATCGCTGGTCTGCACCTTGATCTTGTCGCCGAGCTCGCGGTTGAGATCGTTGATGGCCGATGGCGGCAGACCACGGAACTCCATGGCGGCACGGCCGGAATGGATTGCCTCCACCCGCACCACCTGTTTCTCGGCGAAGATGCCGACGAAGCCGTCGAGATACGGCAATCCCTTATGATAGTAGTCCGGGTTGCGCTCGCCCTTGATATCCTGGCCGATGTCATAGGCGACAAACCGGAACGGACCGGAACCCATCACGTGCTGCTCGAACCAGTGCGGATCCTTGTCGAGGGTCGCCTTCGGATAGATCGCCGCATAGGGATCGGCGAGCGATGGCAGGAAGGTGCTGGTGGCGAATTTCAACTTGAACACCACGGTCGTCGCGTCCGGCGCTGCCACCGAGTCGACCACCGAGTACCAGTTGGCCCGTGCGCTCAGCACGCCGGCTCGCGGGAAGATGATCTCATGCCAGCTTGCCGCAACATCGGCCGCGGTGAGCGGCGAGCCATCCTGGAACTTCACGTCCGTGCGGATCTTGAACGTGTAGGTCTTGCCGCCCTCGGTCGGCGTAGGGATCGACGTGCACAGATCGCAGACGAACTGCGTCGTGTCGGCCGGATTTTCCGGGTTGACCCGCATCAGCACGCTGTAGAAAGGCGCGACTGCGTGCACCAGGGCGTAGGTCGCCTCGCGATGCAGGTCCAGGCTGGGCGGGGCATCCGCCGGTATCATGTAGGTGAGTGTGCCGCCGCGCTTCGGCGTCGACTCGCGGGTATTGTCCGCCATGACCGGGCCGGCTGCGATGATGACTGCGAGCCAGGCCGCGAACGAAACTGAGCGCATGGTTACTGCCTCCCTTGGTGTCGGTTCCTCCTGAGTTTGTCCCGTTGTTATTGGCCGTGGCCGCAACTCTCGCAGCCAGCGGCGGGCGTCACCCGATCATCGCACTTCGCTGCACGCCACGAAATGCCCCGGCCGCACCTCACGCAGCTCCGGCCGCGCCTGCTTGCAGCCCGCTACAGCGATCGGACAGCGCGGATGGAACACGCAGCCTGACGGCGGATTGATCGGGCTCGGCACCTCGCCCTGCACCGGGCGAAAGGTGCGGTGCATTTCAACCGAGGGGTCCGGCACCGGCACCGCCGCCAGCAGCGCCTGGGTATACGGATGCAGTGGATTGCCGAACAGCTCGTCGCTGTCAGCCGTCTCGACGATGCGGCCGAGATACATCACCGCGACGCGCTGGCAAAGATGCCGGACCACCGACAGATCGTGCGCGATGAACAGATAGGTCAGGCCGAACTGCTCGCGCAGGTCCTCGAGCAGGTTCACCACCTGCGCCTGGATCGACACGTCCAGTGCCGACACCGCTTCGTCGCAGACGATGAACTCCGGGTTCAGCGCCAGCGCCCGCGCAATCCCGACGCGCTGCCGCTGGCCGCCCGACATTTCGTGCGGATAACGGTCGGCGAAACGCGGGTTCAGTCCACACACCGACAGCAGCTCGCGCACCCGCGCGGTGCGCTTCGCCGCGTCCGGCTCGATGCCGTGCACCTTGATCGGCTCGGCGATGATCTCGCCTACCTTCATGCGCGGGTTCAGCGAGCTGTACGGGTCCTGGAAGATCACCTGGATGCGCCGGCGCAGCGCCAGCAGCTCCTTGCGCTCCATGCGCGCGATATCGGCACCGTCGTAAAGAATCTCGCCTGCCGTCGGCCGCTCCAGCCGCAGGATGCAGCGGCCGGTGGTGGTCTTGCCGCAGCCGCTTTCGCCGACCAGACCGAGCGTCTCGCCACGACGCACAGAAAAATCGATGCCATCGACCGCCTTCACCTCGCCGACCAGCCTGCGCGCGACCAGGCCCTCGGTGATCGGGAAGTGCATGCGCAGCCCCTTCACCTCCAGCAGCGGCCGGCCGATCGCGCTCACGCGGCCGCTCCGGTCTCGCGCACGTCGCGGCTGCGGAAGCACGCGGCGAGATGGCCGGCGACGCCTGCCGGATCCAGCGGTGGCCGTGCCGTGGCGCAGACCTCCACCGCGAAGCGGCAGCGCGGGCGGAATGAACAGCCGGCATCGAGCCGCGTCAGATCCGGCGGCTGGCCTGCCACCGGATCGAGCCGCTCCTGCCGCGGCCGATCCAGCCGCGGCACCGAGCGAAGCAGCGCGATCGTGTAGGGATGGCGTGGATTATGGTACACGTCGGCCGCCGGTCCGCTCTCCACCAGGCGGCCGGCATACATCACGTTCACCCGGTTTGCGTAGCGAGCCACTACCCCCAGGTTATGCGTGATGATGATCAATGCGACGTTCAGCCGCCGCGTCAGGTCCTTCATCAGTTCCAGGATCTGTGCCTGGATCGTCACATCCAGTGCAGTGGTCGGTTCGTCGGCGATGATCAGCTTGGGATCGCAGGCCACTGCCATGGCGATCATGATGCGCTGGCGCATGCCGCCCGAGAGCTGATGCGGATACTGCTTCAGCCGGCGCGCGGCATCGGCGATGCCGACCAGGCCTAGCAGTTCCACCGCGCGCCGGTGTGCGGCGGCGCGATCCATGCCGCGGTGCTGCTCCAGTGTTTCGGTGATCTGCCGCCCGATGGTCAGCACCGGGTTCAGCGAGGTCATCGGCTCCTGGAACACCATGCCGATGTCCCCACCACGGACTTCGCGCATCTCTGCATCCGAGAGTTGCATAATATCGCGACCGGCAAAACGAATCTCACCTCGCGTGATGCGGCCGGGCGGATCGGGGATCAGGCGAAGTATCGACAGCGCGCTCACCGACTTGCCCGAGCCGCTTTCGCCGACGATCGCCACGGTCTCGCCAGGGTCGACGGTATAGGAGATGCCGTCGACCGCGCGCACGAGTCCAGCACCGGTGCGGAACTCGGTGTGCAGATCGTTCACTTCCAGGAGTGGTGGCAAAACCCCTCCCCGACGCAGCCCCTGTGACGTGCGTATTGTTGGGTGTTTATTCTTGGTCGCGGGGAACGTGGTACCGGCGGCCGGGGCTCAAGTCAACGCCGCTGAGGCGGTATCGGCCGCGGGGTCAGGCCAACGAACCGAGCCGGGGCGTAGGGCGCGCCGCATCGCGTTGCAGCTTCGTCACCCTCCGGGTGAAATTCCACACCTCGACCGAGCCGTGATAGGGGTCCCGGCCCAGCAGGCCCTCGGCCGTTGATTCGGCCTGGGCGTCGGTTTCGCAGTCGAGATCATGCGCCTGTACGATGTGATCGTCGGCATCGAGGATGTAGCAGCGATAACCGACCATATGACCCCCTTGCGGCCACCGCCCCTTCGGCAGGCCAAGTCAAATCCTAGTGTTCTATTCGAATTGTGCCAACAATTTTTCAACGCAACGAAAAAATTCGTGGTCGCGATAAATCGTGCCTTCATAGAATGTTCCGCGGATGGATTAACGGAAAGACGCACCCGTAGTCGACATAATTTGATTCCTCTCATGCCGTGGCTGATCGACCAATGAAGGCCAGCAACGTCGCCCATTGATCGGAAAACCACGGTCTATTCACCGAACGTTGACCTGCGCTGGATGCATCCGGACAGGAGTGAAGCCGTTTCAGTCCGCGCACGAAGGCAGGAGCAATCATGGAGGGGCACGCCATTGTCCTCGCGATTATGGCGCTGATGGGCCCCCGCGCCATTGCTCCGTGCCCGCCAGTGAAGGAGGACAGCTATGGACAAGGATCGCATCGAGGGCGCCGCCAGGCAGGCCAAGGGCAAAGTGAAGGAAACCTGGGGCAAGGTCACCGGTGACGCCAAGACCGAAGCCGAGGGCACGACTGAGAAGGCTGAGGGCCGCGTACAGAACGCAGTCGGCGGTATGAAGGATGCAGCGCGCGAGGCACGCGACAAGGTGACCGGCAAGGAGTGATTCGCAGTGTCAACGCTGCTTCTGATCATCCTGATCGTGCTGTTGCTCGGTGCGTTGCCGACCTGGCCGTACAGCGCCGGTTGGGGCTACTTCCCGAGCGGCGGGTTGGGACTCGTTGTGCTGATCGTCGTGGTCCTGCTGTTGATGGGACGAATATGACGCAGGTGGCGGCGTGAGCACTCAGGCCGCCACCTGATCGGCGCGCACGTCCTTGATGTCGCGGAACGCCAGCGCGGGCGCCTGCTCCGCGGCGCGGCGCATCATGAACGGCGAGGTGGCGAGGAACACCGGATCACCGTCCACATCGTCGGCCATCGCGCTGCGATTCTCGGCGATGAACTTCTGCAGCGCCGCGGGATCGGTGGATGACACCCAGCGGGCCAGCGCATAGGGCGACGCCTCGAAGCCGATCGCTACGCCGTATTCCGCCGCCAGCCGCGCTGCCAGCACATCGAGCTGCAGCGTGCCGACCACTCCAACCAGGGGGGCGCCGCCATCCTGCGGGCGGAACAACTGCACCACGCCTTCCTCCGCGAGTTCCGCCAGCGCCTGGCGCAGCTTTTTCGCCTTCATCGCATCGTCCAGTCGCACCCGTCGGAGGATTTCGGGGGCGAAATACGGCACGCCGACAAAATTGAGGTCTTCACCATCGGTCAACGTGTCGCCGATGCGCAGCGTGCCGTGGTTCGGGATGCCGACCACGTCGCCCGCGAACGCCTCGTCGGCGATCTCGCGTTCGCGGGCGAAGAAGAACTGCGGCGCATGCAGCGGGATCAGCTTGCCGGTGCGCACCTGCTTCAGCCGCATGCCGCGGGTGAGCCGGCCGGAGCAGACTCGGGCGAACGCGATGCGGTCGCGGTGATTTGGGTCCATGTTCGCCTGGATCTTGAACACCAGTGCGGTGAGTCCTGGCTCGCTGGCGTCGACCGTGCGGACATCGGCCGGCTGGGCGCGGGGCGGCGGGCCGTATTCCGCCAGGCCGTCCAGCAGGTCGCGCACGCCGATGCCCTTTATGGCGCTGCCGAAATATGTCGGCGTCAGGTGACCGGCACTGAACGCTTCGCGGTCGAATTCAGGCAGTGCGGCGCGGATCAGGTCCACTTCATCGCCCAGCGCCGCCAGTCGCGGATCGGATTGAGGCAGCTCCACGGTCAGGCGCAGGTCGCGCGCGCGCAGATCGTAGGTGCCGGCGAAGTCGGCGGCACGTCCCACCGGCCACGTCACCGGCGCGGTGTCCAGCGCCAGCGTCGATGCGATCTCGTCCAGCAGCTCGATCGGGTCGCGGCTCTCGCGGTCCATCTTGTTGATGAAGGTGACGATGGGGATGTCGCGCAGGCGGCAGATCTCGAACAGTTTGCGCGTGCGCGCCTCGATGCCCTTGGCGGCGTCGATCACCATCACCGCCGAGTCGACCGCGGTGAGTGTGCGGTAGGTGTCCTCGGAGAAATCCTCGTGGCCTGGTGTGTCGAGCAGGTTGAACACGCAACCGGCGTGCTCGAACGTCATCACCGAGGTCACCACCGAAATGCCGCGGTCGCGCTCGATGCCCATCCAGTCGGAGCGTGTGCGCCGGCGCTCGCCCTTGGCGCGGACGTTGCCGGCAAGCTGGATTGCACCGCCGGCGCGCAGCAGGTGCTCCGTGAGCGTGGTCTTGCCGGCGTCGGGGTGGGAGATGATCGCGAAGGTACGGCGACGGGCGATTTCGGTTGCGGGGTTGGTCATCGGGGGGCCTCACGGGAAAGCGCCGGGAGGGGGGACCGCCCGGCGCTGCGGAGAACATATAGGTCCCGCCGGGAGTGTGGGTAGGGGAAACCGAGCCCGGTCTCCATGGCGATCCGCGACACGCCTGCGAGCAAAATCGCACCGAAGAATATATTTTGATACCAATATCGGCATAGAGAACAAAATTTAGTTGAAATGGCGTCACGAAGGGGCTAGACCCGGACGCAAGCAGAGAAGGAGCATTGCCGGTGTTACCGAAGAACGCCATCCGGGTGTCGTGCGCCGGCCTCGCGGCCGCCGCCCTTGGCGTGTTCGCCCAGCCCGCGGCGGCTGCCAACCTTGTCGTGAACGGCAGCTTCGAAAGCGGCCTCTCGGGCTGGTCCGTCGGTGGCACCGACCTGCAGGGCTTCCCGCCGGTCGCCATCACCTACAATTCGGCCACCGGATATCCCACCGGCGCGTTTGGCGAGGCGGTACCGCCCAACAACGCTCCAACCAATTCGCCCGACCCGGTCGGCGCTCAAGCGGCCTACTTCGTGACCGACCTGGCGAACAACCAGAGCCTCTCACAGACCGTATTCCTGACCCCTGGTACCTATCAGATCGGCTTCAGCGTTTATCTGCCGGCGAACGGCTTCGCCAACGTCGGCGACGCCACCTTCTCGGGCGAAGTCGCCGGGGTGACGCTGGCGGACTTTGCCGCCTCGACCGGGACGCCGCAGACCTGGCATACCTTCACGGGGTCCACCACGATCGCAACAGCCGGCAATTATCCGGTGCAATTCGTCTTCAACACGGACCTGGCGCCATCCAAGGACGTCGTGATCGATCAGGTTTACGTCATCGCGGGCGACCCGCCGTTGCTCACACCCGAGCCGGCGACGGTTGGCTTGTTCGGTACCGGCCTGCTCGGCCTCTCCTTGCTCCGGCGCCCGCGTAACAAGGCCTGACGGCGGGCATCGCGCCCGGCGTGCGCCAGCAGGAGAGCCGCTGACGCGCATAATCGCGTTGCACCTGATGCCAAGGCTTCGAAAACCACGACGCATGGTTGGAGAGGCTTGGTAAGCGCGCCGGGTTGCAATGGGATCAGCCGACCGAGCGTTATGATCGCATTTGCAACGCTTGCGCTTCGCGAATAGCGTCGCAATTCGGAGCGTTGCGGAGGCGCAGGAGATGGTGGAGATTCGATCGTCGCGGATTTGGCTGTTCGCGACCTGGTGCGGTTTGGGAATGGCGCTCGCTTCAGGCGCGGCACGCGCCGACGCGATTGCCCTCAGCGCCGGGTCGACTTACAGCGTCGACGGCGGCCCGTTGCAGACGGTCTCGGCCACCCGGCCGCCCGACCTGACCGATCCGAACATCCTCCCGTCGGCTGCGGGCTTGCAGGGGTCGTCGGTATTTGGTCACGATTATTCCTCGCAGCCGACCGGTCTCTATCAGTTCGGTTCGCGCTCCTCGGGCCAGAGCATCTACTCGATCACCGGCTCGGCGAGTTACACCAACGCCTTCACGGTCGGCGCCGGCGGGGCATACGCCTTCAACTTCGATATCGATGCCGGAGAACTGAGCGTCTCGCTTCCGGAGATCGACCACGGCACGCAGTCCGCAAGCCTTCGCGTGCTGATCACCGAGACGATCGGGTCGGGCAATCCGACGACGCTCTTCGACTATAACGCGTCGATGTCGGCCATCGGCCCATCCCTTAATGCGGCGTTCTCCGAAACCGGGGCGACGCTCAACCCCGTTGGCCCCACATTGCCATTCGGCGCCGGGGACTACGTCTGGGATGTCTACCATGGCAGCGTCGGCCTCGGCACGCTTACCAGCGGCGAGCTGGTCACCGTCAGCGAAACCATCTTCTCGAGCGCGACCGGGAGTTCCGACCCGGTACTCTGCGCCGGTAGCGGCACCGGGGGCAACGGCGGGGGCGGCAACGAATCCTTAGCCCTGGCGTTCGCTGACGACAGCGCCACGACGCCTTGCGCCACTGCGCTGGCGCGAATCGGCGATCCCCCGACGATAACCACCCCGATCGCGGCGCCCTCCGTCGTCCTCGGCACGATCGCCGAGCCGGACACGTTCGGCGTGCTCGGCGCGAGCCTCGCCTCGCTCGTGCTCGTGCGACGCCGCCGGCAAGGCTGAACCGCTCGCCCCCAACCCTCGGCCATGGACGCGGCCCGCAGAGGCCGGAAGTCGCGGGCGCGCGCAGGTGAGGACAAGCCGCGTGCGGAAATCGAGCGACCGGCCATTGGCTCGTCCGCGCAGCAATCAAGAATTACGCAACTGGGGCGCAACGTTCCCCCACCAGCTCCAGGCCGCCGCCGCGACCGAACAGGCGGGAGACATTCCGTTGCGGAACGACAGCGCGGCGAAATCCGCGATCCGCGGCTTTGTCGCGCGGCCGACAAAGCATGTGCCGCCAGCGAGCAGCCGCTTCAGAGACAGTATTTTTCGCCCTTGATCGCGTGACGCGGTTGTCAGGCCGTGTTCGAGCACGATTACAGAACGCTTTTTGGACTCGGCGGACAGGCGCTGTTCGAACTGGCGGAGGCAGCTCACGGCATCCCACGAGAGCGAGTTGATCGGTTCCAGCGTGAAACTGCGGAAATCTGAACCAAGACCCAAATAAACCCCTTGTTCGAACCCGAAACGACGCGGCAACCGAGAGCGAGGCCGCAGCCGAGCTGGCGGCCATGCGCCGCTTGCCGTCAAGGGCAGTCCGCGAAATCACCAGCCCGCCGGAATGGTTGGATAGTCCTCAAGCAAGGACTCAACACGGAGGACGATCGAGGCCACGGAGCGCCACGGAGGTCTGCTATTGGCGAGCACACGCCCATTCCATTCGTTCTCCGTGGCGCACCCGTGGTTCTCGGTCGTCCTCCGTGAAAAAAATTCATTTGTTTCCCGCCGGCACCGGCGCTTCCCCCGATCGCCCCGCCGGCAGCCACCCGGCACAATCTGCCGCGCTGTTAACCGCAGAGTAAGCGCAACGAGTCACTCTGCCTCCGACGGAAGGCGCCCCTACCGCGGGCGCAAGGGTGACAGTGATGAAGGCCCTCGTGGATGGGCTGCGAGCCCTGGGCCCGGCCCGGCTCGCCGCGATGGGCGCCGTCGCACTAGGCATGCTCGGCATGTTGGCGCTGATGGTGCTGCGCGGCGGCACCGAGCCCATGGCCCTGCTCTACGGCGATCTGGACCTGCGCGATTCCTCCCAGGTGGTCGATCAGCTCTCCCGCCGCCACATCCCCTACCGCCTCGGCGCCAACGGCAGTCAGGTCCTGGTGCCGGCCGAGCAGGTGGCCGAGGCTCGGCTGGCGCTGGCCCGTGAGGGCCTGCCCGCCGGCGGCTCGATCGGCTACGAGATCTTCGACCGCTCAGACGGCCTCGCCGCCACCGAGTTCCAGCAGAAGATCAACCAGACCCGCGCGCTGGAGGGTGAGATCGCCCGCACCATCCGAGCCATGCAGGGCATTCGCGGTGTACGCGTGCATCTGGTGCTGCCGGAGCGCGAGCCGTTCGCGCGTGAGCGCCAGGACGCGCAGGCCAGCGTGATGCTCACCATGGCCGGCGCCGGTCGATTGGACCGCGAGGGCATCCAGGCGGTGCTCAATCTGGTCGCAGCCGCGGTGCCCGGCCTGCGACCGCAGAACATCGCCATCGTCGATTCGCGTGGCAACCTGTTGGCACGCGCCGGCGAACCGGTCGGGCCTACCGCGACCGCGCTGTCGACCGAGGAAGTGCGCCGCGCCACCGAACTCCGCCTGTCGCGTGCGGTCGAGGAGATGCTGGAGCGCAGCCTGGGCGCCGGCCATGTCCGCGCCGAGGCGGCAGTGCGCATGAGCTTCGACCGGCTCAACCAGACCGAGGAGCACTACGATCCGGACGGCCAGGTGACCCGCAGTTCGCAGAACGTCACCAGCAACTCCAAGAGCACCGAGCCGAACGGCGCGGTGACAGTGCAGAACAATCTGCCCAACGCCGATGCGGGTCACGAGACCGCCGGCTCGCAAGAGGGGAGGCAGGAAGAGACCACCAACTACGAAATCAGCAAAACGGTACGCACGCTGATCCGCGAGCAGCCGCAGATCGATCGGATCAGCCTCGCGGTGATGGTCGATGGCTCGGACAGCGTCGGCGCGGACGGCAAGCACGCCTGGCAGCCGCGGGCGGCGGAGGATCTGGATCGCATCACCGGCCTGGTGAAGACCGCGATCGGCTACGACGAGAAGCGTGGCGACCACGTCGAGGTGGTGAGCATGCGGTTCACCACCGAGGATGCTGCCCCGGCGAGCGATAGCGGCGGACTGCTGGGGTTGCAGTTCGACAAGGCCGATCTGCTGCATCTGGCGCAGACCGCGCTGTTCGGTGCGATCGGCGTGTTGGCGCTGTTGCTGGTGCTGCGGCCGATGGTGCTGCGGATCACCTCGGTGGCGCCAGTGGCGCTGGCCGGCGGCGGCGGCTCACTGGCCTCGCTCGCCGGTCCCGTGGGTCCCGCATTGCCGGCGCCGGCGGCTCAGGCCATCGCGGCAGGTGCGCCGTTGCCGATGCTCGAGGACGAAAGCATGGTGAACCTCGCACAGATCGAGGGGCAGATGCGCGCCTCCTCGCTGCGCCGTATCGGCGAGCTGGTCGAGAAACACCCCGAAGAGACTCTGTCGATCGTGCGCGGCTGGATGGTGCAGGAGAACGGTTGAGGTGCTGAAGTCCGAAGACTATCGCGCGATCTCCGGAGCGCAGAAGGCGGCGATCCTGATGCTGGCGCTCGGCGAGGACCAGTGTACCCGGCTGTTCTCCATGATGCACGAGGACGAGATCAAGGACATCTCCTCGGCCATGTCGCAGCTTGGCGCGGTGCGCTCCGAGGTGGTGGAGCGGATGTGCGTCGATTTCGTCGATCACATGGGCGCCGCCGGCAACCTGATCGGCAGTTACGAAAGCACCGAGCGGCTGTTGCAGAAGTCGCTGCCGCGCGACCGTGCATCGCAGATCATGGAGGAGATCCGCGGTCCCGCCGGCCGCACCATGTGGGACAAGCTCGGCAACGTGCACGAGGCGGTGCTGGCCAACTACCTGAAGAACGAATACCCGCAGACCGTTGCCGTGGTGCTGTCGAAAGTGCGTCCCGAGCATGCCGCGCGGGTGTTGACGCTGCTGCCCGACTCGTTCGCCATGGAAGTGGTGATGCGCATGCTGCGCATGGAGAGCGTGCAGAAGGACGTGCTCGACGGCGTCGAGCGAACGCTGCGTGCGGAGTTCATGTCCAACCTGGCGCGCAGCACGCGGCGCGACTCGCACGAGATGATGGCCGACATCTTCAACAACCTGGACCGCCAGTCGGAGACCCGATTCGTCGCGGCGCTGGAGGAGCGCAACCGAGAATCGGCCGAGCGCATCAAGGCGTTGATGTTCACCTTCGACGACCTGATCCGCCTGACGCCGCAGGCGGTGCAGGTGCTGCTGCGCGCGATCGAGAAGGACAAGCTGCCAGTGGCGCTGAAGGGTGCGTCGGAGAAACTGCGCGAGATGTTCTTCAAGAACATGTCGGACCGCGCAGCGAAGATCCTGAAGGACGAC
This sequence comes from Acetobacteraceae bacterium, assembly GCA_036494925.1. Classification (GTDB taxonomy): domain Bacteria; phylum Pseudomonadota; class Alphaproteobacteria; order Acetobacterales; family Acetobacteraceae; genus JAMXLO01. The sequence continues at coordinate 24,826 of DASXNR010000051.1, forward strand.
ATGGAGGCGCTCGGTCCGGTGCGGCTGCGTGATGTGGACGAATCGCAGGCCAGCATCGTCGGCCTCGCCAAGGAGCTGGCGGCGCAGGGTGCGATCGAGATCGCCGAAAGCAAGGACGAGGAGATGATCTACTAGATGGACGGATTCGCGAATCACCCGACGGTCGGCAAGCTGTTCGCCGAGGACTTCGACAGCCCGGAAGCGGCGCCCGAGCCCGAGGTGATAGATCCCGTGTTCACCCTCGGCGAACTGAGTGCGGCGCGCGCGACGGCCTGGCGCGATGGGCATGCGGCGGGATTGCAGGAGGCGGCCGAAACCGATGCGGCGGCGACGCGTCAGGCGTTGACGGCGATCGTCGAGCAGTTCGCGGCGGAACGCGACGAGGCGGCTGCACGGGCCGAACAATCGGCCGAAGCGATCGCGCGGCTGCTGACTGCAAGCCTGGCGGCGACGTTCCCGACGCTGTGCGCGCGCCACGGCGACGCTGAAGTGCGCGCCATCGTCCGGACGGTGCTGCCGGCGCTGACCCAGGAGACCGCGATCACCGTGCGCGCGCATCCGCGCACCGCGGCCGCCGTGACGCAGGAGATCGCGCGGCTTGATCCCGATCTGGTCGCCCACATACAAATTTTCGATTGCGATGCGATGCCGCCAGGCGACGTGCGGGTCGCATGGCACAACGGAACCGCCACCCGCGATGCCGCCGCGCTGTGGCAGCAGGTGGCGGCGGTCCTGGCGCCTGCGGGACTGCTGCGGGCGGACGTGGCAATCAGGGAGACGGTCGATGGCGACTGAGATGGAGCTCGCCGAACTGGCTGACGGCACCGGTTCCAATTCCGACAGCAGCACGCTGCGCGGCGTGCGCGAACTTGAGGCGGTGTACGACATCCCGGTGACGGTCAGCGCGGTGCTCGGCAAGGCGACGATGCAGGTGAGTCAGTTGTTGAAGCTGGGCCGCGGCGCGGTGGTGGAACTGGACCGCAAGCTCGGCGAGGCGATCGACATCTACGTAAACAACCGGCTGGTCGCGCGCGGCGAGGTGGTGATGGTCGATGACAGCCGGCTCGGCGTGACGATGACGGAAATCGTCAAGACCGACCGGGCAGGTTAGGCCGCGATGCGCGTCCTGATCATCGGCTCGCTTGCCGGCGAACTGGGCCAGGCCGCGCGCATCGCGATCGCGCGTGGCGCGAAGCTCGACCAGGCTGACGATGCGGACAGCGCGCTGGCGCGGTTGCGCGCCGATGCCCGCGTCGATCTGGTGCTGTGCGACGTGGCGCGCGACGTTGGTGCGGTCGTGCGCGCGCTTGCTGCCGAGCGCATCGCGGTGCCGGTGGTCGCGTGCGGCACCGGCGACAATGCGGAAGCCGCGGCGCAGGCGATCCGCGATGGCGCGCGCGAGTTCCTGCCGCTGCCGCCGGATCCCGACCTGATTGCCGCCATCCTGGAGGCCGCCGCCGGCGAAAGCCACGCGATGGTGGTTCGCGATCCCGTCATGCAGGCCGCGGTGCGCCGGGCCGAGCAGGTGGCCGCGTCGGAGGCCTCGGTGCTGATCACCGGCGAGTCGGGCACCGGCAAGGAGGTGCTGGCGCGTCATCTACACCGCCGCTCGCGTCGATCCGCCGGCCCGTTCGTCGCGCTGAACTGCGCGGCGATCCCCGAGAATCTGCTGGAGTCGGAACTGTTCGGCCATGAAAGGGGCGCCTTCTCCGGCGCCGTGGCGCGCCGGGTGGGCAAGTTCGAGGCCGCCGATGGCGGCACCCTGCTGCTCGACGAGATCAGCGAGATGGACATCCGGCTGCAGGCCAAGCTGCTGCGCACCCTGCAGGAGAAGGAGATCGACCGGCTGGGCGGAGCGGCGCCGGTACGGGTGAACGTCCGCATCCTCGCCACCACCAATCGCGACCTCGCCGCACTGGTGCAGCGCGGTGGGTTTCGCGAGGATCTGTACTTCCGTCTCAATGTCGTGTCGCTGCGCATTCCGCCGCTGCGTGAGCGGCCGGGCGACATCGCTGCGCTGGCCGATCATTTCGCTCGCCGCTACGCCGATGTGAACGGGCTGCCGTTCCGCCCGCTGTCGCGTGAGGCGCTGCCGCGGCTCACCTCGCATGCGTGGCGCGGCAATGTGCGGGAGCTGGAGAATTGCATCCACCGCGCGGTGCTGCTTGCCGATGGTCCGGAGATCGGCATCGAGGCGATCGAGCTCGGGCCGCCGCCTGGCGTGAGCGTGCAGCTACCGGTCGGCGGCGTCGCCTCGCTGGTCGGCCGCCGGATGGAGGAGGTGGAGCGCGACCTGATCATCGAGACCCTGGGCCACACACTCGGCAACCGCACGCATGCGGCCACTATCCTCGGTATCTCGATCCGTGCGCTGCGCAACAAGCTGCGCGACTACGCGGCGCAGGGTGTCGCGGTGCCGCGACCGGCGGCCGGTGTGGCGGCGTGAGGGTGCGATGCGGCGCGCGCACCAAACGTCATGGCGGGCGAAGGCCCGACATCCACGACTTACGACGCGCTGCGCTGAGTGCATTATAGAAACGGATCGTAGAGATCGTCCGAATCCGGATTTTGTCCGCGGATCAGACGTTTCTTCCATGCACAAGGCCAATCCTTGATGTTCTTCTCGCGTTGGATGGCGGACAGGATATCCTCATGCTGCTCGACATAAACGAGCCTCGTCAACCTGTATCGCCGGGTGAAGCTCGAGCCCGTGCCACTCCGGTGTTCGTTTGTGCGACGTCCAATATCGTTGGTGACACCGACGTACAACGTGCCGTTCGGCCGATTGTTCATGATGTACACCCAGCCTCCACGCATGCGGCAATGAATGGCGGAGGGCCGTTAAAAGGTCCTGGATGGCGGGCCTTCGCCCACCATGACGATAGCCATGGCTGACGGTAACCCCATCCCGGGCTTCTTCCCGACCCTGACCGCCCGTCTCCGCCAATTCGTTCCCGGCAGTGACGTCGGCCTCGCGTTGGGCGTGGTCGTGCTGCTCTCGGTGCTGATCCTGCCGTTGCCCACACTGCTGCTGGACCTGGGCCTCGCGCTCTCGATCACCGCCGCCGTCCTGGTGCTGATGGTGGCGCTGTTCCTCAACCGCCCGCTCGACTTCTCCAGCTTTCCGACCTTGCTGCTGCTCACCACGCTGCTGGCCTGTCGCTCAACGTCGCCGTCACCCGCATGATCCTATCGCACGGCAACGAGGGTCCGCTTGCCGCCGGCCACGTGGTGGCGGCGTTCGGCGGTTTCCTGATGGGCGGAGATGTGGTGATCGGGTTGATCATCTTCTCGATCCTGCTGGTGGTGAACTTCATGGTCATCACCAAAGGGTCCGGCCGCATCGCAGAGGTCGCCGCGCGGTTCAGCCTGGACGCGATGCCCGGCAAGCAGATGGCGATCGACGCCGACCTCTCCTCCGGCATCATCGACGAGAAGGAAGCTCGCCGCCGCCGCCGCGAACTTGAAGCGGAGTCCAGCTTCTACGGTGCCATGGACGGCGCGGCGAAGTTCGTCCGCGGCGATGCGATCGCGGCATTGATCATCACCATGATCAACATAGTCGGAGGCCTCACCATT
>DASXNR010000052.1:0-8152 GCA_036494925.1 Acetobacteraceae bacterium
AGCATGACGATCGTCGCATCCTCCGGCCCCTTCACGTTGAACATCTTGGCCGTCAGCACGCCAGCCTCCAGCGGCTCGATCTTCAGCGTCACGCCGACCGCGGCGAGTTGCTGCTGGACGAACTGCATGCCGCGTTGCGCGAGGGTCGGAACACCGCCGGTGATCGTGCTCTCGAAGCCGTTCGGATAGCCGGCCTCGGCCAGCAGCGCCTTGGCCTTGGCCGGATCGTATGGATAGCTGCCCTGTTTCTGATAGAAGCCGAGCAACGGCGGCATCGGCGAATCCATCGGATCCGAGTAGCCGCTGAACACCACCTTGGAGAACGCCTGTTTGTCGATCGCGTAGTTCAACGCCAGGCGCACCCGCGGATCGTCGAACGGCTTGCGCATGTTGTTCAGCGCCACGTAGCGGGTCAGGATCGACGGCTCATTGAACACTGTGATGGTCGGACTGTTTGCCAGAATCTTGATCATCTCCGGCGGCACTGGGTAAATGAACTGCGCCTCGCCCGCCTGTAGCATCGCGATCCGCGCGCCGTTCTCCGGTACGCCGCGATAGGTGATGGTGTCGAGCTTCGGCAGACCCGGCTTCCAGTAGTGCTCGTTCTTCTTCATCTTCAGCGTGTCGGCGGTCCAGCTCACGAACTCGTAGGGACCGGTGCCGGACGGGTGCCGGGTGACCTCCTTGCCGAACTCCTGCACCGACTTCGGCGACACGATCAGCGCGCCGGGATGCGCCACGTCGTTGACGAAGGCGCCGAACGGATATTTCAGCACCATCTTCACCGTGTAGTCGTCCACCACATCGGTATGGTCGATCATCACGTAGAGGCTCTGCCGCTTCAAATGGTTCTCGGGATTTCCGGCGCGGTCGAAGCTGGCCTTCACCGCCGCGGCATTGAACGGCGTGCCGTCGTGGAACGTGATGCCCTTGCGCAGGTGGAAGGTGAACTCCTTGGCGTCCTCGGTCGCCTCGTAGCTTTCGGCCAGCTGCGGCCGCAGCTTCATGTGTTCGTCGAGCATGTAGAGCCCCTCGAACATCAGCCGGGCCGCCGACTGCGACAGGTTGTCGTTGAGATCGGCCGGGTCGAGCCCGGTCAGGTTGCTGTCGAGCCCGACCACAAGGTCTTTCGCGGCCCGCGCCGCACCGGCCATGCCGAACCCCAGCACAGCGGCCGCCAGCATGCGGCAAACAGTGTGTCTCACCGGAAAGTCCTCCCTCGTTCGATTCAGGCGGCCGACGCTACGCCTGTTCGTCATCTGGCGCGCGCGGTTCCGCGAGCGTTGCATCCTCGGTGTAGTTGCTGGCGATCCTGTCTGCGACGAGCAGCACATTGCCGCCGCCCAGACGGCGCAGGTCCCATTGGGTGATCCAGCCCTTGATGTACTGCCGCAGCGTCCGCGTGGCCATCCGCTCCGGGGGCGGCAGCGGCGGCGCTGACCATTCATACGCGGCACTGTACAGCCGTTGCAATTTGCCGTGGCAGGCGGTCAGCTCGTTCAGCGTGGGCGGCAGCAGGCGGTTCTGCAGCACCGTGCGCTCGATATGGCGGATCGTCGACAGCGCCAGCGCGGCCTCAACCGAGCGCCCCTTGAGCGTCAGCCGCTCCGGCAGTTTTTCGCTGTCCTGCCGCGCATTGATCACCGCGGTGACAAAGTCGTCGGTGATGGCGTACGCGGTGACGATGCCCGGGAAACGATGCGCGCCATCCAGGCCGAGCAGGCCACCAAGTACCGCATAGGACAGCGCGCGCTGCAGCGGCGTGTAGCGGCCGATCAGTTCGACCTCGTCGAGCAGTATACACCAGCCGGCATAACCGACAGCGCGAAACAGCAGCGGAACGAAGCGGGTAAGCTGCCCGGTCATAGCTGCCGCCGGCACCGATTTCAGGGAATACGTTCTGCCGGCTCCGGCGGCGACCAGCGCCTGGCGGATGACCGGAACGCTCGCCTTGGCGCCGGACCACAGGCGCGCGATCCGGCGCAGCGTCTCGGGAGGCGTGGACGCGCGGCGCACCAGGAACAGGCAGGCCGCGAAGATCGGGGCGAAACCCGCATCGGGCGTGCCGGCGACGATCTCCATCGCTTCCAGCGCCTCCGGTTGTTCGCGGAGCGCGGTGACGCATGCGGCGATCGGGTCGTCGGGCCGGTCCGGCAGGGCCGCGTCGCGCAGGGCGGCCGCGAACACATGCGCCGGATGCGACAACGGGGTTTCCTTGCTGACCACCACGCGGCTGACCACGAAACGCTGCTGGCGCGCCACTTCGGCGAGATAGCCAAGCAGATGCGACTTGCCGGTGCCGAAGCCTCCGGCCATCCCCAGCCCGCTGGTACCGCTCTGACCGCGCGCCGGCACGGTATCGCCCCAGGCCGCCGACAGCGCGGCTTCGAAGGCGTGTTCGATGCCGGTCTGTTCCGTGCCCATCAGGCGGATGGCAGCCCGGTTGGGCACGCCGGCCCGCAATGCCTCGATCGCCATCCGGGCCTCGAGCGTCATGCTGCCAGCCATACCAGAGGCGCCATCGGGTTCTGCCGGTCGCCCGGCCGTACATCGGGCCATACCCGCATCTGCAATGCCGCATACTGCGCCAGCGAGCGCCGCGGGTCGCCGGTGGCGAGCGCCGAATTGGCGAGCACCGCGACGAACAGGCCAGGCAGGTGCTCGGCATCGTCGATCAGTTCCCGCAGCACCTCGTAGGCGTCCATCACCGCGGCCGGTGAGTAGCGCAGCAGCCCCTCCACGGCTTCGCTGCACGCGAGCCGCCGCACATCCAGCACCACGAGCAGCCCGGCGGCCCCCGCCTTGCGCAGGAAGTGACACAGCGAGGCCAGCATGGCGCGCGCATTGGTACGGGACAGCCGGACCGAAATGTCGGCGGCGCGCAGCGATGCCGGCGGTACTTTTTCACCGCGCAGCCATTGCGCCACCGGCCCGGTGGCTTCCCACCCCTCCGACTCCAGCCGCGACAGGCAGAGCGACAGCAGGGCAGCGCGGAAGTCCTCCACCAGCCGGCGGTCCTCCCACACGTCCGCTGTCAGCCACTGGTCCACACGGTGAGACAGCAGATTGGGCGCCACGCCGACGGCGGCCGCCAGGTCGGACATCGCCATCTTTTCGCCGGGCTGCGGCCAGGCGTAGCCGTGCGCACCGAACAGCCCCTCCAGATAGCGCTGCACCAGGCTGTCCCACGGCAAGGCGCGGGAAATCGCGAAGAACAGCTCATGCATCATGTGGACGCGGGTGCGCTCCGCCTCGACCGGAACCGCGATTATGCCATGCACCTGGCCAAGCCGGACCAGACCCTCCGTGGCCGCATCGATTGCCATGTCATCCAGGACGGCGAATTTCACCGCAGCACCGCCTGCCGGCACGAACGCCGACAGGTACTCGCGCTCGATGATCGACAGCCACTCAGCGAGCGGCAGCGGTGGTGTTGTCAGCACGTCCATCGGACGGTTCCAGGTTGAAGCGAATCGCGTAGTAGTCGTGCTGCTCGCCGGCTTCGTCGAACAGGGTCAGCCGCTTGCCGCCTTTACGTCCGGTGGACCCGCCAAGCTCGAAGCGCCGTCCGTGACTGTCCGTCGCGTCGGGCTGGCGGTCCAGCCGCAGCAGGTCGGCGACGAATTCCTCCTGCGGATAGTCGGCGCCGGCGACAGGCAAGAGCGTCAGCAGATCATGCAGGTCCGCCAGCGAAACCAGCGGTCCCTGGCCCGGTTGGCCGGGACGCCATGTCGGATCCTCGGCGCGCGCCTTGCTCTCGTACAGTGCGAACAGGCGGTCGAGGAATTGCCTTGCATTGAACCGTTCCGGTCGCTGCTGCAGCGCCTTGAGCTGAGCGGCCACGAAGCTCGGCCGGATGCGCCGTTCCAGTTTGCGCCCGATCCGCACCCCCTGCGCCCGCGCATCCAGCCGCAGCGCCACCGGGTAGGCGGTCACCCGCCCATCCCGCCGCACCAGCACCACACCGATATCCCTCGCCGCGGCGGCCAGCTCATCGAGCCAGGCGCCGCTGCTGAACGCGTCGGCGATATCGTAGTCGAGCGCCGCGGCGGCTGTCGCGAGTGGTCCGCCATTCCGCTCGGCGTCCGCCCTCGCGGCAACGATCCCGGCAGGCAGGCTGGCGATCGCCCCTTCCCGCGCGGCCCGACGCAGACGCCGGACGGCCTTCAGCAGACTCGCAGCCTGCTTCTCGGCTTCGGCCAGATGCGCGTCGAGCGCGTCAAGCGTGTCCGCCAGTCCGCGCGCGCGTTGCGGCAAATCGGTGGGCTGGGCATCCATGGCGGGAACTTATGAGGGTGCGGGGTCCGCAACAAGAGACGAACGTCAATACAGCCCGCCGACCCGGTGACGGGCGACGAAGTGGTCCTCACCCACCCGCACCAATGGCGCCACAACGGGGGGATCGTCCGGCCGGCGCAACGGGCTGGGAACCTCGCTGTCGTCCAGCTCCATCGAGTGATCGCGCCGGCGCGGATCGGGAATCGGCACCGCGGCGAGCAGCCGGCGCGTATAGGCGTGCTGCGGATCGCCGAACACCGCCTGGCGCGGCCCGATCTCCACGATCTGGCCCAGATACATCACCGCCACGCGATGGCTGACCCGCTCCACCACCGCCATGTCGTGCGAGATGAACAGATAGGCCAGCCCCAGCCGCGCCTGCAGCTCCATCAGCAGGTTCACCACCTGCGCGCGAATCGACACGTCCAGCGCCGCCACCGCCTCGTCCGCGATGATCAGGCTTGGCTCGGAGGCGAGCGCGCGCGCGATGCAGCAGCGCTGCCGCTGCCCGCCCGACAGCTCGTGTGGATAGCGTTGAGCATGCTCTGGCGGCAGCCCGACCAGCCGCAGCAGCTCATGCACGCGGCGCTCGATCGCGGCGCCAGTCAGCAGCCGGTGGGTGCGGATCGGTTCGGCAACGGAAAACCCGATCGTCAGGCGCGGATCGAGCGAGGCAAGCGGGTCCTGGAACACGTACTGCACGCCGCGCCGCAGCCGCGCCTCGCGTGCGCCATCGAGGTGCGTGACGTCTTCGTCGTTCAACCTGATCTCGCCCGCCGCGGGATGCTCCAGCCGGATGATGCTGCGGCCGGTGGTGGACTTGCCGCAGCCTGACTCGCCCACCAGCGCCAGCGTCTCGCCATGCCGCACGGTCAGTGTCACCTGCTCGACCGCGTGAATGCGGGCCGCCAGACGGAACCAACGCTGCACATCGAAACGTGTGGTCAGCCCTTTCACGTCCAGCACCGGTGGCAGGTCCGTCCGCACCGTCGCCTGCGGCTGCACCGCCCTGCCCGGTTCCGGAAACGGCGCGGGCAGCGCCTGGCCAGCAAGGCTGCCCAGCACCGGCACCGCACTCAGCAGCGCCCGCGTATAGGGATGCTGCGGTGCGTCGAACACGCGAACCGCGTCGCCTTCCTCCAGCTTGACGCCCTCGCGCATCACCAGCACGCGGTCCGCCATCTCGGCCACCACGCCCATGTCGTGGGTGATGAAGATCAGCGCCATGCCGGACTCGCGCTGCAATAAGCGCAGCAGCCGCAGTACCTGCGCCTGCACCGTGACGTCGAGCGCTGTGGTCGGCTCATCGGCGATCAGCAGCCGCGGCCGGCACGACAGCGCCATCGCGATCATTACCCGCTGGCGCATGCCGCCCGAAAGCTGGAACGGATAGCGCTGCAACTGCCGTTCTGCCTCCGCGACGCGCACGTGCTCCAGCAGCCGCCGTGCCTCGGCCAACGCGGCGCCACGGCCAAGACCCTGATGCAGCATCACCGCCTCGGCGATCTGGTCACCGATGCGCAGCACCGGGTTGAGGCTGCTCATCGGCTCCTGGAACACCATCGCCATTTCAGGGCCGCGCATCCGCCGCATCGCCTCGGCGGACTCGGTGACGAGGTCGCGCTGCCGTCCCTTGCGGTCGGTGAACAGGATCCGCCCTGTGGCGATGTGCCCGCCGGTGTGGTCGATCAATCGCGTGATCGAGAGCGCGGTCACCGACTTGCCCGACCCTGACTCGCCCACGATCGCCAGCGTCTCGCCCTCGGCCACGTGCAGGTCGAGGTTCCGCACCACCGTCGCAACGCCCTGGTCGGTGGTGAAGGCGACGCTCAGGCCCTGGACGTCGAGCAGCTTCCGGGTCTGGGACAGCGTCGCATTCTCCGACCGGTGGCAGGCAATTGCGGACGGCACTATCCGGCGGTTCCTCCGCGCAGCGTGGCGATCTCACGTTGCAACGCTCTCGTCTGCTCAAAGCGCGCCGTGACATCGCGCAGGGTCGCGGCGATTCCAACGATCCCGCCATCCTCACCGCGAAACGCCAGAATGGTGAATTCAACCGAAATGCGGGTACCGTCCTTGCGCAATGCCGGCACCGCGAGGAGGTCGCCAGCGCCATAGCGGCTCTCGCCGGTGCGCATGGTCGCGGTGAACCCTTGCCAGTGGCGCTGCCGCAGGTTCTGCGGAATGATCAGATCGAGCGACTGGCCGACCGCCTCGGCTTCGGCGAAGCCGAATATCCGCGCGGCGCCTGCATTCCAGAACCGGATCACACCAGCATTGTCGGCGTAGACGATCGCGTCGGCAGACCGTGCTACCAGCTCACGGCAGAAGCAGGAAAATTCAAGATCCATGGGAGCTTCCCTCGCGCGCCCCCGTAATACCACGGATCGCGCGCAAGAGTGACAGATCCCTCCTTTCAGGGAATATCTGGCGACATCGCGGCGACACTGGCAGCGATCGGCATGGCGCGCGCACGATTGGTAACGATGGCTTGACGCAAGCCGTGCGTGCGTGAGAGTCGCTGCCAGACCAACCGCCGGGGGAAACGAACATGCCAGACGTACGCATCGTAGCCAGCAATTTCGGCTTCCCCGAAGGCCCTGTGGTGATGCCCGACGGAGCGGTCATCCTGACCGAGATCGCCGGACGGTGCTGCACTCGCATCGGGTCCGACGGTGCGCGCTCCACCGTCGGCAATGCCGGCGGGGGCCCCAACGGCCTGGCGATCGGCCCGGACGGTGCGCTGTATGTCTGCAACAACGGCGGCGGCAAGTATCCGTCCGGTCACTGGATGGCGACCGGCCCCGCTGACGACTATGACGGCGGCTGCATCCAGCGCATCGATCCGAACACCGGCGATACGCGCGTGCTCTACACCCACTGCAACGGCCACAAACTATCGGCGCCGAACGACCTGGTGTTCGACAAGCAGGGCGGGTTCTATTTCACCGATCTCGGCAAGCGCTTTGCGCGCACACGCGACCACGGCGGCCTCTACTACGCGCTGCCCGACGGCTCGAAGATCGTCGAGGTGGCGTATCCGATCCTCAGCCCGAACGGTTGCGGCCTCTCGCCCGACGGCAGGGTGCTGTATGTCGCCGACACCGAACCGGCGCGGTTGTGGGCGTTCGACATCGCCTCACCCGGCGTCGTCACCAAGCAGGGCTGGCCGTCGCCGCATGGCGGCCGCATCATCGCTGGACTCGGCGGCTTCCAGCGCTTCGACAGCCTCGCGGTGGAGGCCAGCGGCAACGTCGCGGTCGCCACACTGCACGCCGGCTGCATCACCGTGATCGCACCCGACGGCAAGGTCGTGCGCGCGGTCGCCATGCCGGACGAATTCCCCACCAATATCTGCTTTGGCGGTCCCGATATGCGCACCGCCTATGTCACGCTGTCGGCAACCGGGCGGCTCGGCGCATTGGACTGGGCCGAACCGGGGTTGCGCCTGAACTTCTGACCTGCGCAGGCAACCCGAGCCTGCATCGCGCGTTGAGGGCTCCTCTTCCATGGAGAACCACATGAGCGATTTCCAAGGCACCGCCCGCGAAATGGGTGGCCGGGTGCAGCAGAAGGTCGGCGAATTCGCCGGCGACGCCAAAACGCAGGCGGAAGGCCTGTACAACCAGGCCGCGGGTCAGGCGCAGCAACAGGTCGCCCGTCTCAGCGACGTGATCAAGGACCAGCCCATCGCCTCGGCATTGGTCGCCGTCGGCATCGGCTATCTGCTGGGACGTTTCACCACCTGACCAAGAAGTGTCTGGCATGACAGCGCCGCCTGCCGCATCTATTCGCGGCAGGAGGGGAGTGCCAATGCCGGTGGCGATCCGCAAGTCGCGCTTCAGCGAGGGTTCGCCGATTCCGCGGGGCGCGA
>DASXNR010000053.1:0-12953 GCA_036494925.1 Acetobacteraceae bacterium
CGATGTCTTCGAGATAGTCGGCAAGTTGCGCGAGCCCATGGGTGTCGTGGCCCATCGCATCGGCGGTGACCAGCAGTCGCGCGGTGACCTGCGGCTTGTCGCCGTCCAGTCCCGCCGCCGTCAGCAGCGACGCCGCATAGCTGATCAGGTCGTCGAAATCATAGGTCATGCGGCACTCCTCACGGCCGGTCGGGTCGCGGCAAACCATTACGACCGCCCACGGATCCTGCGTTGCGCGATGTCCCAGGGAATGATGGCGCGCTCGGCCAGCGTCACGGCACCGAACAACGCAAGCCCGAGCAGCGTCAGAACGAAAATGGCGGCGAACGCCAGATCGGGCCGCATGTTGCCGGTCTGGATCTGGATGTAGAAGCCCAGTCCGCGGTCGCTGCCGATGAACTCGGCGATGGTCGCGCCGACCGTGGCGTTGACGGCGGCGAACTTGAAACCGACAAAGCACTGCGGCAGCGCCGCCGGCAGTCGCAGCCGCCAGAAGTTGCGCCACGCCGATGCGCCGGTGGTGGCGCTGAAGCGGGTCAGTTCCTCGGACAGCGATGAGAACCCGGCGATCGCGTTGAGCACCACCGGAAAGAAGCAGACCAGGAACACCACGATGATCTTCGGCAGCAGGCCGAAGCCGAGCCAGGCGATGAAGATCGGCGCGAAGGCAATCTTCGGCACCATCTCCAGGCTCACGCACAGCGGATACAGCGTGCGCCGCAGCAGTTGCGAGGTCACGATGGCCAACCCGAGCGGCACGCCCGCCGCCAGCGCCGCCACAAAACCGAGCAGCGTTTCCGACGCCGTGACCATCGTGTATTCGGCCAGCCGCGGAATGTCGGCTGCCGAGTTGATCACGATGTCGGACGGACGCTGCAGGATATATCTGGGGATCGAGAACCAGTCGATCGAGCGTTCCCAGAACAGGATCAGCAGCGCCAGGAAGATCGGAAAGGTGGCGAGCCGGCCAAAGCGCGCGATGACAGGACGGCCCATCTGCATCACTGCTCCATCTAGATCACGCCATAGCCACGAAAGATGTCGCCGATCTCGTTGACGTAACGAACGAACTCGGGCGACTTCTTCACCTCGGCGTCGCGCGGCCAGGGCAGGTCGATGTCGATGATGCCGTGCAGCCGTCCGGGGCGCGGCGTGATCAGGCAGACCTTGCCGGAGAGCTGCACCGCTTCTTCGATGGAGTGTGTTACCAACAGCACGGTCGGGCGCGTGCGGCGCCACTGCTCCTGCAGGTCGGCGCGAATGCGCTCGCGCGTCATCGCGTCCAACTTGCCCAGCGGCTCGTCGAGCAGCAGGGTCGGCGGGCTGTGCACGAATGCCTGACAGAACGCCGCCCGCTGCTGCATGCCGCCGGAGAGTTCATACGGTCTGCGATGCGCGAAGTCGGCGAGCCCGACCGACGCCAGCAGCTCGTCGATGCGCTCGCGAAAGATGATCGGTGACAGGCCGCGCAGTTCCAGTTGCAGTTCCACATTGCCGCGCACGCTGCGCCACGGCACCAGTGTGCTGTCCTGGAACATGATGCCGACGTCGGTGCGCACGTGCCGCACGCGCTCGCCACCGACGTGGATGGTACCCTCGGTCACCGGCAGCAGCCCGGCGATCATCAGGAGCAGGGTCGATTTGCCGCATCCGGATGGCCCGAGCAGGGAGACGAACGCGCCGGCCTCGATCTCGAAGCTGGTCGGTCCGAACGCATGCACCGCGTCGCCACCGTCGCCGAAGTGTTTGGAGACCTCGTCGACGGATATGTGTGCCTGCGTTCCGACCGCCGCCTGCGTCAAGGCAGGTAGGCGTTGGTGTAGAACGCGGTAGCCGGCTTGTCGGTCTTCAGGCCGTTGTAGGTCTTCATCAGATCCAGCATATCGTTCCAGTCGCCGGCGACGTGCAGGCCAAGCACGCGGCCGGTATTCGCCTTGGAATACAGAACACCGAGCGTGACATTCAGGACTGCGAGTGCCTGCGTCTTGCCGGCTTCCTCGTTCATCGTGCCGCCGACGATATCGGCCATGGCGGCGACGGCGGCCTTGGGATCGGCTTCGGTCGCCTTGTACGATTCGATGGTGGCGGCGACGAAGCGCTTCACCAGATCGGGGTTGTTCGCCACCGTCGCGGTGTTCGCCACGATGCAGTAGCCGACCTGGTTGATGCCATAATCGGAATACGCGAATTCAACCGGCTTGGCGCCACCGGCCGCGATGATTTCCGACGGCTTGTCGTCGAGGCCGCCCAGCATGCCGACGGCTCCGCCCGTGCCCTGCAGATACCCGGTCACCAGAGCGCCCTCGGCAACGTTGGTGATGTGCACGCTGTCCACGGGGATCTTCGCGTTTTTCAGCACCAGCGGGAAGAACGTGTTGACACCGGCGTTGGCGGTGGTGAGCAGCATCTTGCCGGACAGATCGGTGATGGTCTTTATCCCGGTGTCGGGACGCACCAGGATGCCGTCGGTCCCCATCGCGTCGATCACCGCGACCGAAATCAAGGGCGCGCCGTCGGCGGCGAGATTGACCATGGACGCACAGGACGCGTAGGCGAACTTGCTGTCGCCGTTGGCCACCAGCCGGTTCGCCGAGCCCGATCCGTTGCCCGAGCGGATATCGAGGTCGATGCCGTGCTTATCGTAGATGCCCTTGTCCTTGCCCAGCGCAAACCCGGCGTGCGAGCCGTAGTACATCCAGTTCAGCCGCAACCTGACCTTGTCCTCTGCCTGCGCCCCGTGCAGCGACACGAAGGTGAGGGCACCGGCGAGAATGATCCATCTGGTCGATTTCATGCTCTGCTCCTGGTTGGCGATGATCTTGACAGAGGGTGCAGCCGCCGGATTGCCGCACCGCATCGTTCGGTTGACCATCTACGTCACGGCCACAGGTGCCGCAATAGGCCGTGATGATAGGTACGGCAGTGCGTGCGCGCCAACTCGTAGGATGGGTAGAGCGCAGCGAAACCCATCACGGATCGGCCCCGCATCAGCGAGCGGCATCACTGCCGGTTCGTTCGATCGGCACCACGGACAATGAGCGAACCCCCTGTGCGCCATGAATGAGAACGCCTTCGATATCCGCCGTCGCCGATGGCCCGGTATGCAAGGCGGCATAGTGCCGCTCGCGGAACTCGGGCCGGCGATAGGCATGGTGCAGATTGGCGACGATGTCGGCGGGATCGAGTAGGACGATCAGGTGCTGTGCCAGATACGCCACGGCGTTGACGCGGAGATCGGCATCGCTGAGCAGCACCGAGCCCGTCTCGGCGACGGCGAAGGATGCGCGGACGATGCCGAAATCGACATCGGCCAACTCCTGCGCCGCCTTGACCTCGCCGATATCGCGGGAGCCGGCGATCTCCGGGACAACCGAGCATACGACCTTGGCGTTGGCGATCTTCTCGTGGACAGACGCCAGGGGATCGGCCGCGGCCGGTGGCTCGAGGAACACGCCACCCATCCGCTCGAGGTTGTCTTTGAACGCAGCGAGCAGCGAGGTCACGGGGTGATCGTCGAACAGCGGAACCAAAGGCAGCGGCCGGTCCAGGCGCGGCAGATTCACCCGAATCGAGGCCATGATGTCGTCCCGGCTGCTCATGGCTTCGCTCCGCGATTCGCCTTATACCACGCGTGAAACGTCTGCTTGGGCGGATGCGGCACTTCGCGATGCTTTCCCCAGGCGTTGAGGCCGTTATAGATGACGAAGCGTGGCAGGTGGGCGAGGGCGATATCCGCGGCGGCGATGGCGGCGCGGTACGCCGCGGGTCGAGAGAGCAGCTCGCCCGCGGCCTTCATCGCCACTTTCTTCACGAACGGCACCTCGTGCTGCTTCACGAGCTCGCGCCGCCACGCATAGATCTGCTCATGGATGTTGATCTTCACGGGGCAGACGTTGCTGCAGCTGCCGTTGAGTGTCGACGCATAGGGCAGGTTGCTGTACTTCCGCGCGTTGAAGGTGGGATCGATGATGATGCCGATCGGGCCGGAGTAGGTTGCGCCATAGCTCAGGCCGCCGCTGCGCCGATAGACCGGGCAGGTGTTCATGCAGGCGCCGCACCGGATGCATTTGAGCGAGGTCCAGAATTCGGCCATGCCGAGCCGCTCGGACCGGCCGTTGTCAACCAGCACGACATGCATTTCGCCGCCGGCCCGTGGCCCGCGGAAGTGCGAAGTATACTGCGTGATCGGCGAGCCCAGGGCACTGCGCGACAACAGTCGGATGAACACCGCGAGATGTTCGAGGCGCGGGATGATCTTCTCGATGCCGATCGAGGCGATATGCAATTTGGGCACGTTGGCTGACAGATCGGCGTTGCCTTCGTTGGTGCAGACAACGAAGCCGCCGGTCTCGGCGACGATATAATTACCGCCCGTCATGCCAGCATCGGCTGCGAGAATCAGCGGCCGCGTCGCTTCGCGCTGCGCTTCCGCGAGATAGTGGACATCGCTGTTGGCGGGGTCGGTACCAATCGTCCTGGCGAACACCTCCGCCACATCGGTCCGGAGCTTGTGCACCGCCGGTACCACGACATGGCTCGGGTCTTCATGGTCGAGCTGCTGGATGCGCTCGCCGAGATCTGTCTCGATCACCTCGATGCCGACCGAGGCCATGTATGGCCGCAAGCCGCACTCCTCGGTGAGCATCGACTTGCTCTTGATGAGCGACTTCGCGCCATGGTCCTGGAGAATGCCGTGGACGATCCGGTTATGCTCGGCGGCGTCGCGCGCCCAATGCACATGGATGCCGTTGGATCGGGCGTTGTTCTCGAACTGCTCGAGGTTCTCATCGAGATGGGTGAGCGTGTGCTCCTTGATCGCCGACGCGAGCGAGCGCAGCTCCTCCCATTCCGGCATGTCGTGCATTTCGCGGTCGCGCTTTTGCCGCAGGTCCCACAGCCGCTCGTCATGCATCTTCTCGTGCTCGGGGGCGGCGATGAAGCGCGCGGCCGCCTCGGCCTGGTCGATCGGCCGGTCGCCCCAGATCTTTGCGCCGCGCGGCTGCTTCTCGGGTCGGGGCCGCAGCGGCTTCGATGCGCCCTCGGCATGATCGAGGCGGCGCCCACTTCGGACGATTGCATCGGGGTCGTCCTGAGCCTTGATCTCCGGATGCAGCATGGGGGTTTCCGAAGGCTTCGGTTCGGTACTCATGCAGCGGCTCCGTTCAAAATCTGGGCGATATGGATGAACTTGATCGGCACGCCGATGCGCTCGGCGCAACCTTGCTGGTGCATCAGACAGGACGTATCGGCCGAAACGATGTATTCGGCGCCGGCCTGGGCGTGATCGCTGACCTTGTCGTAGCCCATCTTGGTAGAGACGACCTCCTCGAAGACCGAGAAGGTGCCACCGAAGCCGCAGCATTCGTCCGGCCGTGCCGGCGTCACGAACTCGATCGCCGCGACCTTCGAGAGCAGATCCATCGGCTTGGAAAAGAACGGTTCATGCAGTTCCGAAGGTCTCGCGTGGTTCAGCCGGCGCAACGTGCCGCAGCTGTTGTGGAGCCCGACGCGGTGGGGAAACCGGGCCCATGGGAACGCCTTCACCTGCTGGATGTCGTGCAGGAACTCGACCAGTTCGTAGGTCCGTGACCGGACCTCCTTGACGTCCGACGTCTGCTCGATGGCGTCGAAATTGTCCCGCACGTGGTGAACGCAGCTGCCGGAGGGCGCGACCACGTAGTCGAAGCCGGAGAAGTTGCGCACGAACAGCGCCTCGGTGGCGGCACAGTCCGCGTTGAAGCCGCTGTTCGCCATCGGCTGGCCGCAGCAGGTCTGGTCGCTTGGGTAAGCCACCTCATGGCCGAAGCGCTCCAGCAGTTCGAGCGTCGCGATGCCGACTTCGGGAAAGAAGGCGTCGATGTAACAGGGAACGAAGAGACCGATGCGCATACGTCACCTTTCTATTCAGCCGCAACGGAACGTGCATACTCTCCGCGTTTTCCGCAACGCTCATGTAGCGCGGCGAGTCTACCAGGAGATCCGGATGCTCGAACTTGTCACGCTT
Source organism: Acetobacteraceae bacterium (assembly GCA_036494925.1). Lineage (GTDB taxonomy): Bacteria > Pseudomonadota > Alphaproteobacteria > Acetobacterales > Acetobacteraceae > JAMXLO01. Next base: position 6,005 of record DASXNR010000053.1, read on the forward strand.
CGCGCTCGCCCCGAGCTGCGGCGCCAGCTGTTTGCCGATGCGATGCAGAGCGTCTGGCCGGAATTCATGCAGCACGATCCTACGGCGATGCTCTACTTTGCCGAGGCCCATCTCGACGCGTATCTCGATACCGCCCTCGCCATCATCGATCCCGCCGCACCCGACATCGCGGTCGGGCGCGCATTCGCGGCGCCGTTCGTGTTCGGCGAGCTGCCCGACCGGATGGGGCTGCCGGACGCGGGCTGGGACGGCGTGATCCGCTGGGCGCATCGGGACCGCATGCTTGGGCGAACCGCCAACGCGCTCAGCGCATTGGAGATCACCCTGCTGCCGGAGCAGCGTGGGCACGGTGCCTCGCGCGTCATCCTCGACGCAATGCGCGATCATGCGAGGACCCTCGGCTACCGTCATATGTTCGCGCCGGTCAGGCCGACAGCAAAGCACCTGGAACCGTTCACGCCGATCGGCGACTACGTGAAGCGTCGCACCGTCGATGGCCTGCCGGCCGACCCGTGGCTGCGGGTTCACGTCCGGGCCGGCGGCGAGATCGTCAAGGTGGCGTCGGCCAGCATGGTGATCGCCGGCAGTATAGCCGAATGGAGTCGATGGGCCGCGATGTCATTCACGGCTTCCGGCCAGGTCGTGGTTCCCGGCGCTCTGGTGCCGGTCCACGTATCGCTCGAGCAGGACCAGGCGGTCTACGTCGAGCCGAACGTCTGGGTGCGGCATTCCATCACCTGACTCGGCTCAACGCGCGCACTCGATCACCACTGTGCCGATCTTGTCGCCGCGCTCGACCGCCTCGTGCGCCGCCGCGGCCTGGTAGAGCGGGAAGCGTGCGGCGACCGACAGCATGCGCTGACCGCTCGCGATCCAGCTCGCCATGTCGCTCTGTGCCCGCTTGCGGGCGGCATGCGGCGTGCCCGGCAGCGACATCGGATACAGCGCGACGTTCCGCTGCATCAGCTCGCCGACCGGCAGGCGCGGCGTGCGATCGCCGTTCGAGGCGTAGATCGCGATGCTGCCGTTGGCGCGCACGCAGCGCATGGTCGCGGCAAGGTTGCCGCCGAAATCCACGTCCACCACGTGATCGACGCCCTCGCCGCCGGTGATATCGCGCACGCGGGCGGCGACGTCCTCGCTGCGATAGTTGATCACATGGTCGGCGCCGCCGGCGCGGGCCCGTTCGGCCTTCGCCTCCGAACTGACCGTGGCAATCACCGTGGCGCCGGCGAACTTCGCGAGCTGCACTGCATAGTGCCCGACCGCTCCCGCGGCGCCGGTCACCAGCAGCGTGTGCCCTTGCACAGCGCCTGCGACGAACACGCAGTAATGCGCGGTCATGCCGGGGATACCGAGCGTCGCGCCCTCGGCGAACGACACATGGTCCGGCAGTGGCATCACCAGATCGACGTTGAGTGCGATGTATTCCGCCGCGGTGCCCATCCACCGCCCGTTGCGCTGGCCGTTGTACAGCCAGACCCGCTTGCCCACCCAGCCTTCCCGCACCATCGGTCCGACGCGATCCACCACACCGGCGCCATCGCTGGAGGTGACCACGCGCGGATACTCCATCGCGGGCGCGGGACCGCGGCGGCGTCCGGCGTCGGATGGGTTCACGCCGGCCGCTTCCAGCTTCACGCGGACCTCGTAGCTGCCCGGCTCCGGCGTCGGCAGTTCACCGCACACCAGCACGTCACTCGCCGGTCCTTGCCGGTCGTACCAGACGGCGCGCATCATCCGGGCTCCTCGATCATTGGCAACGTGAGGGTGAACCAATGAGCGGACAACGCAAGCCGGTGCTGACCGGCGGCTGCCAGTGCGGCGCGGTGCGCTACGCGCTGTTCGCGACGCCGGAGCGCACCGGCATTTGCCATTGCCGGATGTGCCAGAAAGCGGTCGGCGGCCCGTTCTTCGCCTGGGCGGCGGTGAGCGACACCGACCTTGCCTGGACGCGCGGCGCGCCGGCGCAGTTCGCCAGTTCGTCGGTCGCGGATCGCGGGTTCTGCGCGCAATGCGGTACACCGCTGACGTTCCGTTATCGCACGCGGCCCGACCATATCGACGTCACCCTGGGCAGCCTGGACGATCCGGCGGCCGTGACGCCGACCCTGGTAATGGGAATCGAGAGCCAGCTCGGCTGGTGCGCCGCGGTGCTGGGCGGCGCGCCGGCGCTGGCGACCGGCGAGGGCAACCCGCCGGAGGACCTGGCGCGCATCAGAATTTACCAGCATCCGGACCACGATACGCCGGCGGACTGGCGGCCGGCGCCCTGGTCTGGTGCTGTGGTCTGATGGGTTTCGCTGCGCTCTACCCATCCTACGAGTTGCTGCGCGCTGGTTTACGTAGGATGGGTAGAGCGCAGCGAAATCCATCGAGCCAGCTGATCGTATGCGTTTCCGGCCACGCCCGGAAATGCTTTACTCCGGCTCGCTCTCCAGCTTCTTCCGCGCCATCTCGAGCGCGGCCTCCTGCTCGGGCGTCGGAGGGGCCAGACTGAGGTCCAGCGCCTCCAGCGCCTCGATCATTGCAGCCACCACGATGAGCCGCGTGAACCACTTGTTGTCCGCCGGCACCACAAACCACGGAGCGTGCGGGGCGGCGGTCGCGGCGATGGTTTCCTGATAGGCGCGTTGATAATCGTCCCAGTAAGCGCGCTCGGCCAGATCACTGGCGCTGAACTTCCAGTGTTTGTCCTTTTCCTTCAGCCGTTCCAGAAATCGGCGCCGCTGCTCCTGCTTCGACAGGTTGAGGAAGAACTTCAGCACCACCGTCCCCTGCCGTGTCAGGTATTGCTCGAAGTTGGCGATCGCCTCCAGCCGCTGGTCCCACAGTCGCTTGCCAAGCAGTTCCGTGGGCAGGTGCTGGTGCTCGAGCAATTCGGGGTGCACGCGCACCACCAGCACCTCCTCGTAGTGGCTGCGGTTGAATATACCGATGTGGCCGCGCGGCGGCAGGGCACGGTTGGCGCGCCACAGGAAGTCGTGCGCCAGCTCCTCGGGTCCCGGCGCCTTGAAGCTGGTCACCTGCACGCCTTGCGGGTTCACGCCCGACATCACGTGCTTGATCGTGCCGTCCTTGCCGGCAGCATCCATCGCCTGCAGCACGCACAGCACCGACCACTCGTTCTGCGCGTAGAGCCGGTCCTGCAACGCGGCGAGACGGAGCACGTCCTGGGCAAGCATGGCCTCTGCCTGCTCCTTGGTCAGCAGATGCCCCGCCGTGTCGGCGGGATCGAAGTTTTTGAGTCGAAAGCCCTTGCCGGAACCCACCCGATAGCGGTCCAGGACGCGGCGCATCTGCTTGCGGGACAGGCGCGGCGCGGCGGCGGTCGTTGCGTCCATCAGCGTACTCCCTGGCAACCGGCACATTGTGTCCAGATGAAATCCTGGCAAACCCGCCCGACGAAGCTTGCCTGTTTATACAGGCGCGGGTGACAATGCAGCGATGCAGCCGCGGAATGTCCAGTCCTCGGTCGACCCTGCCTCGCTGTCCGGCGAGCCGCGTCGCATGGGCGGCCCGGCATTCGCGGCACTGGACCTCGGAACCAACAACTGCCGCATGCTGGTGGCCGCCCCGTCGGGCGACGGCTTCCGCGTGCTCGACAGCTTCAGCCGCATCGTGCGGCTGGGCGAGGGGCTGCATCATACCGGCCTGCTGGGCACCGACGCGATGGAGCGGGCGCTGGCAGCGTTGCAGGCCTGCGCGGCGCGTCTGGAACGCCGCCCGGTCCGCCGGCTGCGCGCCATCGCCACCGAGGCTTGCCGGCGTGCGGCCAATGGCGCCGCCTTTCTCGCCCGGGTGAAGCACGAGACCGGGCTGGAGATCGGCGTGATCTCGTCCCGCGAGGAGGCTGAGCTGGCGCTGGAAAGCTGTGCGCCGCTGCTGGCCGGCTGGGGACGGCGGGCGCTGCTGTTCGATATCGGCGGCGGCTCGACCGAGCTCGCCTGGGTGCGGATCGACCCCAATGGGCGGCCGGAGCTGATCGGCTACGACTCGCTCCCGGTGGGCGTGGTGACGCTGGCGGAGCGGTTCGGCCAGGCGGGGTTCGACCCCGACGGGTTCGAGACCATGGTGGATGATGTCGCCGCGCGGCTGGAGGGCTTCGAGGCGGTGCACTGCATCGGGCGCGAGATCCGCGAGGGCGGGGTGCAGTTGCTCGGCACCAGCGGCACGGTCACCACGCTGGCCGGCGTGGCGCTCGGTTTGTCGCGGTACCGGCGACCGCTGGTCGATGGCATGGTGCTGAGCGCCGATGCGGCGGACGAGGCGTTGGCCAATCTGCGGTCGCTGGGGCGGGCAGGCCTGGAGGCGCACCCTTGTGTCGGCCCCGAGCGGGTGGACTTCGTGCTGCCTGGCTGCGCGGTGTTCGCCGCACTGGTGCGACTGTGGCCGGCGCCGCGCGTGATCGTGGCCGATCGCGGACTGCGTGAGGGCATGCTGCTGCGCATGATCCGCGCCGACCGCGGGCGCGGCCGCGTGTGAAGGGCCGCAAGGCGCCGGCGCCGCGTGGGTTGTCGGTCGCGGTGCGCACTGCGAAGGGGCGCAGCGCGGCGTCGCAGCGCTGGCTCGCCCGGCAGTTGAACGACCCCTATGTGGCGGCGGCGAAGCACCAGGGCTTACGCTCGCGCGCGGCGTTCAAGCTGGCGGAACTGGATGAGCGGTTCCGGCTGATCCGGCGTGGAGCGCTGGTGCTGGACCTCGGGGCCGCCCCGGGAGGCTGGACACAGGTGGCGGTGCAGCGCGGTGCGGCGCGGGTGGTTGGGGTGGACCTGCTGGCAGTCGATCCGGTAGCGGGAGCGGTGATGCTGCAGGGGGACTTCACCGAACCGGAAGTGCAGGAGCGACTGGTGGCGGAACTGGGCGGCAAGGCCGATCTGGTGCTGTCGGACATGGCGCCCAACACCACCGGACATGGCGCCACCGACCATCTGCGCATCGTGGCGCTGGCCGAGGCCGCGCTTGGGTTCGCACTGGATGTGCTGGCGGAGGGCGGCGGGTTCGTCGCCAAGGTGTTCCAGGGGGGCGCCGAGAGCACGATGCTGCAACGGCTCAAGCGGCATTTTTCCAGCGTGCGGCACGCCAAGCCGCCGGCCAGCCGCAAGGAATCCAGCGAGCTCTACGTGGTGGCGACGGGGTTTCGTCCTATCGAGTAAATGAGTTCTCAACCAGTCCTGATTACGCTGGTCCTGCAAACGAAAAGTCATCGACATCGCGTTTGGTCTGCATTCCAAAATGGTTTTTGAACAGGAGAACCATTGTGGACCGACGTGGATTCATCAGGTGCACCGGACTCTCGGCCCTGAGTCTCGAACTGCTGATGCGGCCCGATATCGCGTTGGCCAGAGGCATCCCCGGCAACGTCTTCCCGACGGCGCCCGAGCGAGGCTATCAGCGGGTTCCCGCTGGAGCGATTGCCGTCTCGTTGCAGGACCTGTTCAAGGTAGGCCCCGGACCGTCCAGCTCGCACACGATCGCACCGTTACGAATCGCAGGCGATTTTCGCGCCGCGCTGGAGGATCGCCCGGACCTCGTGGACGTGGCCGCCACCATAGAGGCGCGGCTCTACGGCAGTCTCAGTGCCACCGGCAAGGGGCACCGCACCGACCGCGCCATCATCGCTGGCCTGCTCGGCCAGCGCCCGGAAACCTGCGACACGGCGCTGATGGAACAACTCGGCGACACCAGCCGGATCTATCCGATGACCGTCGCCGGCCGGAGCTTCCCGATCGGGGCGGCGACGATCGTCTGGGACAGGGTCCAGCACTCGTTTCCGTTTGCCAACACCATGGTCATGCGGTTGGTAGGCGAAAACGGCGCAGCTTTGTTCGAGCGAGAGTACTATTCGACCGGCGGTGGCTTCTTTCAATGGAAGGGGCAGCCCGCGGCGGATCGCGGTGTCCCCGTTCACGCCTATGCCAACATGGAGGATTTCAAGACGGTGGTCGCGGAGTCGAAGAAGAACCTCGACGAGATCGTGCTCGAGAACGAAACGGCCATCCTGAAGGTTGGAGACAGCGAGGTGATGGCCCACCTCGACCTCGTGCTCGCGACGATGCTGGAAGGAGTGCAACATGGCCTTGCCGACGAGGGTGTGCTGCCGGGTCCCTTCGAGTTCCACCGCAAGGCCAGGCAGATCTACCAGTGCGCCCTCAAGCTTGAGGGCGGGCCACGCTTCATGGGCCGATTGAGTGCCTACGCGCTGGCGGTCTCCGAACGCAACGCCGCCGGCCGGCTTGCGGTCACTGCGCCGACACTGGGGTCGGCGGGAACCATGCCGGCGCTGGTCTACTTCATGAAGAACGATCTCAAGCTGTCGCAGGACGCCATGCGTCGCGGCATGCTTGCGGCCGGCCTGGTCGGCATATTGTGCAAGGCCAACGCGAGCGTGGCTGGCGCCGAAGTCGGCTGCCAGGGCGAGATCGGCGTTGCTTCGGCGATGGCGGCCGCCATGATCACCCACGCCACCGGCCATTCGCTGGCGGTAACCGAGATCGCCGCGACGATGGCGCTCGAACACCATTTGGGCATGTCCTGCGATCCGGTCGGCGGCTTCGTGCTGATCCCATGCATCGAGCGCAATGCCTTCGGTGCGATCAAGGCTTACAACGCCCATGTCATCGCGACCAACGAGATCGCGTCCCAGCACTGGGAGGATCTGGACCGTGTGATCGCCGCCATGCTGGAGACCGGAAGGGCTCTGCCGCAACCGTTCAAGGAAATGGGGACCGCCGGCCTGGGCGTTTCGATGGTCAACTGCTGAAGCCGCGTTCCCCACCGGCAACGTGGGTCACCGATGACGCGGCGAAGTCCGTGCCTCAGTCGAGCGTCAACGCCATCCCGTCGAGGTCCTCGGCACGCTCGACCTTGATCAGGACGGCGTAGCCCTTCTTGTCCGGGTCGCGGTCCTTCTCCGGCTGCACCAGCTTGCGCCACACCTCGTCGTACT
>DASXNR010000054.1:0-3196 GCA_036494925.1 Acetobacteraceae bacterium
GGAAGATGAAGGCGATGTTGAGCAGCGCTGGGTCAAAGTCGCGCGCACGGGTGATCAGGATGGTCCAGACCATCGCGTCAATGCCCTCACCCACGACGGGGCGCGCGGCCAGGTAGACCAGGATGGTGCCGAACAGGGCGAGTGCGATGCCGACGCTGCCGAGGATGAAGTATTTCCAGGCGGCCTCGATCGCCTCGCGGGTGCGATAGATGCCGACCATCACCACGGTGGTGAGCGTGGCGAGTTCCACCGCGACCCACATCAGGCCGATGTTGTTGGCGAGCAGCGCCAGGTTCATGCCGAACAGCATGAGCTGGAACATGGCGTGGTAGAAACGCAGGTAGTTCGGCGTCAGGCGGCCGGTTTCCAGCTCGTGGCCGATATAGCTGGCGCTGAATGCACTGGTGGTGAAGCCGACGAAGGTGTTGAGCAGGATGAACACGATGTTGAGGTCGTCAACCGCGAGGAACTGGCCCGGGACAGGGCGGTCGACCAGGAGCAGCAGAGCGGCCAGCAGCGCCAGGAAGCTGGCAGCAACGTTCACGCGCGCGGAGAGGCGGTAATCGGCGATCAGCGACAGGATCGCGGCGGCGGCGAGGGGTATCAGAAGGATGGCGAGTTCGCTCACAGCCGCTCCCCTCGGGCCTGGTCAAGCGCCTCCAGGTCGACCGTGTCGAAGCGTTCGCGGATGCGGAACAGGAAGATGCCGACCACGATGAAGGCGATCAGGATCGAGAACGCGACGCTGATCTCCACCACCAGCGGCATCCCCTGCGCGCCGGTGGCGGCGAGATTCACGCCGTTCTCCAGCGACAGGAAGCCGGCGACCTGGCTCACCGCGTTACGCCGCGTCACCATCATCAGCAAGCCGATCAGCACCACCGACAGCGCGAGCGCGATGTCCTCACGCGCCACCGGATCGGCGTGCGCGGTCACCGGCAGCATCACCATCAACGACAGCGCGACGAGCGCGATTCCCGCCAGCATGGTCAGACCGATGCTCACCACGGTCTCGATCTCGCGGTGGATGCCGAGGCTGAACACCATCCGCCGCAGCGCCATCGGAATCGCGATGGCCTTGAAGCCGAGTGCGATGGCGGCCGTGATGTACAGGTGCGGCGCGCCCTGGACATAGGCCTGCCAGCCAACCGAGGCCGCCAGAATGAATGCGTGCAGGGCGAGCACGTTGATCAGGGCGTACAGCCGGTCCTGGTACAACATGGCGAAACTGGCCAGCACCAGCGCACCGGCCAGCATATGCGCGACGTCGAAGGCCAGGCCGTGGGTCACATGCCCCCCGAGACGAACAGCAGCAGCACACCGAGCAGGCTCAGCATCAGGGCCGCCCCCAGGAAGTTGGGCACGCGGAACACGCGCATCTTGGCGATCGACATCTCGAACACGCCAAGCAGCACGCCCGCCACCGCCAGCTTCAGCAGGTAGGCGGCAAGTCCGACGGCGTAGCCGCCTGGGAAGCCGAACGGAAAGAAGATGCAGGCGATCACCGACACGTAGAGCAGCAGCTTGAGGGACGCGGCGAGGTCGATCATCGCCAGGTGCCGGCCGGAGTATTCCAGCACCATCGCCTCGTGCACCATGGTGAGCTCCAGGTGCGTCGCCGGATTGTCCACCGGGATGCGCGCGTTCTCCGCCAGCGCCACGATGATGAACGCCACCAGGCCCAGCGCCAGCGACACACGCAGGCCCACGGCGGAGAACGCCATGTAGTCGGCGATGGTGGACAGCTGGGTGGAGCCGGCGATCAGCGCCACCGACAGCGCGATCATCAGCATCGCCGGTTCGGCGAGCGAGGCAATCATCACCTCGCGCGAGGCGCCGATGCCGCCAAAGCTGGTGCCGATGTCCATCGCCGCGAGCGCCTGGGCGAAGCGCGCGCTGCCCAGCAGCGCTGTGATCGCGATCAGGTCGCCCGACCAGCTGAACAGCAGTCCGGTGGCGAAGGTCGGCACCAGGGCCGCGGCAACCCAGGTTACGGCGAAGATGACGTAGGGCGCGACGCGGAACAGCCAGGATGCGTTCTCGGCCAGCACGACCTCCTTGCCGAGCAGGCGCTTCAGGTCGCGATAGGGCTGGATCACCGACGGTCCCTGGCGGCGCTGCAATCGCGCCTTCACCTTGCGCACCAGACCAGTGAGCAGCGGTGCCAGCAGCAGCACCAGCGCCATCTGCACGCCCTGCACGAGCAGGCCCTGGATCACTGCCACAGCGCGAGCGCCAGCAGCAGGATCACCAGGGCGGCGAACACGAAGCCGAGATAGCGGCGGATGGTGAGGAACTGCATCGCATTCAGCAGCAGCGACAGACGCCACACCGCGCCGGCTACCGGCGCATAGAGCAGGTCCCAGACCGGATCGCTGATGTACTTTTGAATGCGCGCCGGCGCGGTGTCGCCGGGCGGCGGCATGGTCACCGTCTCATGGGAGCGGAACACCACCGTGCCGTAAACGCGGCGGATCGGCTGGGCGAAGCTGGCGCCGGTGTACTGCGTCTCGGGCCGCGGATCGGGGAAGCCGCAGTCCCAGGCCGGCGCGCGCCGCAGCGCATGCGAGCCGAAGCGGTGCACCGCAAGCACGGTCAGCCACGCGGACACCGCGATGAACACGAACACCAGCAGGCCGTTGTACGAGCTGCGTGCGGTCTCGACCGGCACGATGGACAGCCACTCCACGCCGAGCTGGGTTGGCATGTGGGTGCCGGTCAGCGCCTGCGTCACCGGGGCAAGCAGGTCGATCACCACACCGGGGAAGATGCCGGCAAGCAGGCACAGCGCGGCGAAGCTGAACATCGCGGTGAGCGAGCAGCGATCGACCTCGCGCGCGTCCGCGGCCATGCGCGTGCGGGGACGGCCCAGGAAAGTGATGCCGAACGCCTTGACGAAGCAGGCGGCGGCAAGTGCCGCGGACAGCGCCAGCAGCGCGCCATCCGCCGGGATGGCGATCTTCAGCCCCCATTGCGGCAGATCGGGATGCAGCAGGATCGCCTGGAACGTCAGCCACTCGGAGACGAAGCCGTTCAGTGGCGGCAGCGCTGAGATCGCCACGCAGCCGACCAGGAACGCGAACGCGGTCTTCGGCATGCGATGGATCAGGCCGCCGAGATGATCCATGTCGCGCTCGCCGGTCGCGGTGAGCACGGCGCCGGTGCCGAAGAACAGCAGGCTCTTGAACACCGAGTG
>DASXNR010000055.1:0-2380 GCA_036494925.1 Acetobacteraceae bacterium
CTGCGAGCGGGGCCGGTTGCGCCGGAACTGGAACCCGCGCTGCGGCATGACCGCGCCTACCGTCTTGGCCGCGAGTTGCTCGACGAGGCGTTGCAGAAGCAGGCGGTGCTGCCGTCCGACCGGGTCAGGGAGATTGCTGCCCGCGCGCTGGTCACGGCTGGCATTGGCAGCGATCCCGAGGCCGACATCCGTGCCGTCACGCAGGCGTTCTACAGCCGGGGGGTGACGCTGCACGGGGAAGAGACGCCGCTGGTGTTGCTGCGGACGGTGGATAACAAGGGCCGCGATCTCTGGTCGGCCACCACGGGGCTGAAGGAGGCTGAGGAAACCCGCCTGCTCGATCTGGCGCGTCAGGCGTCAGCCGATCGTTCGATGGCACTCTCGTCGGCCCAGATCGAGCGCGCGGCGGAGGCTTATCTTGCGCGGAACCCGCAGATCGACCGCGAGGGGCCGCAGTGGCAGGCGCAGCGGGCGATGATGGAGCCGATGGACGCTGCGGCGCTCACCATCGGCGTCGGCGCGGCCGGCACCGGCAAGACCCGCTCTGTCCTGGGGCCGCTGGCTGACGCGTGGCGTGAGGACGGACGGCGCGTCATCGGCGTCGCGCTTGCCAACCGCACGGCGGGCGACTTCGCGGAGGCTGGCATCACCGGCCAGGACCGCTTCTCGGTCGCCGCCTTTCTCCACAAGGTGGGCGACGGGCGCCTGACGCTCGACCGCAAGACGGTCGTGTTGGTGGACGAGGTCGGGATGATCGGCTCGCGCGATCTGTTGTCGATCGTTGAGGCAACGATGTCGGCGGGTGCGTCGCTGCGCTTGTTCGGCGACCCAAAGCAGGTGCAGGCGGTGGAGGCCGGGGATGTGTTCTCGCTGCTGGAAAAGGCGCTGCCAGGCCGCATCCCGGAGTTGCTGGTCTCGGTGCGCCAGCGTGCCGAGCGCGACCGTGAGACGGCGGAGATGTGGCGCCAGGGCAGGGCAGGGGAGGCGGTGAAGCGCAAGATCGAGGACGGCGACCTTGAGGTTGTCGCCGGCGGCAAGGACGCCACGATCGCCGGGGCGGTCGCGGTGTGGCAGCAACGCAGGGAGCAGCATCGGGGAGACGAGGGCTACAGCCTGGTGGTGATGACCGACACCAACGAGGCGGCACGCAGACTCGGGCTGGCAATCCGGCAGCAACAGCGCGAGATGGGCGATCTCGGCCCCGACCTCGTCACCCGCAAAGCGATCAACAACAGCAGGGGATCCGAGGCGTTCGACATGCCGCTGGCGAAGGGCGACGTCGTCCGCCTCTATCAGCAGGTCTACCTACCGGGCCGGGAGCGCCGCGTACTGGCCAGCAATGGCGAGGCGCTCACGGTCCTGGATGCGTCGGATGCCGGGCTGACGGTGCGCAACAACCGGAGCGGCGTTGAGGGCACCGTGCCGTGGCGCAAGCTGCAAGACGAGCCCCGTGCCCCGGTGCGGCTGGGCTATGCGGCGGCCAACACGATCAACCTGATGCAGGGCGTGACTGCGACCGACGCCATGACGGTGCTGATGGACGGCACAAGGGGCATGGACGCGTATCGCGCTTACGTCGCCGACAGCCGCCACCGGGAAGCATCGGTGATGGTGATCGACGAGGCGTCGGTGCGCCGGGACATCGCGGCGGCGCGACCGCGCGGCGGGGATCCGACGATCCGCACGGCCGATGTGATCCGGCGCATCGGCGAGAATTTGTCGCGGCAGCCCGAGAAGGACAATGCGATCGAGTCGATCAGGAACGCCCACGAGGTGCGGCGCCACGCCCAGCGCGCGCTGCGGCGGGCCGACGTGCCCCTGCCGGCGCGGACGGCCGAGCGCGCGAGCGATCTGATGCTGCGGGTTTACAATCGGCAGCGGCTGGAGATCACCGAGCGCATCCGACACCTCGGTCAGATGGCGCGCGATCTGTCAGCGCGCCTGGTGCACCGGCACAGCCGCGAGATCGAGCGCGAAGGGCCGCACTTGGGGTTGTCGCGGTAGTCGCGTGCTCAGGCGACTCCGGGCGGCGCAGCATCTCAGTCATTCGCCGCTGCCAGGCGCGGCCGAGGCGGCTTTCTCCTGATCTCTGTCTTCCCGTCGTCCAGCGGTATCTCAACCGAGAGGAGCGGGATCTGCGGCGGGTCGCGGCGCCGCTTGGTGAACTCCGGCTCGCGCCACCACTGGATTTTCCTGGCGCGGATCGGGCGCAACCCCGGCCGAAGAATGATCTGCTCGGCGGGATCCATCTGGATGATTTCCTGCCGCAGCATAAGTGGCCGCCTGTGGGGGTGCACTGCGACCGTTTGCCGGCTGAATTTCCACCAGCCGAACCACCTCGGCCTATTCTCCGTGACGACGCCTACGGTCGCGTCGCCCA
>DASXNR010000056.1:0-19982 GCA_036494925.1 Acetobacteraceae bacterium
TACACGTCAGTCGTCGATACCGGCTTTCCCTTTGATACCTCGCTCGGCACAATCTTCCTTTCACCTAACGTCACCCTGGACGTCCAGCAGACAGTCACTGTCAGTGAGGTGAGCGGATCACGGTCGACCGACGGCACCGGAAGCGACAGCGGGCTGCTCGAGGTCGGCAACGGTGCTGTCGTGACCTATACCTCTGACACCGCCGGCGGCGACTTCCATAACCAGACACTCTATGTCAAGAGCGACGGTGTCGGCGCTGCCGGTGAGGTTGTCTTCACGGCCACGACCTTTGGCATCGACCTCGGCGCCGTCATCACCATGGACGGGGTGAATTTCGACGCCAGGGCGATCGTGGACCCCACAGCCCTCATCACCTTGAAGAATGGGGCGACGTTTAACGCGACCGCCGACGATGCGTTCAACGATGGCACCATCGCCCTTTCGGATGGCGTCGCCAATTTGTCCCAGATCGGCGATCTGTCGAACGGGACCGGTGGCGCCGCCGATCAGGTCGTCGACATGAGCGGAACAGGGCACGATGAACTGGTGCTGCCCAACACGCCGGACGGCATGGGCCTGACCATCACCGGCTATGGGGTCGACGACCTGATCGGGGTCGCCGGTATCTCCTCCGTCAAGTCGGCAAGTTATGATGCAAGTCAGGATTTGAATTTCTTTTCCGGCACCAACGGTGCGGGTTCGCTTCTGGCGCAACTGACCGGTGTGACCCTTGATACAGGTCTGCCGGCAACGCTGGATCCATCTCAATTCTCCATCGTCACCAACGGCGCGGGAACGTTCGTCGAGCTCATTGCCTGCTTTGCCGAGGGCACACGGATCATGACCGACGAGGGCCCGGTCGCCGTCGAGAAATTGCGTGAAGGTGACCGTCTCGAGGTCCTGCTCGGCGAGACGACCGAACCGGTGATCTGGATCGGGCATCGTCGCGTGGACTGCCAACGGCATCCGAGACCCGAACAGGTGTGGCCGATCCGTGTGTCCGCCAACGCCTTCGGGCCGGGCAGGCCCTGCCGTGACCTGTGGCTCTCGCCTGACCATGCGATCTTTTTTGCCGGGATGCTGACGCCGGTGAAATATCTGATCAACGGCACGTCGATCGTGCAGGTTCCCCGGAACGCAGTCACCTACTACCATGTCGAACTGCCGAAGCATAACCTCGTTCTTGCCGAGGGATTGCCGGCCGAGTCATATTTGAATGTCGGCAACCGGTCGGATTTCTGGCGGCAAGGCCAGCTCATGACACTGTTCCCGGACTTCTTTTCGCGGATCTGGGAAGCAGAGGGTTGTGCGCCGCTGGTGATCACCGGCCCCGCATTTGAAGCGGCACGGCGTTGGGTGAATGCGCTCGCCGCGACGAAGCCAGTTCGGCCTGTCGAACACCTGGCAGCGGGGCCGCAGCGTGCCGCCAACACGGTGCTGGGCCCGATTGTCCTCGACGGCCCGCGAGGGGAGCGGAAACTCGTCGCTTAACTGGTTCTTCGTCTCGTGAATCCGTTGGATTGGCTGATCAACCTGGCGGGGACCCGAGTCTCGTTCCGGCATGCGAACGCACTGAGCGGCAAGGGCAAGGTACGCCGCGCCTTGAGGCTGTATGTACGCGCTGCCAGGGCTGGCAGCCCCGAGGCTGCCTATTGTGTGGCTCGCTTCTATCTGGAAGGCACAGGAGTTCCGGTAAGCCGAGCCCATGCCATCGACTGGTTGCACAGAGCCGGCATTCACGGCCATGTCGATGCCCAAGCGCTGCTGGCGGAGCTGTACCTACATGGGGTTGCCAGCGGGAGCCCGGTTACGGAGACCGCGCGCCTGGGCTCGGCGAACAGCGTGTTCGATACCAACAGCACGGGCGATCCGGATTTTGCCGCGGCGAACGCGTGGGCGCGCCGGGCCGCCCAAGGCGGATCGCCGACCGGGCAGGCGCTGCTGGGCTACATTCTGACCTCGGGCCCGAAGACGCTCCGCAACCTCGACGAGGCGCGACTTTGGTATGAGCGGTCTGCGGCGGCCGGCTGCCCGCATGGACATCTCGGATACGCTCTCTCGCTCGCCAGGATCAACAGCGACGGCGGCGACACCCAGCGCCGCATGGTTGATCACGCGAAACGTGCGGCGGAGAGTGGATTGCCGATGGCATTGCATCTGATGGGCCAGCTGACCGAACAAGGCCTGGGCGTGGCGCGGGACCAGGCGCTGGCACAGCAGTACTACCGGCAGGCGGCGGAGAAGGGCAACCGATCGGCTCAGCTTCGTTGGGGGATCGCTCTGCTCGAAGGCAGCGGCGGCACGGCGGATCCGTTCGAGGGCGAGTCCTGGGTTCGCAAGGCAGCTTTGGCCGGTGATCGGGACGCTGCGGCCATATTGGGCGATCTTTATGCGAAAACCACTCCGCTGCCGCCGAATTATGTCGAAGCGTCCATGTGGTACCAGCGTGCGGCCGACGCCGGCCACATTGGCGCAGCGCGCGCGCTGGGCAGGCTGCATCTGACCGGCGTCGCCGCGGCGCACGATCCTGAGCAGGCGGCGTATTGGTTTCGCATTGCATCAGGCTCGGGCGACGCCGAGGCGCAAGCCGAGCTCGCCAAGCTGGCGATTCGCGGCGTGGGTGCGCCCGACGATTCGATCAAGACGCGCCAATGGTTTCAGCGGGGTGCCGAATCGGGCGATCTCGTCGCCGCCTTCAATCTTGGTGTCTGCCTGGCCAAGGGGCTTGGCGGCGAACGCGATGATGTGGCGGCGGTCAGGTGGTTTCGCCACGCGGCAGATGGTGTCGCAAACGCACAATACTGGTACGGCCTCATGCTCGCCGAGGGTCGCGGGGGTGCGGCCGATGCCGCCGAGGCTCGCCGTTGGTTTGCCAAGGCCGCGCAGGCCGGACTGGTTGACGCCCAGGTGGCGCTGGCCGAGATGCTGGTCAACGGGCGAGGCGGAGCGCGCTGCCATGCTGACGCAGTCACTCTTTTCAATGCAGCCGCCGGCAAGGGCCATATCGGGGCAATGTTCGCCCTCGGGGCACTTCACAACGGCGGCTACGACTTTCCGAGTGACATCCAGGCCGCCCAGCGCTGGTTCAGGGCGGCTGCCGAGAAGGGCCACGCTCAGGCACAGATGATACTGGGGCGGAATCTCGCTCGGGGGGCGGCAAGCGACGGAGATCCGGAAGAAGCACGGAAATGGCTGGAGCAGGCGGCTGCCCAGGGGCTCGACGAGGCTCGCAGGGAACTCGAAAGCCTGAACACTCCAGCAGAGAAATGACCGACAGGGACGCGTGCCGGGCAGGAGAGTAATGAAACATTACAACTTGGTCACCAAGCGCGGTCAACCGTCGTCGCGCTCGTGACGTGAAGATTCGATAGGTGGCGTAGCTGTGGCCGCAGTCTCGGTTATTCCAGGACTTAAGTGTTGGGCGAGAATTGCAACCTCGGTTCGGTTGCCAACCTTGAGCTTCCGGATGATGTGGTGCACATGGGCTTTGACAGTACTGAGTGACATGCTCAGCCGTTTGGCAATGACCTTGTTCGGCAAACCATCGCTGAGGAGAGCCAATACTGACCTCTCACGCGATGTGAGCGCGATTGTTCGTGTCAGGTCCGCCACTGAATACGCATGGTGCGAAGCAAATTCCTCCTGAGATGCCTCAGTCGGGGGGCGGGGGAAGTAGCTGCCACCCGCGATAACCAATTGGACCGCCGCCGCCGCCACCTCCAGGCTGCAGGATGCCGGGATGTAACCTTGCAGGCCAAGCTGGATGGCAAGGTCGGCAACCGGCGTGCACTGATCCGACCCCGTGATAAGTATGATGGGAAACCTTGGCTGCCTCTCACGCAACCATGCAATCTGGCGACGCAACCACAGGTATTGCTCGGACGGCTCCACCGCAATTATGGCGGCTATGCAGCGGCCGAAAGCGTCTGCCGGCAGCTCTGATTCTGCGTCGCCAACCGGAACCACGGCAATTCCGCCGCAGTAATTGGTAATCCAGCAGCTCAAGCACCCCCGAGCGAATTCCCGGCGCTCGACGACGATCAGCGCGTCAGACGTAACGAGCGGCGCGTCGTTCAAGCGAGCCTGCGAGCCAAGCCGTAAGCCGGCTTTAGGATGGCTCATACTATCCATCTCCCTGCCTTCTAGGTACGAATCGTTATCCTGGTACTGCCTTCGCTGACTCCCGAATGCCCATAAGGCACTTATGTCGCGAAGCTTCACTGCCGTATTAACCGGCGGCGCAGAGTTGCATCCGACCAAGGCACGAATACAGTCACGCTTTGTTAACGCTCGATGGTCATTCTTATAGCGGACCGTTGCCGGACAAAACCCCTAAGTTGGGGGAATTCCGTGATCGAAGGATCAATCTGCATATCCTTGGATCAGTATTGGACTCACCCCGACCCTCAGGCCAAGACGCTGCCGGCTTCAGGCAATGTCCGTCGCAGACCTGCGCAGAGTGGCGCGACACTTTTGGCTCACGATCATTGTGACGACCAAGCAATCAAAGGCCCGATAGAGCCCCTGAGAAGCGGGTGGACGTGGGCTGAGCCGCGCTGCCTGGAACAATCCGGCAACTACCCCGGATCCTCCAGCCCGATCGCGCGCAGCCGTGCCGCCTCCTCGTCCCACCCCGCGCGATGCTTCACGTTGAGGAACAGGTGCACTTTGCGCTCCAGCAGCGTCGCCAGCTCTGCCCGCGCCCGCGCACCGATCGTCTTGATCCGCTTGCCCCCTTCGCCGATCAGAATAGCCTTGTGGCCCGGCCGCGCGACATACACCGTTGCCTCGATGCGCACCGAACCATCGTTGCGTTCCTGCCAGTTCTCGGTCTCCACCGTCGTCCCGTACGGCACCTCTTCGTGCGTCTGCAGGAAGATCTGTTCGCGCACGATCTCCGCCGCCAGCAGCCGGTCCGGCAGATCGGTCAGGTCGTCGTCGGGATACAGATGCGGCCCCGCAGGCACCGCATCCGCCAGCCCGTCCGCCAACTGCCCGACGCCGTCGCCGGTCGCGGCACTCACCATGAAGGTCTGCTCGAACGGCGCCAGCGCCGTCAGCGATGCGGTGAGCGGCAGCAACGTCGGCGCCGCCACCAGATCGGCCTTGTTCAGCACCAGCCAGCTTCGCCGCCGCTGCGCCGCAAGCGCCGCGGCGATCTCACGCACCGAGCCGGCCGCGCCGGTCTTCGCATCGACCAGCAGCAATGTCAGGTCGGCATCGCGCACGCCGGTCCAGGCCGCCGCCACCATCGCGCGATCCAGCCGCCGCCGCGGCGTGAAAATGCCCGGCGTATCGACCAGCAGCACCTGGCTCGGCCCGTGCATCATGATGCCAAGCACGCGGAACCGCGTCGTTTGGGCCTTCGGGGTAACGATCGACAATTTCGCGCCGGCCAGACGATTGACCAGTGTCGACTTCCCAGCGTTCGGCGCGCCCGCCACCGCGACAAAGCCACAGCGTGGCGTCACGCCCCGAGTACCTGCAGCAGGTCCCGTGCCGCCAGCTGTTCGGCGGCACGCTTGTTGCCGGCGATGCCGGTGCCGGCACAGCCGCCAGCCGCCACGGTCACCACGAACTCCGGCGCGTGCGGTGGTCCGACGCGTGAGGCAACCACATACTCCGGCAAACCGAACCCACGTGCCTGCACCCACTCCTGCAACATCGTCTTGGCGTCACGCGGCGGTGTCTCCAGCCGCGTCATCACGCCGTCCCAGGCGTGCCGCACGAACGCGCGTGCCCGCTCGAGCCCGCCATCCAGAAACAGCGCCCCCAGCGCCGCCTCGAGCGCGTCCGCCAGCACCGTGGCGCGCCGTCGCACGCCGGCCTTTGCCTCGCCGGGCGCCACCGACAATGCCTCGCCGAGTCCGATCGTCTCCGCCACTTCCGCCAGGACCGGCTGCGACACCAGAACCGCGAGGCGGCGGCCCAGATCGCCCTCCTGCTCGCGCGGGAACCGTTCCGCCAGCCATTCGGCCATCAGCAGACCAAGCACGCGGTCGCCGACGAACTCCATCCGCTCGTTGGAATCCTTGCCCCGCGCACGGCCCCGGGCATGCACAGCCGAACGGTGGGTCATCGCTTCACGCAGCAGTTCGGGGCGAGCGAATTCGTGGCCGAGGATCGTCTCGATCGGCGTGTTCAACGTGGACGCACTCAGTGAATACCCATCCCCAGACGGCTCCAGCGAATCTCGAACGGCCACCACCAGAACTGCCACCACGGAGATTGCGCATCGACCGAGAAGAAGATGATCTCGGCGCGTCCCACCAGGTTCTCTACCGGCACAAAGCCGACGCCGTTTCGCTCCAGCGCGATGCGGCTGTCGGAGCTGTTGTCGCGGTTGTCACCCATCGCGAACAAATGGTCCGGCGGCACCAGGAAATCGATCGTGTTGTTCACGTCGCCCTCGTCGGTCGCCTTGATGACATCGTGCTTCACGCCGTTCGGCAGCGTCTCCTGGTACAGCCGCAGCACCATGTGGATTCCGCTGTCGTCGGCAACGTAGTCTCCCTCCGGCTGGCGCGGACAGAGCTGGCCGTTGACATAGAGCTGCCCCTGGCGCACCTGGATATGGTCGCCCGGCAACCCTACGATGCGCTTGATGTAGTCGGTCGAATTGTCCCGCGGCCACTTGAACACGGCGACATCACCCCGGTTCGGCAGCCGCCCGAAGATCCGCCCGGAAAACGGCGGCCAACCGAACGGCAACGAATAACGCGAGTATCCGTAGCTGTATTTCGACACGAACAGGTAGTCGCCTACCAGCAGCGTGGGAATCATGCTGCCGGATGGAATGTTGAACGGCTCAAACGCGACAGTACGCACCACGACGGCAATCAGGCCGGCATAGATGATCGTCTTGGCGTTTTCGACCCAGGCGTTCGATTTCCGCCTGGCCTTTACCTTGGTCGCCATACCGGGAAGGCTCTCGTCCAAAAAATCCGGGCGGATCAAGCCCAGGGCCCGATGGCGTGTCAAGCGAGGCGCTGTACTTCGTGTAGCGTGCTACTGCTCGCTCGACAGCGCCGCCTGACGGCGTTCAGCACGCCGCTGGACCGCGAAGGCGCGCACCTCGGGAAGGGTGACATAGTCTTTTCGATCGACGTCGATGGCGTCGAAGTTCCGGGCGACCAGCGGCATGCCCGAAGCTGCCTGATCGCGGCTCAGGCGTCCGTCGTGCGTTATGTTGGCCGCGCCGAAGCGTTGGGCCAATCCGCTGCCCCCGGCGGGACCGGCGGCCGCGCCCGGCACGGGTCCTGGTTGTCCGCGAGGTTGCGGGTAGCCGCCCGGCTGGCCCGCCGGCGGCGCCGTATACGGCCCGGACGGATACCCGTACGGGGCGTAGCCCGGCGGGTACCGGTAGTACGGGTATCCGTAGGACGGATAACCGTAGTAGCCGCAGCACGCGACGTAGGTCCCGGTGTATGGATCGTAGACGCAGCCGGCCAGCAATATCCCGCCCAGCGCCAGGACCATCAGGCCCGCAACACGCATGTCCGTTCTCCCTCAGCCGCCCGGAACGGCCGAAATGATCACCTGGGCGAAGGCGTACGGGTATTCGTCGGTCATGGTCAACGCGACCGACGCGAGCATTCCGGCAGGAGTGATCACCGCCAGTCGCGCCGCCGCGCCGCCGGTCATCCGCAAGGTCGGCTGGCCCGAGGGCAGGTTCACCACGCCGAGATCCGCAAAGAACACGCCGCGTCGAAAGCCGGTCCCGAGCGCCTTCGCCGCCGCCTCCTTCGCGGCGAAGCGCTTGGCATAGGTGGCGGCCTGGATCCGCTCGGTGCGGCTCGCCGCCTTGGCCCGCTCCATCTCGGTGAAGATGCGCGCCAGAAAGCGGTCGCCATGCCGCGCGATCGCCGACTCGATGCGGCGGATATCGCAGATGTCAGAGCCAAGGCCCAGGATCATGCCGGCCGTGCGGCGAAGCATCCCCTGGCCTGCTGCCCCCCACCGTCATCCCCGCGAAGGCGGGGACCCGGGGGGACAGGCTGCGCGGGATTGACGCCTGGCACCATCGTCGGCCGCCAGCCGGGTGCGGACGTCGCAGTGACAGACGTGCTCACCCGCGCTCCACGCCCTTGACGCCGACCGCGCCGCGCAGTCCGGCGATCACCTTCGACAGGTGCGCCACGTCGCGAACATCGACGTCCACCAGCGCCTCGATGAAGTCCGCCTGGCGGCTGACGATCTTCAGGCTGGCGACCGCGCCTTCCTGCTTGGCGATGGCGTTCGTCAGGTTGGCGAGCGCGGTCGGCTCGTTGGCACCGATCACGCTGATCCGTGCGGTGTGGTGCGGCGACTTGCCGTCGGTCCGGCCACCGGCCAGCGACGTGTAGTTCCAGTCCACCTCGATGAATCGTTCGGGCGTGGCGGCAAAGCCGGTCAGCGTCGGGCACTCCCGCCCGTGGATCGTCACGCCCTTGCCCGTGGTGATGATGCCGACGATCTCGTCGCCAGGCACCGGGTGGCAGCAGCCGGCGAAGTGATACGCCATGCCTGGCACCAGACCGGTGATGGGCATGTCGAAATCGGATTTGTGCGGGTGCCGGCTGTGCGCCCGCGGTGGCGGCGGCGGAACCATGCGCGGCGCGCGCGGCGACTGCCGCAGCTCCGGATAGGCGGCGTGCACCACATCCTTCGGGCCGACATTGCCGTTGCCGACCGCGATATAGAGATCGTCCACCGCGCCGAACTTCAGCGACTTCAGCGCCGGATCCAGCGCCTTCTCGGAGCCGTCCACGCCGGCCTGCCGGAACGCCTTCGCCAGTTCCGCCCGACCGGCGTCGAGATGCTGCTGACGCTGCTGCTGGTGGATGAAGCGACGGATGCGGGCGCGCGCCTTGCCGGTGACGACGAAGCGCTCCCACTGGGGTGACGGGGTGCCGCCGCGCGCGGTCATGATCTCGACCTGATCGCCGTTCTGCAACTGATGGCGCAGCGGCAGCAGCCGACCGTTGATCTTCGCCCCGACGCAGGCGTCGCCCACCTGGGAGTGCACCGCATAGGCGAAATCCACCGGCGTGGCACCCCGCGGCAACTGGATCAACTGGCCCTTCGGCGTGAAGCAGAACACCTGGTCCTGATAGAGCTCCAGCTTGGTGTTCTCGAGGAAGTCGTCCGGGGCCGCGGAGTTCTCCAGAATCTCCAGCAGATCCTGCACCCAGCGGAAGCGCTGCAGATCACGCCGGTCCGCCTTGGCATTCGGCTCCTTGTACACCCAGTGTGCCGCGACGCCGTTCTCCGCGATGTCGTTCATGTCCGCGGTGCGGATCTGGATCTCGATCTTCTGGTTGCGCGGCTCGCGCAGCGTCACGCCGGTATGCAGGCTCTGATAGCCGTTTGATTTCGGTGTCGAGATGTAGTCCTTGAAGCGTCCGGCGATCACCGGATACGCCGAGTGCACCGCGCCCAGCGCGGCGTAGCAGGCCTCCTTGTTCGGCACGACGATGCGGAAGGCCATGATGTCGGAGAGCTGCTCGAAGGCGACGTTCCGCCGGTGCATCTTCTCCCAGATCGAATACGGCGACTTCTCGCGGCCCGCGACCTCGATCACCGGGACGCCGGATTCCGCGAACACACGCTTCAGCTCCGCACGCACCTCCTCGATCACGTCGGCGCCCTGTCCGCGCAGGAAATTCAGTCGTGCCTGGATGGTCGCGTACGCCTCAGGATCGAGCTGCGCAAACGCAAGCGTCTGCAGTTCGGTCTTCACCGCGTCCATGCCGATGCGTTCCGCCAGCGGCGCGTAGATCTCCATCGTCTCGCGCGCGATGCGTTGGCGGCGCTCCGGTTCCTGCATGAAGTGCAGCGTGCGCATGTTGTGCAACCGGTCGGCGAGCTTTACCAACAGCACGCGGATGTCGCGGCTGATCGCCAGCACCAGTTTGCGGAAGTTCTCCGCCTGCTTGGTGCGATCGGATTGCAGTTCGAGCCGGGTCAGCTTGGTGACGCCATCGACCAGCCCGGCGATCTCGCCGCCGAAGCGGGTCTGGATCTCCGGCAGCTTTACCGGCGTGTCCTCGATCACGTCGTGCAGCAGGCCGGTAGCGATCGAGGCCGTATCCAGCCGATAACCGGCCAGGATGTCGGCGACCGCGACCGGATGGGTGATATACGGATCGCCATTGTCGCGGCGCTGCGTGCCGTGGGCCCGCTCCGCCAACGTGTAAGCGGCGTCGATCAGCCCGGTATCCGCCTTCGGATCGTACGCCCGCAGCTTCTCGGTCAGCCGGAACGTCGGAGGCGGCGGGCTGGGACGGGATGCCGCCTCGACCGCCGTGCCATCAGGCGCGAACACGGGGATGAGGGTCGGCCTCGTGCCAGCGCGTCCTGCGCCCCCCATTGCCATGCGCGATTACGGGCGGTGGCGACCGCCCAGCTCCGCCTCGATCGCAGCCTCGAGGTCCTCGGGCGACATCTCCTCGCCCTCCACCGGCAGCCCGGCCGCCTCTTCCTCGGCGGTCACGTCCTGCAGGCCGAAGATATTCTGGTCGGTCGGGATGAGATCGAGCACCTCCTCATCCGCGGGCTCCGGCTCCGGCGCGCGCGACAGCGACTTGACCAGGTCCTGCTCGATGCGGCCAAGGTCGATGGTCTCATCGGCGATCTCGCGCAGCGCGACCACCGGGTTCTTGTCGTCGTCGCGATCGATGGTCAGCTCTTCGCCGCGGCTCAGGTTGCGCGCGCGCTGAGCGGCGAGCAGAACGAGCTCGAAGCGGTTCGGAACCTTCTGGACACAGTCCTCAACGGTGACGCGCGCCATGCGCTCAGCCTCCGGGCATTGTACTGGGGCGAACTGTCGATGTAGGCGAGGCACCCCCGCAAAGCAAGCCTCACGCCTGCTCCCGACCCCTCCTGCCAGCAGGGCAACGGGTGCGGACCGGCTTGACCCGATCGGCTTCGGTGCCATGTCGGTGGCATGACCAGGCTGTTGCTGCTGGCGGGATCCGCCTTCGCCCTGGCGGGCTGCGCGGACAATGCGGCGCCGGTGCCGATGGCCGGCACGCAGTTCGATGGCAGCTATGCCGGCCGGGACACGCTGCTCAGGGGCGTCGATTTCCAATGCGGCGACACCAGCAGGCCGGAACGGATCGACGTGCACGACGGGCAGTTCGCCTACCCGTTCCCGGTCTCTCCACCCATGATCGTCCCGCTGCCCGCCCGGATCGCCATGGACGGCACGCTGCATGGTCGGCTGAGATACGGCACCGAGATCAACGTGGTGCAGTTCTCGCAGTACCGCACCGATTGGGCAGTGTTGCGAGGACACATCACCGGAACCGAGCTCGACGCCACACTGACCACCATGCGCTGTGTTCGACATCTGACCGCGCAGCGGAGCCAGACCGTCGGCGCAAACTGACGGACTCGCCCACAGTCATCCCTGATGCAGGCAACCTGCTCAGATCGGTCGGATTCGCTGCGGCGGCAGTTCGGCCAGCAGCTCCTTTGCGGTGCGCCCCAGCACCGGATGTACCCAGCCAGGCACCACATCGAGCAGCGGCACCAGCACGAAGGCACGCAGATGGGCGCGCGGGTGGGGCAGCACCGGATCCGGTGCGCTCCGCACCATCGCCCCCGCCGCCCCCATCGCGATAACATCGAGATCGAGCGTGCGCGCCGCATTGCGCTCGCTCCGAACCCTGCCGGCACGCGCCTCGATCGCCTGCAGCCAGGCGAGCAGATCGGCGGGTTCGGGAGCCGCGGCGGCCGGCTCCGCCCGCAGAACCGCGACGGCGTTGACATACGGCGGCTGGCCCGATGGCGGAACCGGTTCGGTCAAATACCAATGGGACAAGGCACGTAGTTGCAACCCTGGCAGCCTGTGCAACTGCGCCGCGGCCCAGCGAGCCGTCGCAAGCGGAGGCGCGCCGTCCAGGCCGGGAAGATTTCCACCAATGCCGATCAGGATCATTGGTGACTAATCCGAACAGGTGGTTCACAATTCGGTAAGAAACTGCGATGCTTTGATTCGCGTGCGCCCCGGTCCGTATCCTTTGCCCGGTCAGCGCGGCTTCCGACTGGTTCCAGACGCTGCTTCGTGAGGTCAAGTTCGATGCATTTCCTGCCTAGTGAACGGATTGCCCTGTTCATTGACGGTGCCAATCTCTACTCCGCCTCCCGCAATCTCGGCTTCGATGTGGATTACCGCAATCTGCTCGAATTCTTTCGCAAGCAGGCGCACGTGGTCCGCGCCTACTACTACTCCGCGGTACTGGAGACCGACGAATACTCCCCGCTGAAGCCGCTCACCGACTGGCTGGCCTATAACGGCTATACGCTGGTGACCAAGCCGGCCAAGGAATTCACCGATTCGGCAGGCCGGCGGCGGGTGAAGGGCAACATGGACATCGAAGTCGCGGTGGACATGCTGGAGCTGGCGCCTCGGCTCGATCACGCGATCTTGTTCAGCGGTGATTCCGATTTCCGCCGCCTGGTCGAGGCGATGCAGCGCAAGGGCGTTCGCGTTTCGGTTGTATCATCGATCCGCACCAGTCCTCCGATGGTGGCGGACGAACTTCGCCGGCAGGCCGACCAGTTCCTGGAACTGGCGGAAATCGCTCCCGAATTCACCCGTCGCCAGACTGAACCGCGGGTCCGCTCGCTGCCGGTGCGGCAGACACCGGCTGAGCCGTTCCCCGATTCGCACGACGCGGCGTGAGCGAGGCGCCGGGAAGGCAACCCGCCGCCGACTGCCCACTCTGCCCACGGCTCGCAGCGTTCCGGCAGGCGAATCGCGCCGCTCACCCTGACTGGTTCAACGCGCCAGTGCCCAGCTTCGGCGGGCTGGACGCGCGACTGCTGATCGTCGGGCTGGCGCCCGGCTTGCGCGGCGCCAACCGCACCGGACGGCCGTTCACCGGCGATTTCGCCGGCGATCTGCTGTACCGCACCATGCTGCATTTTGGCCTGGCGAAAGGGCGCTATCTGGCGGATCCCGAGGATGGCCTGATGCTGGCGGATTGCCGCGTGACCAATGCGGTACGCTGTGTGCCGCCGGCCAATCTGCCGACCCGGTCGGAGATCGGGGCCTGCAACGATTTCCTCGCCACCGAGATCGCCGCGATGCCGCGGCTGCGCGGCGTGCTGGCACTCGGCGGGACCGCGCACAACGCGGTACTGCGGGTGCATGGCCTGCGGCCGGCCCGAGTGCCGTTCCGCCACGGCGCCATCAATGAACTTCCCGAGGACCGGTTGCTTGCCGACAGCTATCATGTGTCGCGGCTGAACACGAACACCGGCCGGCTGACCGAGGCGATGTTCTACACGGTGGTCGAGGAATTGCTGGGCAGGTTGGCATCGGTCTGACCGCAACCGACGGATGGCGCTATCCGCACACACTCAATGCCAGGCGCGGGAGTCATTCGTGCCAGACCGATCGTGCACGAACACCGGTTACGCCATTCGGGATCGAACACATCGCGGAGGCCGTTACCGGCGCCTGCAAGTCGACGCTAAGGTGATGACGGTGTCTTGCCGAGTTCTGTTGCGATCGCCTGTGACAGCTTCGGTCCGGCGGGCTCGTCACCTGAGCCAAACACTCCTGCGATCCGTCCGTCGCGGCCGATCAGCACTTTGTTGAAATTCCAGTTGGGTTCCCAGCCCTTCTGCGCGCGCACCCAGGCATAGAACGGCGCGGCTTCCAGGCCGCGCACATGCACGATCCCGGCCATCGGAAATTCCACGCCGAACGTCGCCTCACAGAATGTCTTCACCGTTTTGTTGTCGGCGGACTCCTGGTTGAAGTCCTGACTCGGTACCCCGATCACCGTCAGTCCGCGCGGCGAGTCTGCCTTGTGCAGCTTCTCCAGCCCCTCATACTGGTAGGTATAGCCACAGAAGCTGGCCGTGTTCGTCACCAGCAGAACGCGTCCCTTTAACGCAGCGAAATCCAACCGGCCCTCGTCGATCGACGGAAAGCCGAAGTCCCACGCAAGCGTTGCTTGGTTCGCAGCCATGCCAGCCCCCATTGCCGCCGCCAGTACCATCCGGCGCGTCGGTTCAATCATAGCGCTCCTCCAGCCAAGGATCGCCATTGTTGTGGTAGCCGCGCTGTTCCCAGAATCCCGGATGGTCGCTGATGGTGAACTGGATGCGTCGCAGCCACTTCGCCGACTTCCAGAAATAGAGGCGAGGGATCAGCATCCGCACCGGTCCGCCATGCGCGCGCGACAGCGGCCTGCCCTCCCATTCATGCACCAGGAAAACGTCCGGCCGATCGAACTGCTCCAGCCGCACATTCGCGGTGTAACCGTCGAAGCTGTGGAACACGACATACCGCGCCTCAGGCTTCGGCTGTACCCTCTCCAGCAGCGCGCGCGCCGCGACACCCTTCCAGTGATTGTCGTAGCGCGACCACTGCGTGACGCAGTGGATGTCGGACACGCTCTCGCTCTGCGGCAGCGCCATGAATTCGTCGAGCGACAGGCTCAACCGGTGCTCCACCGCGCCATCGACATCCAGGCGGAATTTTTGCGGCGTGACGTCCGGCTCCGCGCCGAGATCCAGCACCGGCCAGTCGCGCACCAGACGTTGGCCTGGGGGCAACCGGTCGCGGTCCGGATCGCCGGTGGTGCCGGTCAGCAGCCGCCCCTCACGCGCCCAACGCTGCTTCGCCTCGATCAGCTTGTCGCGCGACATCAGCCGCGCGCCCGCATCAGTCGTGCCTTGTCGCGTTGCCAGTCGCGCGCGGCGATCGCGGCGCGCTTGTCCTGCTTCTTGCGGCCCTCGCCGAGACCCAGCAAGACCTTGGCGCGGCCGCGATCGTTGAAGTGGATCTGCAGCGGCACCAGGCTGACGCCGTCCCGCGCCACCGCGCCTGCCAGCGTGCGGATCTGCTTGCGCTTCAGCAGCAGCTTGCGGGGTGCGCGAGGCTCGAAGCGCGACAGCACGCCGCCCTGGTATTCCGGGATGTAGGCGTTGAACAGCCACAGTTCGCCGTCACGCTCCCCGGCCCACGCTTCGGACAGCGTGGCGCGGCCATGGCGCAGCGACTTCACCTCGGGGCCTTTCAGGACAAGCCCGGCCTCAACGGTGTCCTTGATCGCGTAGTTGAAGCGCGCCTTGCGGTTCTGGGCCGCAATGCCGTGCGAGATCAGGCCCTTTTTCGACTTTGCTTCTGCCACTGCAGTATATCGTCATGGCCGGTCTCGTCCCGGCCATCCATGTCCTTGTCGCACGCGTCAAAGAAAGAGGTGGATGGCGGGCCTTCGCTTTGCCGTGACGCTTTGCGTCAGTTCAACAGCCCGACGTCGGTCATCGCCGCGCGCACCTTGACCCGCGTGCTCTCCATCAACGGTGCCAGCGGCAACCGGCATCGCTCCGTCGTCTTCCCCAGCAAACTCGCGGCGAATTTAACCGGGCCAGGACTGGTCTCGGTGAACAGCGCGTCATGCAGCGGCACCAGCCGGTTCTGGATCGCCATCGCCTCGCCGTAGCGGCCTTCCATCCAGGCATCCTGCATCGCCGCACAGAGCCGCGGCGCGACATTGGCGGAAACGCTGATGCAGCCGACGCCGCCGGCGGCGTTGAACGACAGCGCGGTGTGGTCCTCGCCCGACAACTGACAAAAATCCTCGCCGCAGGCCCGCCGCGTGTGCAGCGGTCGCGTGAGGTTTGCCGTCGCGTCCTTCACGCCGACGATGTTCTTGTGCTTCGCCAGCCGCGCCATCGTCTCCACACTCATGTCCACCACCGAGCGCGGCGGAATGTTGTAGATGATCATCGGCAGATCGACCGCATCGGCGATCGCCTTGAAGTGCAGGTACATGCCTTCCTGGGTCGGCTTGTTGTAGTACGGTGTCACGATCAGCGTGGCATCGGCGCCGGCATGCTTGGCGTGGCGCGCCAGCTCGATCGCCTCCTCGGTGCTGTTGGAGCCGGCGCCGGCGATCACCGGCACGCGGCCCTTCGCCACCTCGATCGCGATCTCCACCACCCGCTTGTGTTCGCCGTGCGACAGGGTCGGCGACTCCCCGGTGGTGCCCACCGGCACGACCGCGTCGGTGCCCTCTTTGATCTGCCAGTCCACGAACTCGGCATAGGCCTTCTCGTCGATCGATCCATCAGCGCGCATCGGCGTGATCAGAGCGACGAGCGATCCCTTGAACATTGTCCTCTCCCTGGAGTTGGCGGAACACGGCGTGGCCGGGAAGGCTAGGCGCGTGGGAGGTGCATCGCAAGGTGCGCCTGCGCTACAACGGCGGCATGGCCGCCTCGATTCGTCCCCGTTTCGCTCTGCTCGCCCTGCTGGCCGCGACGCCCGCGCTGGCGCAGCAGGCCGATCCGATCGTGGCGATCCGCGCCGACCGCTGGACGGATGCGCAACGCGCGGCCGGCGCCTATGCCGATCCGGTGGCCACCAAGCTGGTAACCTATTACCGGCTGCTGGCACCGGGCGCGGCGACGGCGGACGAGATCACCGATTTCACGACGCAGAGCCCCGACTGGCCGAACCAGGCGCTGCTCGAGCGCAGGCGGCAGGAGGCGATCGCCGCCGATCCCGATCTTGCCTCCACGCTGGCGCAGTGCGACCGCAACGCGCTGACCCTGCCACAGACGATGCTGCACTGCGCCGAGGCACTGGCGAATGGCGGGCGCAATACCGAGGCGCAGGAGCAGGCGCGCCACGCCTGGGACGCGGGATACGCCGATGAGGCGGGCTTCCTGCGCCGCTGGTCGGGCGCCGTGGGGCCGGATGACCAGTGGGAGCGGTTTCAGCACTTCGCCTGGCGCGACCCTGCGGCAGCGGCCCGCCAGCTGCCGCGCCTGGACCCGTCCCACCGCGCCGCGGCCGAGGCGCGGCTGGCCTTGCAGCACGATGCCCCCAACGCGGAAGCGCTGCTCGCCGCGCTGCCCGATCAACTGCGGCACGATCCTGGCATGGTGCTGGACCACGTCCGCTGGCTGCGCCACGCCGACCGTACCGGGGACGAACTTGCCCTGTGGCATCGCGCCGGCGAGGACGCGCAGCGCGACGCGCCGGCGGATCAGCTCAGCGGGTTCTGGACCGAGCGCAACCTGTTGGCCCGCCGCCTGCTGCGCGACGGCAATGCCGCCGGCGCCTATGCGCTTGCCGATCAGCATGGCCGGATCACACCGGACCAGATGCTGGACGCTGAGTTCCTGGCCGGCTTCATCGCGTTGCGCCGAATGAACGATCCCGCCGCGGCGACACGGCACTTCACCGCTCTCGCCGAGCAGTCCAAGGCGGCGATCACCCAGAGCCGCGCGCATTACTGGCTGGGCCGCGCCGCCGCCGCGTCCGGCGGCGATCCGAAGCCGGACTACCAACGCGCGGCGGCCTGGGCCACCACCTTCTACGGCCAACTCGCCGCGATCGCGCTCGGCGACGATGCCGCGGCGCTGGCGCACCGGATCACGGCGCTGCACGATCCCGCCTACACGCGCGATCAGGTGCTGGCATTCACCGATCGCGAGGTGGTGCGCGCCGCCGCGATGCTGGTCGCCTGGAACGATCCGCAACGCGCACGCAGCTTTCTGTTGCGAATGGACGAACTCGCGCCCGATCCGGCCGACCGCACCCTGACGGCACGCTTCGCGCTGCGGGTGGGGCTGCCGGACACAGCGGTGTTCGTCGCCCGGCGCATGGGCCGCGACGGCCTGGCCTTGCCGGAGGCCGGCTGGCCGATCGCCGCCGAGCCGCCTGATGGCCCGGTTGACCCGGCGGTGGCGCTGGGCCTGATCCGCCAGGAGAGCAGCTTCGACATTGCCGCGGTCAGCCCGTCGGGCGCGCGCGGGCTGATGCAGCTCATGCCGGTCACCGCGCAGGCGGTGGCGAAGCAGATCGGCGCCGTCACCTCGCCGGTCTCGCTGACCTCCGATCCCGCGCACAACATGCGGTTGGGTTCCGCCTACATGCGCGAGGTGCTGGATCGTTTCGGCAATTCGCTGCCGCTCGCCGCCGCCGCCTACAACGCCGGCCCGCATCGCGTCGATGAGTGGCTCGCTGACAATGGAGACCCGCGGGTCGGACCGATCGACATGGTCGACTGGATCGAGCTGATCCCGTTCAACGAGACCCGCAACTACGTGCAGCGCGTGCTGGAGAACGTGGTGATCTACCGCGCACGGCGCGGCGAGACCACGCCGACCCTGCTCGCGCAATGGACTCGTTAGTCCATAGGATCTCCGCGTGGGACGGATTTCCACTTGTCGTCCGCGAATGGCGGGGCGGCAGCGAGCACGCGCCGCTGCTGTGTCTGCCGGGCATCGTCCGTACATCCGGCGACTTCGAGACGCTGGCGCAGGCAATCGGCAACGGACGGCGGGTGATAGCGCCGGACTACCCCGGGCGTGGCCAGTCGGGACGCTCGCGCGACATCACGCGCTATGCACCCGAGGCCTGCCTGCGCGACGTGCTCGACATCTGTGCCGCGCTGCACCTGCACAGCGCGATCGCGATCGGCACCAGCTTTGGCGGGCTGCTCAGCATGGGCCTGACGGCGGCGCGGCCTTCGCTGTTCCGTGCGATCGTGCTGAATGACATCGGCCCGGAGCTTGGCAGCGGCGGAACCGAGTTCGTACGGCGATTCATCGGCCAGGACATCGTATTTCCCAACCTCGATGCCGCGGTCACGCATCTGCAGGCGGTGCTGCCGCCGTTGTCGCTGGACGGCGACGAAGCATGGCGGGCAATGGCGGCACTCACCTATGCGCCGGACGGCGATGGCCGGCTGCGCCCGGTGTGGGACACCCGCATCGCGCGGCTGGTGAACGGCAGGACGCCCGACCTGTGGCCGTTGTTCGGCGCACTGACGCATCTGCCCTTGCTGCTGGTGCACGGTGAAGCGAGCGACATCCTGCTGCCCACCACGGTGACGCGCATGCGGACGGCACGGCCGGATATGGTGATCGCCTCGCTGCCCGGCATCGGCCATGCGCCGACACTGACCGAGCCGGAGGTATTGGGCGCGTTGCGGACGTTTGTGGATGCGGCGGGCTGATCACAACCGTCCACTTCTGCCGCATGCAGGCCGGGTGATTCCAAGGCTCGTCGCCAGCGGTTTTGGCTGCGGTTTCGCACCGATCGCACCGGGCACGGTCGCGTCCGCGGCCGCGCTGGTGCCGGGCGCATTGTTGTTGCACATCGCCCCTGCCCTGGTCTCAGCCGCGGCGCTGATCGCGACTCTCGCCGGCCTGTGGGCAATCCGTGCCGCTCATGTTGCCGGAGATCCTGGTTGGGTGGTGATCGATGAGATCGCCGGCCAACTGCTGGCGTTATACGGGCTCGAGCATGCGTCGGTGATCGGCCTGCTCGCCGCGTTCACCATCTTCCGTCTGCTCGATGTGACCAAGCCCGGCCCGATCGGCTGGGCTGACCGCAAGAGCGGTGCTGCGGGCATCATGGCGGACGATGTGATTGCCGGCGCAATCACTGCCGGCATACTCTGGGCGAGCGGCTCGCGCTGGCCGGCCTTGTTGGGTTGATCCGTTTTCGATCTGGGATTATTGCGCCCGGCACGCACCATAACATTCGGCTTGCGCTGACATGCTCGCCTGCGGTGTGATCGCGGCAATAGTCGGGGGGCCAGAACGATGCCGCTGGAAAATATCCGACCCGACGATCTGCTGTCCGCGGCGGAGCGACGGGAGGCAGGTCATGCGTTGCGCCGACTGGTGCCGCGGCGATTGCATGCCGACTGGCAGGTACCTGTCGACCGCCGCGATCCGCTGGATATCGTGATCGAGACCAGCCGGCACAGGATCTCGTCGCTGCTGCCGATCCGCTATGGTCGGATGCAGCCATCGCCGTTCGCGTTCCTGCGCGGATCGGCCGCGGTGATGGCGGCGGACCTTGCCGCCACGCCGACCAGCGGCATCTGGGTGCAGTCCTGCGGCGACTGCCATCTGGCGAATTTTGGCGTCTATGCCGCATTGGACGGCACGCCGGTGTTCGACGTCAACGATTTCGACGAGACGCTGCCGGCACCATTCGAATGGGACCTCAAGCG